>JAAUTG010000224.1 GCA_012031785.1 Saprospiraceae bacterium | reverse complement strand
CGCCCATTCCATCAAGCCACCTTGACAAGTTGCATTTCGCACATCCGAAGCACGAAGTTGTATGCGGTCAGGCTGACTAACTGAAAAAGTATCTGTTATCATACATCCATCTTGGTCTTCCACGTTGATGATGTAACTATTTGCATTTAAGTTTGAAATGGTGCTACTGTTTTGAGTATCGGTTTGAAGCGAGTTAGCATCTAAATTAGTCAACCATCTAAATGTGTAAGTAGTAACAGGATCAGCAGTGCCAACCGTCACTCCATTGACTACAATTTCGCCGTCTTCCCCTCCAAAACAAGTTATAGGACTTATCATCGCATTGGTTTCTAGGAAACGCAAAGCGTTAATATCAAAAGAATCTAATAATTCGCAATTATTGTCATCGGTTACTGTTAAGTAATAACGACCTGGCACAAGTCCACCAAGTTGAATAGGTTGTGCATTAGGGACAGAATCCCGACCCGTAACATTCCATTGAAAGCCATAAAATCCAGAAGACGGATTACCTCCAGTGACGGAAACCGATAAGAAACCGTCATTTATATCCTCACAAGTAGCATCTCTCCTTTGTAGCCGATTTCTATCTACCACCATTCTTGGTGCAGAACTAATTGAGCCGCTTCCTACTCTAGCGCAACCATCTTTGGTAACTGTTACGCTGTAAGTTGTACCTGCAGAAACATCTCGAATAATTTGGGTAGTATCGCCTGTACTCCATCGGAAACTATATTCTGGTCCTGGATTTAATACATTCACTCCATTTTCGTTGATGGCTGCACGAATTGCTCCATTCGACTCTCCGAAACAACGAATTGGTGCAGCTTCCTGTAAATTTACTCCGAGCAGCAAACCGCCACCAATAGTAATTACCCTCGTTGCTGTGTTAATTACTCCAGTGTTACCACTATCCGTGATGACCAAAGTATAGGTATTTCCAGCTAAACCCACAATGGTATCGCCACCACCTGATGTAGCGATGTTTCCAGATGCAACCACAGTGCCGTTGGATGCTTCTAGGGTGTAAGCGTAAGGCGGCAAGCCGTCACTGACCGTAAAGGAAATCGTGCCTGTGTTATCTCCTGCACAAAATACATCTGTAAATCTCGTTTGTAAGAAAAGTGGGTCACTTGAAATACAAACTGCTCCTTGATCTAATGTGATACCATAAGCGTTACCATCCGGTGCTTCTGCTCTGATTTCGGGTGTACCTCGTGTATTAAAAATAACATCTGTACAAGTTCCTTCTGGCGCTCTAGCAGTAAAGCATAATGAAAAAAGTACCGCATCATCAGGAAGCGTGATGGATTGGAAGGTGCCGAAATCTGCCCATATTACGGAAAGTTCACCTTGCTGTACGTTGTCTATATTGAACATTAGGTTATCCAGACCTTGTCCACCGCCTAGCAAAGGATTGACATTGCCAATCGAATCAAATCGAATAGGAAACGGATCCCATTTTAGAGCCAATTGAATACTAGCTACATTGACGAAATCTGAAACGGTAATGTCTATACATCGGCTCCCGTTAAGAAAAATATTAGCTTCTGGTAGCCTGAAGGTCAAGCCTGTACAACTTCCAAAAGTCATATTGAAAGAAGCAGGGCAACTTTTTCCATCTCTCACAGTGACTAAATATTCACCAGCTCGCGGTACGCTGACTCTCACCACATCCTCATGGCTTGCGCTAGGCGTGTTGACGCTCCCACGTATAGTTGAATCACTCAATAAGACAATAGATATGTTGTAATTAGAACCGTCGAACTCTGGTAGTCCACCATTTAATTCAAAAGAACCTGAACAACTTTCTGTATCGGATACTTCAATGTTACTAGCATTGATAGCGTTCAAATAAACCACTGCAAAAGCCTGATCAATATTGACATCCACGCAAGGTCCAAGTGGAGTTGGGTTACCTTCATAAACGGGAACAAATACCGTTTGTGTACCAAATGTGCGTTCTACAAAATTATCAGCAGTAATAGGTGCAAACCACGCGACAATGGGGTTGCCACCATTAAGTTGAGTCTGAAAGATACCAACATTAAAAAACGGCACATCGTTGGAACGAACCGTGTTAGCAGCTACCAAAAAAGGCGTGGTAGGATCAAGTAAATTTGGAATAATAGCAGCGTCAGTAGACAGCGGTGCAAAATCTGGACCGTCAATAGTGGGACGATTTCTGTAAATAGCATAAGTGATACCCCCTTGTGTAGCAGGAATCGGGTCACCAGATAAGTTTTCTGTACCTGCATTGTGGTCTATAAGTATCGCATCGTTGAAACATAAAAATATGGTATCTAAATCCAAATCGGTACTGCTACCTACGTGGGTTGCCGGGTTAATTGTAATTGTTCCAGCTTCATTACACATCATTTTTTCTGGTGCAGTATTAGCCCTACCTAATTTTCCTTCTACAAGAACACTTACTGGAATTTGGGAGAAAAGTGGTAAGAAAAATAATAAAACTAACGCGGATAAAGCAAAACGCTTACTCATATTTGTTATGTTGAGTTTATGGCTGTTCAAAATTAAAAATATTAGACAGCATGAATTTTTAGTCGTTCACGGAAAAGTAGCAAAAATAATATAACGTTATAAGTTTCAGAACATACAACGTAATTATTGCCGAAAGTTATCTCATTTTCCGTACAGGAACGCGCAAGATTGCCTTTTATTGCTTACCAGCGAATGACTTAAAACTTTCAGCTTTTACAGTTGGTACGTAACTGATTGATAATTAACAGTCAGGATATACTCTTATACCATTTTCAAGCAGTTGACTTTTAACCAAAACTTTTCAAAAAATTTACAGATAGCTTCAGTCGTTTTGACTTTATTACTGGTGTTACGTAGTTAGTCCTCTGTATTGACCAGTTGCTATTAAAAAGTTTGCTAAACACTCACAAATTGAGGTTGTCTGATTACATAGCTTGAATAATGTCGTATTGAGTAAGAATATGATAAGCTCCTGTACGGTCTTTAGCAATGACAGCAGAAATTTTTCGGTCAAAATATTTACCCAACTGCCTGAAAGACAAATCTTCTTCTACCACAGGGAATGGTTCTCCCATAATTTCCTCAATGGGTTTTTCGATATTCTGAAGTGGACTATCTAACAAATAAGATAGCACTGTACGCTCTGAAATTGCACCAACAATCGTTCCATTATCCATGATAGGTATTTGTGAAATATCGTTCTGTTTCATCAAATCAAAAGCACGTCGAACGGTTTCTATTTTCTGAACTGCTAAAAAGCGTTTATCTTTTTTCATAGCAATCACATCTCGAACGCGCAGTTCTGTATCCAAAAAACCGCGTTCGCGCATCCAATCGTCGTTGAACACCTTGCCTACATAGCGACTTCCGTGGTCGTGAAAAATAACTACCACCACATCTTGTGCCGTAAAATGTGCTTTTAACTGAATTAGACCTGCCAGTGCGGAGCCACACGAGTAGCCTACTAAAATACCTTCTTCTCTAGCCAACCGACGCGCCATAATTGCACCATCCTTGTCTGTAACCTTTTCAAAATGGTCAATCAAACTAAAATCCACGTTTTTAGGTAAAATATCCTCTCCAATACCTTCTGTGATGTAAGGATAAATTTCTTTTTCATCAAAAATACCTGTTTCATGGTATTTTTTAAAGACCGAGCCATACGTGTCCACACCCCAAATTTTAATATTGGGATTTTGTTCTTTTAAGTATTTGGCAGTACCTGAAATAGTGCCACCCGTACCTACGCCCACCACCAAATGCGTTATTTTCCCTTCGCTTTGCGCCCAAATTTCAGGACCTGTGGATTCGTAGTGTGCCTGTCGGTTAGAAAGATTGTCGTACTGGTTGCACCAAAAAGAATTGGGAATTTCCTTACTCAATCGCTCTGCTACTGAATAGTAAGACCTTGGATCGGTTGGTTCTACGTTGGTCGGGCAAACAATCACTTCTGCTCCTGCCGCCTTGAGCAAGTCTATTTTTTCTTTGGATTGTTTGTCCGTTGTAGTGAAAATACACTTGTAACCTTTGACTACTCCTGTGATAGCAAGTCCCATTCCTGTATTGCCAGAAGTACATTCAATGATAGTGCCGCCGGGGCGCAATTTCCCAGACGCTTCTGCGTCTTCCACCATTTTAAGTGCCATTCGGTCTTTAATGGAATTACCAGGATTGAAAGTTTCGACTTTTGCTAGTATCGTAGCTGGTATATCAGCCACGATTTTATTTAATTTCACCAAAGGAGTATTACCTATGGCTTCTAGTATGTTTTGATACCACATATTGATTGTCGTTTGATGTATTTTAAGTTAAATGTAGCTTGAAGGAAATTTGGGAATGCCTGCTTTTTTTAAATTTATCTTTTTCAGCCTGTTCGTTGCTAGATGAATCAAAATTTGGATGAAACATGGGTAATCATGCTTCTAAATAAGCAACTATTTACTTCATAAATTTGACATAAGTGTAAAAACGACCGTCTATCACGCCTAGCATTTCAGCTATAGTAGAAGAAACTGCCACGGTAGGAGCTACATTTTTCTGGTACAAAGATGGTGGAATTTCTCCAATTACCCTAGCATATACGACACGTTTTTTCATTGGGTTCGTGATTCGGATAATAGAATTGACAGGAACTTTATCATGGTAAGCTACTAGAAGGTGAGTGTTGGAAGTGGTTCTAGCAACGACAGCTAGTCCATTTTCCGAAATTTCTTTTTTTCCAATTTTTTCTATTTGATAGCTTTGGAATAACTCTACATTTTCTCGAAATAAAGGGGAGTCAATACCATCAACTGCCATGGTAGCGGGCGCAGGAATACTATCAATACACATCCATCCAATGTGAAGCATAGTACCGACGGCAAGCTGATCGGTGCTCAAATGGTTTCGTTTTCTAATGGTGTCAACAGGCATTTCAAAGCGCACTTTAGCGATATTGTAAAGCGTTTCTTTAGGACTGACTTTGTAATACACTAATGCGTGTTTTTCTTGATCAATTTGATGTTTTTTGTATCTTTTAATTGCGCGGTTTGGAATGGGAACAGTTACTTTTTGTCCTACTTCTAAGCTGGAAGATGCTAAGGTTGGATTATAAAAGTAGATGGTACTTAGTGGACAACGATAGTATTTAGACATGGAGTACAAGGTTTGTTTAGGCTTAACAGTATGATTAAATAGATTCTCGTTATTAACTCCACGATATAAGATGACAGAATCTTGTGGGGAAAGATAAGGCTGGAAGGGTTGTGCGTGTGATGATGAATAGTAAAAAAAAGTAATTAGCACTAAAGTAGCAAAAGACCAAGGATTATAACCTTTCATAGTGTAATAGTTGTAAGTGTGTAACGCATTAAGGTGGTAAAAAAGTTCCTTTTACTTGACAATTGTTGAGCTAGTTAGGGATGATATTTAAAATACCAGTTAAATCTTTAAGATTTAAGCGTAGCTTTGCTTTTGGGGATAGATAAATTATTAATTTTCAAGTTCATAATCCTAATAATTTATGAGAGTTTTAGGCATTATTCCAGCTCGTTTTCATTCTTCGCGTTTTCCAGCTAAAGCATTAATTGATATCGGCGGCAAATCTATGGTACAGCGTGTTTATGAGCAAGCCCATCAAGCAAATAAATTAAGTCATTTGTTAGTGGCTACTGATGATGAACGTATTTATGAACACCTTGTCAAATTGGGGTATGCCGTAGAAATGACGGATACTACACATCAAAGCGGCACAGATCGCTGCGCAGAGGTCAGTCAACGCCATCCGAACTATGATTTAATAGTAAACATACAAGGTGATGAGCCTTTTATTCAGCCTACACAAATTGACGCAGTAGTTGAACCTTTACTTTCTGATAAAAATTTAACTATCAGTACATTAGCTAAAAAAATAGAATATTCTGAACTACTTTTTAATCCCAACGTAGTAAAAGTAGTAATCAATCGTTTAGGAAAGGCAGTGTATTTTAGTCGCGCCGCCATACCTTTTGTGCGTCAGGCAGCAACTCAAGACTGGCTTAATTGCACAGATTTTTATAAGCACATTGGCTTGTATGCCTTTCGGCGCGAAGCGCTACTGCAAATTACACAATTACCCATAAGTGCTTTAGAACAAACTGAAGCCCTAGAGCAACTCCGTTGGCTGGACTATGGATACACTATCTCTGTGCGTGTCACACAAGAAGAAAGCTATGGTATTGATACCCCAGAAGACTTGGAACGAATAAAAATGATGATCGGTTTTGAACATGATTCTCTCAACTATCAATACCAGTGAGGTTTTTGTAGTTTTTTCTATCCTTTTATCATGGTTTTTGTTCTTGGCAATAGAATTTATTCTAACTTGCAAATAAAAATAATTTGTGCTTAAACTCTTTAAAGTACCGAAATTCAATCACTCATAAACAATAACGAATATGCTTTTTGCTGCAAAATTGGAGAACACCAGTTTGAAGTCACCGAGCAAGACCTCACTTCTTTGGACTTCATCGCACTTTCTAATGAGCGTTTTCATGTTTTGCAATACCACCAGTCTTACGAAGCACATATCTTTACCACACAACCTAAACAGTTTGAGGTACTTATCAATGGCAATTCGTATCTAGTAAATGTGCTAGATGAACAAGATATGTTAGTACAACGCATGGGACTTTCCAGTAGCAATAACCAACAAGTGAAAGAAGTTAAAGCCCCCATGCCAGGACTGGTACAAAGTATTTTGGTGCAAACAGGACAGACGGTATCGAAGGGCGATGGGTTACTCATTTTAGAAGCCATGAAAATGGAAAACGTACTCAAATCGCCCACAGATGGTCAAATAAAAGCTATTTTGGTTACAAATGCTAGTCCAGTAGAAAAAGGTCAACTATTGGTGGTATTTGAGTAAGAATAGAAAATTAGGAATGCAACTAACTTTACGCAATTTGCTTTTGCCTAAATACAATTATTTTGAACCATCTCAATTGATAAGCTCCTAATACAAATTACGAAAAATCTTTTTAAAAAGCAAATAACCAAAAGCATGACATCAGATGTAAGTGTTTTGCGAGCAGTTAATTAAAATAAATGGATGAAAAATTTATTTTCGGATTTCTCAAGTATTGATAAGGCAACATGGTTGAAAGCCATTCAGAACGAACTCAAAACTTCGTCAATTTCCAGTTTGGATTGGCAACTGAACGAGCAAATCGCAGTTTCTCCTTTTGCTCACCGCGAAGACCTGAACACCCTACATGAACCTATTTGGATGGAAAGATCGGATAACAGTTGGGAAATTGCAGAACGTGTGGTGGTTGAAGCAGTGGAAACAGCTAATCAAATCGCTTTGAACGCTTTAGAAAATGGGGTAAATGCTTTAATTTTTGATCTGCCAACCAATTTTAAAATTACACAATTGCCTTTGCTACTCAATCAAATACAGCATGAGTGGATTTCTACGCATTTTGTGATAAGCACAACCCACCATGAAGTGTTGCTTAACCAATTTGTACAAACAATAGCTGCTAAACAGCAAAACGCTGCTCAAATAAAGGGAAGCATTCAAAGTAGCGCACCAGCTATACAATATGTTCCAGTTAGCCCACAAATTAGATCCGCCTTACCCCTATTTTGTTTTGCCACTGTGGACGGAACTGCTTATCATCAAGGTAAACAGGCAGTTGCAGCAGAACTTGGTTCAATACTTGCTGTCGCGAATGACTATTTTCAGCAACTACCTATTCAAAATTGGCACACCACACAATTTATAATTTCTATAGATGAGAGCTACTTTTTAAACATCGCTAAATTACGTGCTTTCAAGTTGATTTGGCAATTTTTGTTAGAGCAGTATGAAGTGCCAGTTCCAGTTGCGCCAATTATAGAAGCGCGATTGGCAGTTACTAGCTTGAAAGAAAACATGTATGATAATATGATTAAAGCAACCACAATGGCAATGTCCGCAGCTATTGGTGGTGCGACGCGAATTTATTTACCACCTGCTGATGTTTTAGTGCATGAAACAGGAACTCCATTTACAAAAAGAATCGCTAGAAATGTGCATCATTTGCTGCAACTAGAAAGTCACTTGGCGCATGTAATTG
>JAAUTG010000223.1 GCA_012031785.1 Saprospiraceae bacterium | reverse complement strand
GAGCGTTTCCAACACGGCTCGATATGGCTCAAAATTTACCCCACCATACACAAATACAGCATAATTTGGAAAAATATCTTTTACCGTATTTTTTCCAATACGCGCCAATAATCGTTCGTAATACATTTGCACCCAAGGCGGAATACCACTGATGAGGCGCATATCTGCGGCTAAGGTTTCTGTTACAATTGCTTCTAGTTTTTCTTCCCAATCGTCCATCCACTTTCATCATTTTTTCACAATTCCTACTTATCTATCCATTATTACCAAAACCATCTATCTCCTTTTTAACTCAATATTTTTTCTAAAATCTTCAACGTTACTAAATAGGTTGGCTTAACGCCCTCTAGCCCTAAGCTTCCAGAAGTTCGTTATAGGTTCTACCTAAGAGCGTGCCTAGATAGGTATAGGCGATTTCGGTTTTAAAGTCTTCTTTCATAGATTCCTTTGTGACGATTTTTTCTAACATTTTCCATTCCCGCCTTGCATTTCCTTTGATGTCCATGCTACTTTTTCTAATTTTGTCAGGTTCAGCATTAAATTTTGCCAATTCGCTTTTTACTATTTTCTTTAGAAATCAGCAGGAAGGCAATGACCAATAATCAAACGCTGTACAACAAATAACAAAACAATAAATATTTTTTTAATCAATACTTATTTCATAGATATTTAATATTCACATAAATAAATGAATAGCACGAAAAAAAAATATATTATTTGATTTTTATTTGGAATATTGAAAAAAAATTAGAATATTGCAGCATATACGAGTGAATCATTCCCTATTTTGATTACTTAGAATCTACAAATCAATTTATAACCCTTAGTTAAATCTAAGTTTTACCTTACTTTCGTAGGTATTGTAAAGCATACTTCAATCACACACTAGCAAAAATTCCCTCTTGAGCGCAGTGTAATAGCGTTAGAGACACTTAAAGCACAATCATTTTTTGCCATTATCTAAAGTACGTAGCCTATGATATAGCTAAATGTTATTTTTGTAGCTTACAGAACTTGATTGTTCTTGTTGCGTACAAGAAGTGAACATTTGACTGCCAATAGAAGGATTCAATAGGTACCTCTGAAAGGTAGATGCCATTTGGTATCTAGTTTTTTTAGGTTTAAATTGTTAGTTTTAATAGAAACTTGAATAAAATGCTAAGAAACTTTATTATCAGCTTACTTGTGTCTTGTACCGTACCGTACTTCTTGTCCGCACAAGACATTCATTTTTCTCAAATAGGATACTCTCCTATGAACCTCAATCCAGCTTTAACTGGAATTTTTGAGGGTGATTTGCGTTTTACTGGAAATTATCGTAGTCAATGGAATACTGTGCCAGTAGAGTATCAAACTTTTTCTGGTGCTGTTGACCTAAGTATTTTAGACGACCGATACCAACAGCGCTTTTTTTCGGTAGGTTTTTTGTTGAATAATGACCGTGCAGGAGACGCTCAGTTGGAACTTACCAATCTTGGTCTGTCAGGTTCTTACGCTCGTAGAGTGGGGCGTGGTCAGTTCCTTTCGCTTGGCTTAATGGGAACTTTGTCACAGCGTTCTTTTGAGACGGATGATCTATATTTTGATAGGCAATTTGACAACGAATCTAGGCAATTTGACCCTTTAGCTTCTTCTGGAGAGTCTTTCCAAAATAATAATACCAAACTGATGGCAGATGTCTCTGCTGGTGTCAACTGGCATTATCGAGTACCTAAAAGAGAAAGGCGCACCAGTTTCGACGCAGGTTTGGGGGTAATGCACTTCAATAAACCCAACAAATCTTTCTTAGGAGAGAAAGAAGAAAAGCTACCCATTCGCTGGAGTACCTATGCTTTTGGTAATATTCACTTAATAGAGCAACTTGATTTACTTTTGCAAGGGACTTACCAAATGCAGGGAGAATACCGAGAACTGGCTTTTGGCTTGGGTGGTCAGATTCATTTGGACACCGATTATGATAAAGAGTTAGCTTTGCAGTTAGCACTTAACTGGCGTTCCGACGATGCTATTATACCTATGATTGGTTTGCGTTACAGAATGTGGAAGGCTGCATTTAGTTACGATTTCAATACTTCGCCCTTCCAAGTTGCTACCAATCAACGAGGTGGTCCAGAGTTGTCGGTTGTTTATATTGTTACTCGCATAAAGCCATTGTCGGCCAAAATATGTCCAATTTACTTATAAAGTAAACAAGTTCTAATCTCTTACAATAAGAAACTATGAGACTTTTATATACTTCTATCTTCTTTTTCTTTTTTGGTCTGACGCTGCTAAAAGGGCAGGGTGAACAAGCATATACTGATTATCATATCAAGGGCAAGCAGCCTAGTCGAAAGCAATTGTTAAGAATTGCAGATAAAGCGTATGAGAAAAAGGACTTCACGAAGGCTTTTGCTTATTACGAAAGTGTTGCAGTTAGAGACTCTTCGGATACGAAGGCTTTGTACATGGCAGCCATACTTGCTGATTCTTTTGAAGCTGTAATTGAAGCCGTGCGTTATTATGAAATCGCAGCACTCAACCAAGACCGTACTCAGTTTCCTTTGTTGGATTTTCAGTTAGGAAATAACTATTTGACGATGGGCGAATACGATAAAGCGATTCAATCCTTCGAGCGGTTTAGAAATGATGCAATCACTGGCTCTATTTCGACAGAAAAAAAGTATGTTGATTTATCACAACAATTGATAGAAGACTGCAAGCAAGCAAAACGCGCCATATTGCAACCCAATAAGAACTTTACTAACTTAAAGCGGCTAGATTATCAAGTCAATACTGATTTATCTTCTGAATTTGCACCCTATGAATTGGATGGAATGCTTTACTTTTCAAGGTTGTATTATGGTCGTTTGTCTGATACTACGGATTTGCAAAAAGCCAAATTCAATGTCTATGTAGCAAATGGAAATGGTGAAGGTTTAAATCCTGCAGTAGGAAGTGGCGATCAAAACGCCCATACTGCATTCAGTAAAGATGGGAAATACATGTACGATACAGATTGTCAGTATATTCCTGCAATAAAACAACATCGTTGCCGCATTTATAGGAGAGAAAAAGACGCTTCAGGAAATTGGATCAATCGTCAACCTATTTCAGGGAAAATCAATCTAAATGGTTACAATACTACCCATCCTGCAATCGGTACAGAACCCAATGGCATAGAAGTGCTTTATTTTGCTTCAGACCGTCCAAACGGAAAGGGTGGCATGGACATCTGGAAATCTGTAATTATCCCTGCTCAGGATAGTTCACTAGCTTACTCTGAGCCAATCAATGTAGAGCGCATCAACACTTCATTCAATGAAATTACGCCATTCTATCATAATAGATGCGAAGTATTGTATTTTAGTTCTGATAAGCGTGGTACACTTGGCGGCTACGATATTTATCAAGCGATTTGGAACGGAAGCAACTTGGAAGAACCACAATCATTAGGTTATCCGCTCAATAGTAGTTTTGATGATGTTTATTTTTTTAGAAATGCTGATGGCACGAAATCCTATTTTGCCTCTAAACGTATTGATGAAGAAGTATTGAAATACGATAGAGAATATAAAGGCTGTTGCTTAGACATCTACAGCGCAGAGGTTGAGATAGATGTAAAGGTCAATATTGCTGCTTATTGCGGTGATGAGCGCTTGAATGACATCTACTATACAGCTACTGGCTTCGGAGAGCGAGGTACGAATCTCGTGTTAGCCAGCACTCCTATTGATTTAGAAATTAACGAAGACTATGTTTTTACAGTATCCAAAACAGGGTACACGACAGATAAATTCAACATACTAACTCAAAACCTTTGTGAAGCAACAACTTATAACCAGCGTGCATACATCCGTCCACTACAAAACCTTACGGTAAATGTGCGCGGACTTGGATTACAAAATAGAGAAGAAAAGATTGATAGTGTGAATATTAAGCTAATAGATGCTGCACTTCAAATTCCTGTGGCTTCTTACGAAAATATTGCGGGTGAAAACATTAGGCTATCCGTAGAACCTGAAAAGACTTATAAAATTGTGGTAAGTTCAAACACATATATTGATACCTCTATGGTGTTCACTACGCCTCCTAGTAAGAAATTTTGTGACACATTATATAATATAGTGTTGGTACCAAACTTACCAGAATTGCCATTACTAGAGCCACTTTATTTTCACAACGCCATTCCAAGAATAGCAGACAATAGTATTTCTTACAAAATCACTTACGATCAGTATCTTGACTTGCTTCCACAATACAAAGCGGGATTAAAAAACTATTACTTGTCTATACAAGATACGATAAGTGCAAATGGAGCCTCAAATAAAGTGGATGATTTTTTTGAAAATCAAGTAAAAACAGGGTATAACAAACTAAATCTTTATGCCGAAGCGATTCTAATATATTTACAACGTGGCAGAACGGTTACCCTTCGTATTCGAGGTACAGCCAGCCCCAGAGCATCTGATACTTACAATAAAGCACTTTCTGAGCGTCGTATCAATAGTGTGCGAGAATATTTAAAAACCTG
This sequence comes from Saprospiraceae bacterium, assembly GCA_012031785.1. Taxonomy (GTDB): domain Bacteria; phylum Bacteroidota; class Bacteroidia; order Chitinophagales; family Saprospiraceae; genus JAAUTG01. The sequence goes on along the minus strand of JAAUTG010000223.1, from coordinate 3,582 downwards.
GAAAAATGGAGCTTTAGCAGCTTACATCAACGAAGATAAGCTTCAAATCAATCCACTCCCAATTGGTATTATTGAAGTAGATGAGGTGACAAAAGAAAAAATGGGTACTGACTTTGGTGTTTATGACCCACTTTCAGCGAGCTTGCGACGAGTAATTATTGAAGAAATCTCAAGTGGTAATTGATAAGAACTAATAAAATTAATCATCAATTATTCACTTTAGTAGGTTTGGTTTATTGAGTATAAGATATCGAAGACCAAAACCAAACCCTTAAAATACAGGGGATAAGAAACAATCCAATTCTCTAAACAGCAAATTTTTTTTACAATGCGCTACTGCATCATGCTTTTATTGAGCATTTTTACTTTTCTGACACTAACGGCTAAAGATAATAACAAATTAGGTGTTGTTAATCAAGCAATTAATGATACCATCCGTATTCAATTGCAGATTACAAATCCTAGTTGCAACGGCTTCAACAATGGACAAATCCTGGCTATTCCATCAGGTGGACGTTTCCCTTACACTTACGCTTGGAGTAATGGCAGCAAAGGTGCTGCTATTTTTGGGTTAAAAGAGGGGGCTTACAGCGTAACTATAACGGACGCACTAGGCATTAGAGCTACTGCCACAGGCTCTATTGTGCAGCCTCAGCCAATTAATATACAATTTGCCTCAAACGGTGATATTTGTGAAGGTACAGCGATAGATTATCAAGCAAATGTGACTGGTGGTACTTCCCCATACCAGTTTTTGTGGAGTAATGGAAATACCTCCAATACCCTTTCACCTGATACATCTGGTACTTATTTTGTCACAGTGACAGATGCCAACAATTGTAGTACCGTGGGTACTTTAAGCGTAAAAGCGCCTTTTAGTGTAGAAGTTGTGACACAACCTGTACAATGTTTTGATTTTTGCGATGGAAGTGCGCAAGCCGTAGTCACTGGAGGTACTCGTCCTTACCGCTACCAATGGAACAATGGTAGTACCAGTGCGATATTAGAATCCTTACCAGTTGGGACTTATACGGTCACTGTGACAGATGCCAACGGTTGTGAGGCAATCGCTTCTGGTACAGTAACTGCGCCACCAGACCTCCAACTCAATCTTCTACTTACAGGAACTTGCGACGCGAATAGTGCCATTACTGCAAGTGTAAACCCAGAAGGCGGAATTGCACCCTACTTCATCAGGTGGCGTGTAGGCAATGGAGATTCTATTGTTTCTGGCGTTAATACCATCAGTAATCTAGTACGCGGGAGAATCTACGGAGTGACAGTTACTGACCAAAACGGATGTAGAGCCATAGAGGATAATATTGTTGTTCCTCTCACCTCAGGATTACTCTTGGATGTGAACAAAAGAGATATAGCTTGTGCAGAAAATAATACAGGTCTAGCATCTGTAACGCCCCTTGAGCGGAATAGCACCTTACATTTATCAATGGAGCAATGGTGCTATTACTGCTACCATTACTAATTTAAGAGCCGGCAACTATCAAGTGACCGTAACGGATAATAACGGTTGTAGTGAAGTGGCTGCTGTGGTGATTACTCGTCAACCTGATTTATTGATAGAACTAGATGCAGCCGCTTCTTGTGAAAATGAAGGAACAGGTATGGCAAATGTAGTGCCGCGTTCTGGTCAAGCTCCTTACGCTTTCAGATGGAGTGATGGACAAACCACAGGAACTGCAGTCAATTTAACGCCTGGCAGCTACACCGTAACAGTGATTGATGCTTTAGGCTGTATGGCAGTGGATTCTGTTGAAGTCCCTGCGATTGAAATTGATGTAGAAGTACAAATTGATGCTCAAAATAATACTGCTACCGTGACCCCATCAGGCGGAAGACCTGCTTACACTTATCTTTGGAGCAATGGACAAACCACACCCACCGCAACTAATTTAGAACCAGGACAAACTTATACCGTCACGATTACCGACCAAAACGGAACTGGTTGTGAGGAAATAGTGAGTATTACTATTCCAACGAACAGTTTGATGCTGAATGTGCAAGCAACTCCTTCTTGCGAAAAACCTGCTGCTGGTACAGCTCAAGTTACTATTACAGGAGGTGTAGCACCGTATAGTATCTTATGGAGCGATGGACAAACTGGCGAAATCGCAACGGGATTGGCACCTGGTACTTATATGGTCACAGTTACAGACGCTGCTGGTAACACCAAAGCTGATACTGTTATTGTGGAGGCATTTGCATTTGACTTTACTTTAAGCAGCACTCAACAAGGTTGTAGCGCGACACCTGATGGCAGCGCAACTGTTACCATCTTGGAAGGAATAGCACCTTATACTTATCAATGGAATAGTGGCGCTACTATGGCTACTATCAATAATTTGGCAGCAAGTATTTACAAAGTAACAGTTACAGACAGTAGAGGATGTACAGCATCAAAAGAAATAACTGTCAACAAAACCATATTGACTTTGGCTGTTGAATTGACCAATGCAGGTTGCACAGGCGAAGCCACAGGTACAGCTACAATCATTCCTTCTGGCGGTACAGCACCTTACAGCTACGAATGGACAACTGGTGCTACTACGGCTACTATTGAAATTTGGCATCTGGTACTTACGAAGTGATTGTAACAGATGCAAAGGGCTGCCAAGAAGCAGCTTTTGTAAATATCAACAAAGAAAATATTAGTCTTAATATTAGCTCAGTCAATGTATCATGCAGTGGAGAATTGGGTACAGCGACTGTGGATACTGTGTTTGGAGGACAAGCGCCATTCTCCTACAACTGGAGCAATAACAATACCACAAAAAGTATTACTGGTTTGTCAGTTGGGACTTACAGCGTAACTGTGACGGATGATAGAGGATGCGTGGCAACCGGAAGCACTGTGATTACGCAAGATCAATTATTCAATGTCAATATCGTAGCTAGCAATACTCTTTGTAGTCAAAATACAGGTAGAGTGATTGCCATTCCACAGAGTGGAGGAGTACCGTTTAGTTTTTTGTGGAGCGATGGCTCGACAGGTTCTTTCTTGGAAAATCTAGGTGCAGGGACTTATAGCGTAACGATAACAGATAATAATCAATGTGTTGGTACAGCCACTGCACAACTGATAGAAGAAAATAATTTAGCGGTAACCGCCTCTTCTGTTAATGCCAGTTGTGGGGTAGCCGCTAACGGTACAGCAACTATTACCCCTACTGCGGGTACAGCACCTTTCGCATATCGTTGGGAAAACAGAAGCGATACTACTGCCAGCATTACAAATTTGTCACCAGGCACTTATCGGGCAACGGTGACAGATGCTAATGGTTGCCAACGAGTAGCTGATGTCAACGTAGGAGAAGAAAATGATATTACTAACCGCTTCGAGATACAAGTAAATGCAGATAACGAAACTGTAAATGTTACCACAATCACAGCAGGTGGTCTGCAAAACTACACTTATCTTGGTGTAATCAAGTGACTACTCCTAATCAAAACAACTTACAATTAGGTGCTTACACTTTGACAATAACAGATGCTTGGGTTGTAATATTACTGACACACTTTTTGTCAATGTTTTTCCAGACATTATGCTTACTCCTAATTGCGATG
>JAAUTG010000222.1 GCA_012031785.1 Saprospiraceae bacterium | reverse complement strand
GCTGAACGCGAAAAATTACTTACCCTTGCTAAAGGTGGAACCCTAAAAACGACTTCATTGCCAAATCTAAATCAGGATTTTGAAGCCATTAGTGAAACAGTTAGTACCCTGTTGGGTTGGTAATTAATCTTTGAAAAGTTTTCCGCAAATTGAGCTTTGGTTTTTAGCTGTTTCAGGTTGGAGTATTTAAAAGGTGGTCTTACATCTAGGAAGGTTCAGTGATAGTAAAATATGAAAGGTAAATAGCCAGCAGCACAATATGCACTGCTGTTATATTTTTAGTTGATAAACGCATTGAAAATGTTTATCAACTAAAAACGGTAACAGCTTTTTGCTCAGCATCTCGACTTAAAAAGCAAGCCCCACAGTTAATATCAAACGACTTGGTTTATCGTCAAATTCATAGCGTTGACCAGCCACTACGATATGGTCGCCAAAGTTGCTAAAATTGCCTTCGTACTTGACATCAATGAATATCTTTTTAATCTCCAAACCTAGTCCACCTTGCCAGCCGAGTGTCAAATCCTTGAAATCCTCCTGATAACTTTCCAAATCAAATTCGGAGGAATGATTCAAAAACACATGACCCACTAAACCTATCTGCGGTTTGAATGGCCCAAGTTTTAACCCTGCCATGACTGGAATATCTAAGTATTGATACTTCTCACTGAATACTTCGTTCAAATCTCCGCGCTCAAAATCTACACGATTAGAATTGAATAAAACTTCTGGTTGTAAGAATAAAATTTTTCCTATTGGAAATTTGGCAAATAATCCAGCATGGATTCCATATTTTGCATCTTTTACTGCTAACGTAAACTCATCTAAGGTCGCCTCATCTCGAATTATCAACTGGTCAGGGTTGATGTCAGAAGTGGTTACACCTGCACGAATACCAAATCTTGCCTGCCCAAAAGCAGTGCCTGTCAATAATCCCAAAAATGCAACAATAACAAATGCTCTCATTTTCTTTATAAATTGTTTGATTAGTTAACGTCATCAAATGACTTTTCTATTGATTTTGACAATAATTTTAAATTAAATTTAAACAATTTCTTATCTATTCTTAACAATTCCAACGAAAAAAGAGGGATGTTACACCGTTGCGGATTAAAATTTGATCCTGCCATCTAAAAAGTCATCCACTATCCGCTTGCTTCCCAATTACCAGCCACCCAACGCTTGGTCTAAATCTGTTATCAAATCCTGTGCATGTTCCAAACCTGCTGAAATACGAAATAATTGACTAGAAACCCCTAATTTAGCACGTAGCTCTGGAGCAGTTTTCGCTAATGCAGACGAAGCTGGGTGCGTCAAAATGGAGCGAGTGTCGCCCAAGTTGGAAGTAATAGAAAATAAACGAACTTGATTATGGAATTTTGCCACGTCCATCTCATTACCATCTATTTCAAAAGATACAATACCTCCACCCAATTTCATTTGTTTTTTCGCCAATTCGTATTGTGGATGAGACGGTAAAAATGGGTAAAATACCTTTTTATTTTAGGATGTTGTTCCAAAAATACTGCAATTGCCAGCGCGTTGGCACAATGGCGTTCCATGCGTAAAGCTAAGGTTTCCAAACTCTTGGAAAGTATCCAAGCATGAAATGGCGACAAAGAAGGTCCAGTATGACGGGCAAAGAATTGTATAGGTTCTATCACCTGCGCATCTCCCAATACCAAACCGCCAAGTACACGTCCTTGTCCATCCATGTATTTAGTCGCAGAGTGAATGACAAGATCAGCACCAAATTTTACAGGATTTTGCAAATAAGGTGTAGCAAAACAATTATCCACCATAAACAAACAGTGATTTGCTTTTGCCAATTCGCTAAGTGCTTGCATATCAATCACGGTCAGCAAAGGATTGGAAGGCGTTTCAATATAAATTAATTTAGTGTTGGGCTGTATTTTAGCTTCCCAATCTGCTAGATGATCTGGTTGTACGTAAGTATGGGTGATATTCCATTTGCTAAAAATATTTTCAAAGATTTTGTAAGTAGAGCCAAATAAAGCGTTGGATGCAAGAATGTGGTCGCCTGCTTTCAAGTGTGCAGCCATCGCAGTGAAGATGGCACCCATTCCAGAAGCAGTGGCAATGCCCGAAGTTGTACCTTCTAAGTTACAAACTTTATGCAATAACTCGTCCACATTAGGATTGCTGTATCGAGAATATACATTTCGGTCAACTTGGTCTGTGAAAGCGGCTTCCATCTCTGCCAAGTCTTCAAACACAAAACTAGAAGTCAAGAACAATGGCGACGAATGCTCTGAGTACAGTGTCTTGGGCATTTGGTTTTTGATAGCAGTGGTTTCGAAATTCATAGTTTACAATGCTTTTAATTTATTGTTTATCCAAGTAATAGGATATTTGAAAGTAAAAATAAATAGTTTTCTACTCTATCATTTTTTTTAATTCATTCAGTTTCATCATACATTCAATTGGAGTCATTGCATCAAGTTGTAAGTTTTTTAAAGCTAATTTCAATTTTTCCGTGCTTGGGTCAGCAGCTTCAAAAATACTCAATTGAATGGCAGGAGGACTTATTTTTTCAGTAGCTGCTTTTTTTGCAACCACTCCATCGGGGCTATTAAAATCGGTGGTAATAGACTTTTGTTCCAATTGCGCTAGAATGTGTGCTGCACGCTCCACGATGCTGCGCGGCATACCTGCCATACGCGCTACGTGAATACCAAAGCTATGTTGACTACCACCAGCCACTAACTGTCTTAAAAAAATTACTTTCTGTCCTACTTCTTTGGTGGTAATGTGAAAATTGCGAATACGTGGAAACTTATTGGCAAGCTCGTTCAACTCGTGATAATGGGTGGCAAAAAGTGTTTTTGGGCGACTTTGGTTGTGGTTGTGCAAATATTCAGCAATAGACCAAGCGATAGAAATGCCATCATACGTACTAGTTCCACGACCGATTTCATCTAGTAAAATCAGGCTTCTATCGGAAATATTATTCATGATGCTGGCGGTTTCGTTCATTTCTACCATAAAAGTAGATTCGCCAGAAGAAATATTGTCAGAAGCACCCACGCGCGTGAAAACTTTGTCTATTAAGCCGAGTTTCAAAGCAGTGGCAGGAACAAAAGACCCCATTTGTGCCATCAAACAAATTAACGCGGTTTGGCGAAGTAATGCCGATTTTCCTGCCATATTGGGACCCGTAATCATCAAAATTTGCTGGCTATCTCTATCCAAGTAAACATCGTTGGGAACGTAACTTTCTCCATCAGGCATCTGCTGTTCAATGACAGGATGACGACCAGCTCGAATGTCAATGATAAAACTATCTTCAAATGTTGGTCGGCAGTATTGATAGCGTTCTGCCACTTTTGAAAAGGCTAATAAACAGTCCAGCCGTGCAATAATAGCTGCATTGTGCTGAATAGGTTGAATGTAATCAGCAAGTGAAAATACCAGTTGCTCAAATAGCATGGTTTCCAGCTCTAAAATTTTTTTCTTCCGCACCTAATATTTTGGTTTCCAGTATTTTCAACTCTTCGGTGATGTACCTTTCTGCATTGCTCAAGGTCTGTTTGCGCAACCAGTGGTTAGGCACAAGTCCTTTATCTTTATACTTATTGGTTACTTCTAAGTAGTAACCAAAGACGTTGTTAAAGCCAATTTTTAGATTTTCTATACCTGTTTTTTGTGCTTCCTGTTGCTGAATTTGAAGAACGAATTTGCTTACTATTTTGTATTAAATGCCTTAATTCATCAAGTTCTGGATGAAATCCTTTCGCAATAACTCCTCCTTTAGAAACATTAACTGGTGGGTCACTCACCAATTGGGTACGAATAATCTCTCGAATGGCTGGGCATGGGTTGATGCCATCTGCCATTTTATGGAGTGTATCTTGCACAACTTCAGATAACTGTTCTTTGACGGGTTGCATGGCTTCTAGTGCGCGTAGCAGTTGGGTGACCTCTCTAGGATTAATTTTACCAAAGGAACTTTAGCAATCAGTCGCTCTAAGTCGCCCATTTGCCGAATTTGTTTTTCTAACGTACTGGCTAAATGTGGATGTTGCAGAAAAAAATCTACTGTTTCCAAACGACTTTCAATAGCTGGTATAGATTTTAGTGGCAATACCACCCATTTTCTCAGTAGCCTCGCGCCCATAGGTGAAACAGTATGGTCTAAAATCTTAATAAGCGGTGTCCCTGAATCGTGCTGACTTTGTATCAACTCTAAATTGCGCACAGTGAAACGGTCAAGCCATACGTAGCGGTCGGGTTGAATCCTGCTGATGCTGGTAATGTGCCTTAGTTTATTATTTTCTGTGACCTCTAAATAATGCAGCACTGCTCCTGCCGCGATTGGTGCTAATTCTAAATCTTCTATGCCAAAGCCCTTTAAGTTCTGTACTTCAAAACGGGTAAGGAGTTTATCGTGAGCAAAATCGAAAGAAAAAACCCAATCCTCCAAAGAGAAAGAGTAAAATTTATCTCCAAACGCCTCCTTGAATATTTTTGTTTATCTCTAGCAAATAATATTTCGGAAGGATGAAGACTTTGTAGTAACTTTTCAATATATTCTAGGCTACCTTCACTTACAAAAAACTCGCCAGTGGAAATGTCCAGGAAAGCCACGCCCCATTGCTCTTTTTTGCCGAGGTGTAAGGCTGCCAAATAATTATTGGTTTTGTGATCTAGCAGTTGGTCATCTGTTGCTAGACCTGGTGTAATTACCTCCGTAACTCCACGTTTAACCAGTTTTTTTTGGGGACTAGGTTTTTCTAACTGTTCGCAAATAGCTACTCGATAACCCGCACGCACCAAGCGAGGCAAATATAAATCCAGCGAATGAAAAGGGAATCCGGCTAATTCTACATCGTTACCACCATTATTGCGACTGGTTAGGATAATACCTAGAACTTGGGAAGTTGTGATGGCATCTTCTCCAAAAGTTTCATAAAAATCACCTACCCTGAAAAGAAGGATTGCTTGGGGTATTTTGCTTTTAATTGAGCGTATTGCTGCATCAAGGGCGTTATTTTGCCCTCAGTGGTATTCGTCGTTGCCAAATTTTATATCGTTTCGTCCGATTTGAGTGACTGAATTAATGTGCTTACTGTGATCGTCCTTAAAGTTTGAGTAAGGTTAATTCAAGCTACTTTAATCCGCAAATCTACGCTAATTTTTCCCGTTTTTCTAAAAAATTTTTCACACTGTAACCGATACCAAAACCACCTGCGAAGGCAAAAATTAGGTTTAGCATTTCTGCAAGTACGCCTTCACGTATAAGGTAAATGAAAAATACTACAACACCCGAAACGGCAACTAAAAAGTAAACCAACCTGTAAATTTTACTGGTCAAGTCCTTTTTATAGGCTTGGTCTTGTTCTTTACTCGCCATTTTAAGTATAGCATCAATATGCTGATCGTTGAGTTTGGAAGATAGGGACGCAGGAAGGTTGGTAATGTTTTGGATAGTTAACCCAGTTTGGGCAGTGTCTTCTATCCTCGAGAGCGGATTTTCTAAGGGCGTTATCCAATAAGGAATATTATTCTGTTTGGTCTCCACGCCGTCTGGCTGCTCCTCTTGTTGGAGTGGTATTTTGTTTTCTTCCATGTTAGGTGTTGTTTTTAATAGGTAATTAAATTTGGCAAGATTGCGTAATTAGCCCACTTACCAAAATAAAACTAAATCTATTAGATTATTATTAATTGAATATTTTTTAAAAATGAATTTTTGGTTAATTTTATTAAATCATACTATTTTACTGTACTTGTCTAATGGTTCCAAGTTCCGATTTATCCTTATGGTTTTGATAGCAGTAGTTTTTCTTCATAACTTATACCTGTATCAGAAACCAAAACTAATACATACCAACCTTTGGTAAGATATGATGGGAGAGTTAGTTCACTTTGGGCTGAAAACGTTTTCTGAAAAACTAACCTACCTAACGGGTCAATGAGTTTCAAAAGATAATTAGTATGATGCTGAGGTGCATCTACGAAAACATGACCAGTACTCGGATTGGGATAAACACGAACCAAAGCAGTTGGGGTAGGGGATGCACTGTTTACGACATCTTGGCTGGAGAACAGGGTACTAAAAAGATTCAGTCCTCCTCTTAGGTTGCCCACTAGCATTTCCAACTTACCGTCGTTGTTAATATCCGCTAATGCAGGATGTGTCTTTGCGCCCAGATTAGATAGGCTAGTGGTTAGTAAATCAGTGGCTTCAAAACTATTACTATAATTTTTTTCATCTATTTGGTAACTTTCCAATAGCCCATTTTCTGTACCTACAAGAATAATGCTCTTTCCATTTTGCACCAACACCACAGGCGCGCTAGAACCAATTACAAAGCCAGGTTCTCTAGCGTCAATCCTACCGAATAATTCCGTGTTAGGAGCTATTTTTGAATCAGCCTCAAATCTAGGTGCAGTTGGAGTGCCCAAATTTTGGTAGTAGTTAATATTCCCATTTCGCTCACCTACTAATAAGTCTATTAGCCCATCTCGATTGACATCCACCAAATAAGGAATGCTGACTTGTCCAGGATCAATAGACATAAAGTTAGTTTGAATTGGATTAAATCTGAAATTTTCATTTACTCCTCCAATGTTTTCTGCATAAAAAATTGTTCCAAATTCTTCTCCAACCAATATATCTAAATCGCCATCGCCATCTAAATCACCAAAAGTGGGAGAAAAATTCCAAGACTGTCCATTAAACTGGCTGAAATTCAAGTAGTCGTCGTCTATTAATTCAAAAGCAGGTAGGGTAGGAGTGCCTACATTTTTGAATGAAAAAGTCTTGCATCTCGTGTACCAATACCTTTGTAATAACCGCCGCTTCCCACAATTATATCTATTAATCCATCGGCATTATAGTCTGCAAAAGTAGGATGGCTATTGCTCCCTAAGTCAATCATCTGATTGACAATCAAGTCTTTTTGTTGTAAACTGAAAATCGGTTCGCTATCTGTTTGAGTATTGGCATAAAACCAAAGGCTATTGTAGTTTTCAGAATTTAAACCTTCATTGGGCGATACAATTAAATCCTTATGCCCGTCATTGTTCATATCTAAATGAAACGCAGCGGGAAAAATAGACACCTTTGCTGGCGCATTATAGTTGGGAAAATTAATATCTTGCGCATTCATCCATGCGCGTTTGCAGTCGCCAGCGTTGTAGAGCGCAATGAGATTATCAAAAGATAAATCGCCCAGTAAAACTTCCATTGCACAATCGTCGTCCAAATGTAGTGCTGTTACAGTAGAACCAGAATGTCGAGGCTCTACAGTTTGTAGGTTATTAAAACAATCACTTGGTGTAGGTGCTAAATCAATGGCTGGCGTAAAACCACTTTCGTAGAACCTTCCCCAGCAAGGGTCTTCTAGTTCAAAAATTAAACTATCTGCACGATAACCTTTTTCTATAGATTGGTTTTGATAGTATTCCAAATAGCCACCTGCTACATTAAAAGTTAAAATATCTAAATCACCATCACTATCCACATCTTCTATGGCTGGGTAATCAATTTTTGAAACAAAAATTTGTGTTTTTGTGCCATTACTTAAAGGAAAAAAAGAATATCAAACGCCTGATTGGTAGGGTAGTTGTAAGGAGTAAATGCAATTTTCCCGTTTAAGTAATACCCTTGAATACGGAAATACCATCAATTCCATTTACCACAGAATAAGTAAATAAATCTTCTATGCCATCTTTATCATAATCGCGTAATAGAACCCAATTTTTTACTTTAGGAAAAAGGAAGCAAATGAAGGCTCGTACTGGTAGGCTATTTGGTTAGGCGTGCCTTCGTTGAGAAAGGTGAGATGCGTTTCGCCTGCGCGGTCAAAAATATGTAAATCCTTGATGCCATCATTATTGAGGTCAACTTCAGAAAGTTGAGGTGCATTAATACCACCTACTAATGGGTATTTAAGTATTTGATTATTAACGGAAAACGGAACAAAATAAGGCTCAAAGTTATTTTGCGCAAATAAAAATGTTCACAAAAATAAAGAATTACATACGATTGCTGATTTGGAAATGCAAGTTGACAAAAATTCAATTGCAGAAAAAGTTCAAGCATGCACTGGATTTTGGAATAATTGGAAATTATAGC
>JAAUTG010000221.1 GCA_012031785.1 Saprospiraceae bacterium | reverse complement strand
TAATAAAATATACTTAAAATTACTTTCCTTTGTCTAGGGAAATGAAAACAAGAGCTATCAAAATAAATGACGATGACAATTTTATGGCTTTAGAACAATAGTTGAATCAAATTGCTATTCTAGGTATGGCATCAATTCAATTTAGCTATCATGCCAAAAAAATGCGTCAAACAACGAAACAAATTTTAATGGTAACAGATCAATCTGCTTTTCAACAACTTATCAACGAAAAATACACTTTCAAAGGAGAAAGTATTGCGCTAGGTGGTGCCATGATAGATGGGCGTTGCATAAAAGATACTTTGGTTAAAGTTCCTTGAAAACGCTTAATCGGCATGGCTTAATTGCGGGCGCAACGGGTACGGGAAAAACTAAAACCCTGCAAGTGTTGGCAGAGCAACTCTCTGCCCATGGTATTCCCTCCATGCTTATGGACATTAAAGGCGATTTGAGTGGCGTGGCAGTGGAAGGTGCTGAACATCCGAAAATTGAAGAACGCCACGCTCAAATTGGGCTACCGTTCGTCGCTGGCAATAGTCCAGTGGAGTTTTTATCGCTTTCCAATGAAAAAGGAATCAAACTGCGTGCCACCGTGACAGAGTTTGGGGCAGTGTTATTTTCTAAAATTTTAGGATTGAACGATACTCAAGCTGGCGTAGCAGCAGTGGTGTTTAAATATTGTGACGACCAAGATTTGCCGTTAGTTGATTTAGACGACTTTAGAAAATGCCTGCAATACATCACCAACGAAGGGAAAGCAGAATTGGAAGCAGAGTACGGCTCTATTTCTTCTGCTTCTGTGGGCGCAATCACGCGCAAAGTGCTAGAACTTGAGCAGCAAGGTGCTGACTTATTTTTGGAGAGCCTTCTTTTGACGTAGAGGATTTGTTAAACATAAAGGACGGAAAAGGCGTTATTTCCATCTTGCGCTTGACCGATATTCAAGACCGCCCCAAATTATTTTCAACCTTTATGTTGCAATTATTGGCAGAAGTCTATGCTAATTTCCCAGAAGCTGGCGATTTGGATAAACCCAAATTGGTATTATTTATTGACGAAGCACACTTGGTGTTTCAGGAAGCGTCCTCCGTGTTGTTAGACCAAATTGAGGCTATCATCAAACTCATTCGTTCTAAAGGAGTTGGCGTATTTTTTGTAACACAGAGCCCAGCGGATATACCGGAGGAGGTACTAGGGCAATTGGGTTTAAAAGTGCAGCACGCACTTCGCGCTTTCACTGCCAAAGACCGAAAATCTATAAAATTGGCAGCCGAGAATTTTCCTGAATCCACACACTACCAAGTAGATGCACTGCTTACTCAAATGGGAATTGGAGAGGCAATGGTTACAGTGCTGAACGAAAAAGGTATTCCTACTCCGTTGGTACACACCATGTTGCGCGCACCACAATCGAGAATGGACGTGCTGACTGAACAAGAAATAGATACACTTATCCGAAAATCAGATTTAGTAAAATCCTACAACAAGGTCGTGAATAGGGATAGTGCTAAAGAAATTTTGGAGAAAAAAATAAAAGCGGCAAAAGAAGATGAGCACCGTGCAGAAATGAAAGAACAACGTGAAAAAGCTAGTAAAACTACCTCAAGAAGACGCGAAAAAACTACTATGGAAAAGATTATGGACAGCTCTGTGACGAAAACAGTTACTAGGGAATTAACTCGCGGCTTGCTGGGGGCTTTAGGGATTCGCACTTCGTCGCGGAGAAAAAAAAGTGGGTGGTTTTAAGTTGGGCTTTAAGAATTAATCTTTGGGAATAGTCCAGCCTGAAAACAGACAATAAAAATTTAAACATGAAGCCAACTGCATTCTTTTCCAGTCGCGCTAACGGAAAGTTGTTATTGACCGCAGAATATTTTATTTTGGATGGTGCAGTAGGACTAGCTTTGCCTACTCAAAAGGGGCAAAACCTAGAAGTGTTTGCCACCGACACACCTTACATAGTTTGGCAGAGCTTGGACGCGGATGGTTCGTTGTGGTTTGAAGGAAAATTTGAAGCTACTACAGGTATTTACCTAGAGGGAACTGATGAAACAATAGGTAGCACTTTGACGAATATTTTCAAAGCTATTTTATTCCAACGTCCTGATTTTACTTTAGAACTGAAGCCATGCAAGGTAATTGCTAGTTTGGATTTTCCTAGAAATTGGGGGTTAGGCAGTAGTTCCACACTGATCTTCAATCTAGCGCAGTGGGCTAAAGTCAATCCGTATCAATTGCAGTTTGACACTTTTGGAGGTTCGGGATACGATATTGCTTGCGCAGGCGCAACCCAAGCAATTTTGTATCAAAAATTATCAACCCCTCAAATACAAGTCGTTGATTTTGAGCCATCTTTTAAGCATCAACTGTTTTTGTATATTTGCAGCAAAAGCAGAACAGTCGTTTAGGTATTGCAAGATACCGCGCGCGCGCTGCTGATTCGCTCGCTTGGGTGGCAAAATCTACCGAGTTGACCAATTTAATACTAAAAGCCAGTGATTTGGTATCGTTTGAAACCATCTTACTGGAACACGAGCAATTGGTAGCAAGTGCGTTAGATTTAGAATGCGCTAAAGATTTGTATTTTGCAGATTACTGGGGAGCAATAAAATCACTTGGAGCTTGGGGTGGCGATTTCGTCCTGGTGACTTCTGACAAAAGCAGGTCGCAAACTGCACAGTATTTTAACGACAAAGGCTATAGTGTTTTTTTAGATTACAATGAATTAATCTTAAAAGCCTGACAAGCCTCTGTGCCAGCCACAAAAAATAAATTTTTCCGCTCTTCCCACTCCTGTCTCCGCTCTCAAAATTTACCCCGTTTTGTTTTGAGAAAAAACGTATTTTTGCAAAAATCTAAATTTTCTTCCGTTGACCACGCCAACCCTGTATTCCATTGCAGCATTAAAGCCAGAAGATGTCATCCATACTGGAGCAAAACCTGTTCGGGCGTTTTGTAATAACATGAATTATTACTTGGTCAAGCATGAAAAAATAGGGGTCAGTCAACTGTTGAATGAATACATAGCCGCTTCTTTTTTAAGGATTTGGGAACTAAATACACCTTGTTTTGCTTTTGTAACGATTAAAACGGAGCATATTCCTTTGGGGTTGCATGAGGACGTACAGCCTCATTTTTTTAAAAAGCCTTGTTTTGGTACTCGGTACGAACGAAATTGGGGAGAAGTGGATAAGGTCGCGGAAAAGATGGCGTTTCAACAAAAGCACCTGTTTACCCAAAAACTAGGGTTGCTTAAAATAGCATTATTCGACCTTTGGGTAGCCAATGAAGACCGCAACGCCAATAATTACAACTTGTTGCTGGCAAGCGAGGCGCAATATCGTTTCATTCCGATTGACCATCAAGCTATTTTTAATTATGATAATTTAGAAAACGAATTGATGCCACTTACCGAACCCGATTCGCTGTTAAGTTCGCCCATGGTGGATTATTTATTTTCAAAAAAGGAATTGAATCAGGCTAGTGCTGCGTTGCAACTCGATTATTTTGAGTGTG
Organism: Saprospiraceae bacterium; assembly: GCA_012031785.1. Lineage (GTDB taxonomy): Bacteria > Bacteroidota > Bacteroidia > Chitinophagales > Saprospiraceae > JAAUTG01. The sequence continues at coordinate 4,759 of JAAUTG010000221.1, read as the reverse complement.
TTCAAAGCTGCGGCGAGCAGTTGGAAAACATTTTATCAGGTATTCCCAAAGAACTGGAAAATAGACCATTTCAAAACATTAAATTTATTGCGCAATAGCCTTTTGGCACCAAGTGGATGCAGCAAACTTGGGCGCACTTTGAGTTGTATTTACAGGCTGCCATTGATAGAAACTGAGAAATCGTAGCGAGTGATGGATACTTTTTATAGCATATTATCGGCGGTGATTCGACCAGAAATTCAAGAGAAAATCACCATTGGCTTGGCACTTCTTGACCAACAGCAAGTGGTGGTGGGCTTTTCAAAACCCAAAATCAATGTATTGCGAGAGTTGGTATCCAACGAAGTATATCAAACTTTAAAGATGAACATTCAAGGCATTCAGCAGGCTTCTGTGGGTGGCACAAAAGTCAAGCGGGTGAATGATTATTTGATGTGGGGCGCTACTTCCGAACATCCGATTTTTAGTCAACAATATTTAAAATATTTAAGCGACTATCGCCAAAATATTCTCGCTTTTTCCGCGCCTGCGGTGGTGGATATTCCCGTCAATCAAGCTAATTTTAATCGCTTATTCGAGCTATTTGTGCATACCCCGAACTTTGAACCCGCCAAAGTGAAGGAACGTAAGGAATTTAATAGAAATAAAGAAAAAATCCAGTATCAAAGCCCATTTTGCAGTGGATTACTACTTGGATGCCTCCCACATTCCCAATCTGCCTGCTCCAATCAAGGTAGATTTAGCAGGTAAAAATGATGCAGAAGTTTACGTCATGGGCATAGATTTAGAGCGTCGAATTGATTATGTATCAAAAGATGTGTATGCCTTTTATTACCTAAATCGCGTAACGCCCAGGGCAAAGCGATTTTTAGTATCCGCCGAACCGTCAGCATCTTTCCCAATGCAGTTTCAAACCTGGCAAGACCTTCGCCGTTCCTCCGAGTTTGAGTATTTGGATATTTCAGAAGTCGAAAAGTTGGAAATCTACGCACAGGAGCACGGTGTAAAGCCAATTCCAGTGTAAAAAATAATGAATTATTATTATTTTAATTTTTGATTCGACAGTGCGTATTCCAAAATGTGTTTTTGTGGGTCAAATGGTTTCACGTCGTTTAGCCCAAGTTGTTGGATGGCTATATCCACCAGTTCTTCTTCGCTCAAACCATCCGTACCTGCATAAAGTTTACCCGTTTCAAGTAGCGCAGCCAAAGGTACTAAACCTATTAATTCAGAACCTGTCACCCTCACATGGTTTGCGCTTGCTGCCTCCTTACAGGCTTCCATTACTTCGTACATACTGGTTTGAGCAAAATCGGTGAGGTTCATGGATACCTGTGCTTTACCATATTCTGTAATGTACCAACCTATCGCCCGCACGCTCGGAAATTTTCCTTGAAAAGGCACTTTTTTTCCATTCCGCACCGTCCAATGACCGCTTCCTCTCACTTGATAAGCGATTTGATTCGCAACTGCCACGTCGGTCGTATTCAAATTTATGTTGTAAGCAATCAAAAAAGGACGCACGCCAATCACTGTCGCTCCAGCACGGGCGTTAAAAACTTCGGTCCGAAATCAGGTATCCATGCGGGATGGTTTATTTTTTGAGCCAACTGTTCGTACTCGCCCTTTCTAATGTCTGCCAACCGCTTTCGTTCGGGCTTGGAAGCCGCCATCTCGTAAAGATATACTGGAATTTGCAGCTCCTCCCCTACCCTTTTTGCCAGTTGCAGCGCGGAAGGCACCAGTGCGGAAAGACTTATACCCTGAACTGGCACCAAGGGACAAACGTCCGTAGCTCCAATTCTAGGGTGTTCCCCTTTATGGAAGCGCATATCAATTACCTCGCTCGCCACCATAATCGCTTGAAATGCAGCTTCCACCACTGCTTCATGCGCGCCTGCAAAGGTCATCACCGTTCGATGAGCTGCCGCACCAATGTCAGTATGTAGCAACTGCACGCCTGATTGCGCTCGAATGGCAGCCGCTATGCGTTCTAAAGCCAACAAATCCTTACCCTCGCTAAAGTTGGGTACGCATTCTATAATAGGGGACATGATTAAAAAGTTTTAGATTTTATTTTAACCAACTTTGAGCATCTCTTGTTCTGCTTTTTTCTGCCCCAGTCAACACGCGCTCGTTAAAAAGCGATTAACATATCTCGCTAATTATTTGGCTTTACCTTCTGAATCAGTTCTTACCTTGAATTTTTCTACTGAGAGTTTTTCATTCTGTTTTTAGTTATTCCATGCAGTAATGAATAGCATAACATCTCAGCTCACCAACTTGCTGGTGAGCGTTATTTGTCAACCATGCACTGATAAAGCATCTTTTCGTTCATTTCTAAGCCCCCAACATCACTCATCTAACGCTCATACCTTACTCTAGGGTCCGCCCAAGCGTACAACAAATCCGAAATGAGTATGCCAAACATGGTTAACACTGTACCAATCATAAAAACGGCATATACCACTGTCCAATCTTGGTCGAAAATGGCATGGTACATCAGCCAACCCATACCTGGAATATTGAAAATAGTTTCCAATATGATTGAACCCGCTAAGAGAGAAGGCCAATAAACCGCCCAAAAGTGTGAGGAGTGGGAAAAGCGCGTTGCGAAACCCGTGCTTCCAAATGACTTTACTTTCTGATAATCCTTTTGCTCTAGCCGTTCGGATGTAGTTTTGAAGCAACACTTCTTGCATGCTTCCTCTCATTTGCCTTGCAATAAAAGCTAGAGAACCGTAAGTGGAGCAGAAAATGGGAAGCACTAAGTGAGAAAACCTCGTCCAAAAAAGTTCTACAAATGAGGCGTTTCTGCTTGGATTACCTAGTCCAATAGAAGCGAACCAATCCATGCCATATTCGCGGGTCGTAAAAATACAATCAACAAGGTGGCTATCCAAAAAGTAGGTAAAGAATATAGCAAAAACAATAATAAGCTGATGCTTTTGTCAATAAACGTATCCTTTTTGACTGCTGACCAAACGCCTAACGGAATGGCAAAGAGGTAAGCCAAAACTAAGGCGGATAAATTGATGATGGCAGTCCAAAAAATAGCTTCTCGTATTTTATCTTTGACAGGGCGATAGTCGCGCAGTGAAATACCCAAATCGCCGTGTAGAAAATCATTCATCCATTGGTGGTATTGGTTGTGAATGCCGTGCCAGTGGATGGCAGGTATCCAGTGTTTGTACAGCGTAGTGTTGGTTTGCATCGTAGTATATTGTTTTTCAAGGTGTTGGATGGGCGTTTGTAGCACTTGCAGAGTAGGAAAATTCTGCGCCAAAGTGGTAGCAGCAGTTTTTATTTCATCGAATTGGCTTGCAATAAATGGGGCTTCTGCATGGTTGTAGAGTTGTTGCGTGGAGGCGCGGAGTTTAATGACCGCATCGTTTTTTTTAGTGGAATCAGGTAGGCTTAGCACCTGATGTTCTAGCTGTTGTATGGCTTGATGGTAACTGGAAATGGCTTCCCAATTCCCATACGCCGCAATGAATTTTTTTTAAGTTCTTTCGTCGGTCTTTTCTAATGATTTTGTGCAGTGTGTCTGGATAAGCGGACGTGGTGAGGGTAAAATAAAAGTTGGGTTTATCCAGCCCTTCTCTTGCAGCAATCTCGCGGTACACCCGATTCGTTTTTGCTAAATCGTTGGCAGAAAAACTATTGCGTTCGCTGCTTTGCATCAGTGCCAGCACGGTATCTCCAGGCACTTGCTTGCTAAGTCCAAACACGATGAAGGATACTAGTAAAAAAACAGGTATGAAAAGCAAAAATCTTCTAATCAAATATCCAAACATAAATTTAGAATACCAATAATTTACAAAATACACTTACCATCCAGCCAATCCTTTGACAAGGTAGCCAAAGATAATTCATTTGTGAAAAAACCAATCGAAAAAATAATATTATGGGATGGATTTTTGTTATTTTGATGTCAGAGAACGTCAGATTTCCTACTACCTCGCCGCGTTCAGCGAGTAGTAGGCAAGAAACTTAGTTAGACGTACTACACAGAAAGATTTTTGTACCAAAAATGGAGTAATTTCTGAGATTCAGTTTCCTCATTAATATCTTTCCAATTCATGCGACAGACTAAGTTTTTCGTTTTGACGAAGCCTCTTTTTTCCCAAAAATCATCCAACGGATGGTAATCGTCTGGTTTCAAGGGATGATTGCTGGGTCTAACTACTCCGCAAAATGTGATTAAATTGAATCTATTCAGTTCTTTTACCCAGTTTTCCCTATGCTTAAAAAATTGCACGCCTATACCCCTTCCTCTATACGCTTTCAATAGTACCGATTCTCCATAGTAGAATATCTTCTCCGTATCAAAATTTTGCTCCAACCAGGGTTTCTTCACGTTATCTGTTTCAAATTCCATAGGAATACCCGTCGAAGCACCTACGATGTTCTGACCATCAAACGCAATTACAATGATGCGGTCTTGTGAATGATTGTAAATTTTCAGGTAGGCTTTTTCGTAATCCATTGACCCTTCATACAGATACGGAAAATCTTTAAAGACTTCCATTCTCAATTTAGCAAGTTCGATAATATACTCCTCTTCTATCGAACCAGTAAACGACTTAATAATTATCATAATTTTTATTTATTTCATTAATTTTAACCTCTATTCTGAGGCAGTTTCTTCTCTATTTTAGCTTTACAACTACTGCTTAATCAGGCATAAGGGTTGTTTCAGTACCTCGTGATTGCTGATGATTCCCTTTTCAAAATGGCCAATTTCGAGCAACCTGCT
>JAAUTG010000220.1 GCA_012031785.1 Saprospiraceae bacterium | reverse complement strand
CATCTTATCCGCGTTAATTCTAACCAAGAGAATCTACGCGCATCCTTTGACTTGCTAGCCACATTTTCTTTGACCGTTTCAAGTCGTTGGGATTTTCCTTTCACTTGAATTTGATCACCAGGACGTAACTGATAAGAGGGAATATTAGTAATAATACCATTTACGCAGATGTGACGGTGAGTAACTAACTGACGTGCAGCACGACGAGTTGGTGCAATACCCAGTCTAAAAACAGTATTATCTAAACGGGCTTCCAAATACTGTAGCAGTAATTCGCCTGTTACACCTTTTGCACTGCTCGCTTTCTCGAACAAGTTTCTAAACTGACGCTCCAGTACACCATAAGTGTATTTGGCTTTCTGTTTCTCCATCAACTGTACCGCATAATCTGAACGCTGCTTTCTTTTTCTAGCAGGACCATGCTGTCCGGGAGGATACTTTCTCTTTTCAAATGCCCTACTGAAGCCAAATATTGGCTCTCCAAATGTTCTTGCTTTTTTAACTCTTGGACCGGTGTACCTCGCCATATCGTTAACTACTATAAATTGATTTTGTTAAAACGATGTATGTTACTGTTATACTCTGCGTCGCTTTGGTGGACGGCAACCATTGTGTGGAATAGGCGTGAGGTCTCTAATTCTTGAAACTTTAATCCCTAATCCATCCACAGCTCTAATTGCAGCTTCGCGCCCCGCACCTGGTCCTTTCACAAATACCTCTGCACTACGCATACCTGCATCATAAGCCACTTTACCAGCATCTGCTGCCGCAACCTGAGCGGCGTAAGGTGTACTTTTCTTAGAACCTCTAAACCCAGCTTTACCTGAAGAAGCCCATGAAATTACCTGACCTGACTTGTTCGTAAACGAAACAATCACATTATTAAAAGATGCCTGCACATAAACAAGTCCCTCTGGCTCAACTTTTATCTTGAGCTTTTTCTGTTTGACCTGCTTTTTTCCCTTCGCCATTGCTTAAAATTTAGAAACGAGTATCGGATATGTGATAAAATGTATCCAATATCATTGCTTATTATATTACTTAGTAACTTTCTTCTTATTCGCCACAGTCTTACGTTTTCCTTTACGAGTTCTAGCGTTTGTTCTAGTACGCTGCCCCCTTACTGGTAAACCCCTTCTGTGTCTTAATCCACGAAAACACGCAATATCCATTAATCGCTTGATGTTCATTTGAACTTCAGAACGTAACTCCCCTTCTACGCGATAATCGTTGGCAACAATACCAGTGATGATACGCACGTTGTCTGGTGTCCAGTCATTAATCTTCGTATTTTCATCTACGCCAGCTCTGTCAAGAATCTCGCGTGCTCTTGAATTCCCAATACCATATATATAGGTTAAACCTATAACTCCTCTTTTATTCTTGGGTAAATCTATCCCTGCAATACGCGCCATACGGAGAAAAATTTTACAGTTTTAATGATAGGTTCATATTCTGAATGAACAGAATTAACCTTGTCGTTGCTTGAACTTAGGGTTCTTTTTGTTAATAATATAAACTCTTCCCTTTCTCTTCACAACTTTGCAATCAACGGAACGTTTTTTTACCGAAGCTCTGACTTTCATAACAGTTAAGTATTTTGACCTTGCTATTTTGTAAACAAGAATATATAGTTATTAACAAAACTTGAAATTCACACGAACGAAATCTTATATTTACAAAACAGCAACGATTACTATTGTAACGGTATGTTATTCTACCTCTTGTTAAATCATACGGCGACATCTCAACTGATACTTTATCACCAGGAAGAATCCTAATATAGTTCATTCTCATTTTACCAGAAATAGTCGCAGTAATCAAATGATCATTTTCTAATCTAACCCTGAACATCGCATTAGACAATGCTTCAACTATTGTACCATCCTGCTTGAGAAGATCTTTCTTTTTCGCCATAATAAAATTTTGGAGTGCAAAAATAGAATCTTTTTTTCAGACTACATAATTTTTTCTATATTCATCTGCAAAAAAAATATTACATTCCAACATGCAAAAATCAAATCATCTGTATATCTAAGCCGAAACCATCGTTTCTATCTCTTTTAGATTAGGATTTTTAGCTATTGCATCCTCAATAAAAGAATGATCTGAAAGAATATCAGCTTTATTTTTTCTTACTGCTACAGTATGTTCATAATGCGCAGATGGCTTTCTGTCTTTTGCAAAAACAGTCCATCCATCTTCTGCTGTCATTACGTCCTTTCGTCCCATATTAATCATAGGTTCGATAGCGATGACCAAGCCAGACAATAATTTTTGTCCTTGCCCTCTTCTTCCATAATTAAATACCTGTGGCTCTTCATGTAAATCCCTTCCGATACCATGTCCTACCAATTCTCTCACCACTGTATAACCATGTTTAGTTACATGGTTCTGTACAGCAAAACCAATATCGCCAAGTCGCTTTCCTAAGACAGCATTGTCAATACCTAAGTACAAAGACTCCAAAGTTGTTCTCAAAAGTTCCATAGTTGGTTCTGGTACATCGCCTACTGCAAAAGTGTAAGCGGCATCTCCAAAATATCCATTCCAATCTACACCACAATCTACAGAAACGATATCCCCATCTTCAAAAACGTCTTTCCCATTCGGAATACCATGAACCACCACTTCATTTGTAGATATACAAGTGTAGTTGGAAAATTAGGCACACTTTTGTCTAACGAGGGATAATTTTTGAATGCTGGAATTGCTCCATGATCTCGGATAAACATTTCAGCCTGCTGATCCATATAGCTTCCCTTAACACCTGGCTTTAATAACTCTCCTACCAACGCTAAGGTCTTGCAAACCAACAAACAGTTTTCCCGAATAATCTCAATTTCCTCGTCCGTTTTGTAATATATCATAGCATAAAGGACATTCAAGTTGAGTAATTTTACCACTTATCTTGCAGTAATAACAGAACGACTTAAAGTCAATACGGTCTTACTAGAAGGTGTTGACTAAATCTCTGCACCAATACTTTGCAATCTGCTTCTTCCCTGTATTCTTCCTGACTTCACTAAACCATCGTATTTTTCATCAACAAATAACTTTCAATTTGTTGAAGTGTATCCAACACAACACCTACTAAAATCAGGAGTGATGTACCTCCAAAGAAAAGCGCAAATGATTGATTGACACCAAAAGCATGAATAATTGCGGGTAAAATTGCAATGAAACCCAATGTAATAGAACCCGGAAGTGTTATTCTTGTTGTCGTAGCATCAATAAATTCCTCCGTAGGCTTTCCTGGCTTAATTCCTGGAATAAAAGCATTTTGACGCTTCAAGTAATCCGCATATTGTTGTGGATTCACAAGCAATGCAGTATATACATACGTAAAAATAACAATCAATAGGAAGTAAATCACATTGTAAAGCCCAGAAAAAGGATTCAATAACGACTGTAAAAATGGACTGGTCGCCAAATCAGATTGATCACCTGCAATAAACTGTGCTGCCGTAGCTGGCAAAAACATCAAAGCCTGTGCAAAAATAATAGGCATAACTCCAGCAGAGTTCAACTTCAAAGGAATGTAATCTCTCGCACCAGCACTAGGAAGTTGTCCATCGTTTTTACCTACCATTTTCTTAGCAAATTGAATAGGAATACGTCGGACTGCTTGAACAATAGCGATTGTAGCAAGAACGATAAAGAACAATACGAAGAACTCAATCACTAATAATAATGGGCTACTAATAATCTGTAATTGAAACTCCGCGACGATAGCAATAGGCAATGCAGCAATAATACCGACCGTAATCAACAAAGATACCCCATTTCCAATTCCTTTCTCCGTAATTCTTTCCCCTATCCACATTGCAAAAACCGTACCTGCGGACAGAATGATAATATTAGATAACCAAAACAAGCCATCTGGAATAGAAGGATCAACAGCATCTAGACCAGTTTTGAGATAAGTCAAATATCCACCTCCCTGCACTAAAGTAATCAATACGGTTAGTGCACGAGTAATTTGGTTTAGCTTCTTTCTACCAGAGTCTCCTTCCTTCTGCTGCAAACGCTGAAAGTAGGGAACTGCAAAACCTAATAACTGAATAATAATAGATGCAGTAATATAAGGCATGATACCAAGTGCAAAAATAGCACCCTGATTGAATGCACCACCTGTGAAGACATTGATAAGACCTAACAGGTCGCCTGCATTTGTGGAACTGGCTTGCTCAATCGCACTTGGATTAACTCCTGGAAGTACAATAAAGGAACCTAATCTAAACACGAAAAGCATCCCTAAGGTATAGAGGATGCGTTTACGCAAATCTTCGATTTTCCAAATATTTCCGATAGTGGTAATAAATCTTTTCATTGTATTCAGTTGACAAGATTAAAACTTCCACCTTTCGACTCGATGGCAGCCTTTGCAGTTTCTGAAATAGCATGTGCAGAGACATTTAAAGCTATACTAAGCTCTCCAGGACCTAGCACTTTTAGTCGTTCTCGCTTACCTACAACACCAAATTCTACTAAAGTGTTGATATCTAACATAGTGACACCATGCCTATCAGCAATCGCCTGTAAACGTTCTAGGCTTACTGGCACGTACTCTACGCGATTAGGGTTATTAAAGCCACGTTTAGGTAAGCGCATCTGCATAGGCATCTGTCCACCTTCAAAGTTTCGCTTTAACTTATGTCCCGTTCTAGCTTTGTCCCCTTTATGTCCTCTAGTAGATGTACCACCATGACCTGAACCGGGACCGCGAGCAATTCGCTTTCTTTTTTTTATCGAACCTGTTGCAGGTTTTAATGAATGCAAATTCATGTTTCAAAAATTAGGCTCAGGTAATATTTTCCTGAATCAATTTGAAAATAACCTCTATAATCTAGGCTTCCTCAACTTTTACTAAATGTTTGACCTTATCAACCATCCCCATTATTTGTGGAGAAACATTGTGAACAACAACATGGTTGATCTTTTTCAGCCCCAGTGCTTTTAAAGTTCCTTTTTGACGCTTCGAGCAGTCAATAGCACTTCTAACTTGAACTACTTTTATCTTTTCCATAAGGCTATCCATTAAACAATTTCTCTTTAGTAATTGTGCGTTGCTTTGCCACTGTCATAGGGCTTCGTAGTTTTGACAAAGCATCAATAGTTGCTTTAATTACGTTGTGAGGATTTGACGAACCCTGCGATTTACAAAGTACATTTTGTACTCCAGAAATTTCAAGTACCGCACGCATACCACCACCTGCGATTACTCCCGTACCATCAGAAGCTGGCTTTATCAAGACCTTTCCAGCACCATACTTACCAAGCTGCTCATGTGGAATGGTTCCTTTATAAATAGGGAATTTTATTAAATTCTTCTTTGCGTCATCAACAGCTTTAGAGATGGCTTCAGATACCTCCCTAGCCTTGCCCAATCCATGTCCCACTGTACCATTTCCGTCTCCTACTACCACCACTGCGGCAAAACTGAACGTTCTACCTCCTTTGGTAACTTTTGCCACGCGGTTTAAAGCTACCATTTTTTCTTTTAGTTCCGTTTCCGCAACTTTGATTCTACTATCTCCACCTTCTTTTTCGGTCTCATTTCCTCTTTTTGAGTTTCGACCTCCCCTACGGTCACCTCCGCCGCCTTTATTGTCATCGGGGCTGTTGCTACTTCTGCGGTCTGTATTTCTGTTATTTGCCATATTGCCAAATTTTAAAAGTTCATACCAGCTTCTCTAGCACCATCTGCCAGTGCCTTGACTCTGCCATGATAAAGATAACCATTCCTGTCAAAAACTACTCTATCAAAATTTCGTTCTAAAGCTCGCTTTCCAAATAGCTGACCAACCATTTTAGCTTGCTCAGTCTTGTTTAAGCTCTTGTCAATCTCTGCATCTACTGAAGAAGCAGCAACAAGTGTGACACCATTTACATCGTCAATAGCTTGACAGTAGATGTATTTATTACTTCTGAATACACTCAATCTTGGTCGCTGTAAGGTTCCTTTTACCTTTTTACGTATCCTGTAATGGATTTTTTTGCGACGCTCTTTACCTGTTATTTTCATAATGTTTGTATTTTACCTTAGTGTAGCGTAAATAGACGAAACCCAAGGCGCGTTCACTGCAAGCTTAAACTTGCTAGTTACTTTCTGAACATTGAATCAAAGACTTCCTTCTCTATGAAAAATACTTTTGTATTTCCATATAAAATTCAATCCTTTCTTATTACTTACCTGCCGTCTTACCTGCCTTACGGCGAATAATCTCGTTAGAGAAGCGTACACCCTTACCTTTGTAGGGTTCTGGCTTACGGAAGGATTTAATTTTTGCAGCTACTTGACCTATTAGTTGCAAATCAACTGATTCCAAGCGAATAGTAGGGTTCTTACCTTTTTCAGTAATGGTCGTTAACTTTACTTCATCAGGGAGCAAAAATAAGATTGGGTGAGAATAACCCAAAGTTAACTCTAGTAATTGTCCTGTGTTCGTACATCTGTAACCCACACCCACAAGCTCCAAGTCTTTAGTGTAACCATTGGAAACACCATTAACCATGTTATTAATTAGCGCACGATAAAGACCGTGCATCGCTTTGTGTCTTTTTTGTTCAGTAGGACGATTAACGGTTAAAATACCATTATCAATCTCCACTGTGATATCGGGATGTACTTGCTCTGCGAGTTGCCCCTTCGGTCCCTTGATGGTAACCAAATTGCTCTTATTCACGCTAACTTCTACCTTTCCAGGTAGCGTAATGGGCATCTTTCCTACTCTAGACATTGCTTCTTACTTTTTTACAACCAAAGTAATAACTTGATTGCCCTATATTAATAGATGTAACATAAAACCTCTCCGCCAACATTTTCTTCTCTAGCCTGCTTCTCCGTAAGTACTCCCTTAGAAGTAGAAATAATTGCTATTCCTAAACCATTGATTACTTTTGGTAGGTCATCCACCCCAACATACTTTCTTAGTCCAGGTGAACTTATTCGTTGTAACTTCTGTATTACAGGAAGCCTTGTCTGTGGGTCATATTTTAGAGCTATCTTAATAGTACCTTGATGACCCGCCTCATCGTCAAATTTGTACTTCAGAATGTATCCTTGGTCGTACAAGATTTCAGTTAAGCGTTTCTTGAGATTAGATGAGGGTATTTCTACCACACGATGTCTTGCCATTTGCGCATTTCTGATTCTGGTCAGATAATCCGCAACAGGATCTGTTACCATCATTTTACTATGAATTTACATCCTTGGTTTCAAATAATTGACCTAAGGATTGTTAAAAAAGTCTGAATCAACTCTTATTTACCAGCTAGATTTGGTCACACCAGGAATTAATCCTTTGTTAGCCATGTCCCTGAACTTTACACGACAAATACCAAATTTACGCATATAGCCTTTTGGACGACCTGTAAGTCCACATCTATTGTGGTGCCTTATAGGGTTAGAATTGCGAGGCAACTTATCAAGTGCTTCCCAATTTCCTTCCTCTTTCAACTTAGCTCGTAATTCAGCGTACTTCGCAATCATGCGATCTCGCTTAATATCTCTAGCAATTACTGATTTCCTAGCCATATATCTTAAAATTACTAATTTCTTTGATTCTTAAACGGAAGTCCCATCAACTTCAACAAAGCTAAAGCTTCTGCATCTGTCTTTGCACTCGTCACGAAGGTAATATCCATACCTGAGATTCGAGACACTTTATCCAAATCTATCTCTGGAAAAATAATGTGTTCCGTTATACCCATAGAATAATTACCCCTTCCATCAAAACTCTTGTCGTTGATACCATTGAAATCACGCACGCGCGGGAGAGAAAGGTTAATCAAACGATCCATAAACTCATACATTCGATTGTTACGCAATGTTACTCTTGCGCCAATCACTAACCCTTGTCTCAACTTAAAGTTAGAGATTGCTTTTTTCGCTTTTGTAGGTACTGCCTGTTGTCCTGCAATTAAAGTCATTTCTTGGACAGCAACATCTACCAACTTCTTGTCTTGAGTAGCTCCGCCAACACCTTGATTAAGACTAATTTTTTGCAACTTTGGAACTTGCATAACTGTCTTATATTCAAACTGTTCCATCAACGCTGGTACAACCTCCTCAAGATACTTCTTCTTTAACCTAGGTACATAACTCATTAGTCAATAATTTCGCCAGATTTTTTTTGAATATCTTACCATTTTACCATCTACCTCCTTTCTGCCAATTCTAGTCGGCTCACCCGTCTTTGGGTCAATCAACATCAAGTTGGAAACATGAATAGTTGCTGGTATTTCCGTGATACCACCTGGATTGTTATTCGCTGGCTTC
>JAAUTG010000219.1 GCA_012031785.1 Saprospiraceae bacterium | reverse complement strand
AAATCAGTTCAGTTAAATTTTAGTTAAAGTTTTCAGTTCATTTCAGTTCATTCAGTTCATTGTTTTAGCAAGTAATGTTTCTCAGATTCAAAAGTGAAGATAGAGAAACTCTATATACGAAAGATTTTTATATGTTCATGGGATTTTTGATGGTGGGTCGTCTCGGAAAAAACCCGAGGCGACAGCACCGTTTTATTTGACAGTTTACTGCTTAGGCAGTTCAAGATATATATGTTCATGGGATTACTTATGTTCGTAGTCGTGCTTTAAACACGACTACTTTTTGATAAACCCTCAAAAAAATAAAATGTTGAGCAACTCTAAATGTATTCGCATGTGCTTCAACAATATAGGATAAACTATGAGAATATCCTCCACCCATACTCACCGCAACTGGAATAGCGTTTTTCTTACAGGTTTCCAATACAATTTTATCTCTTTCTTTACAACCATTCATACTCAAATTTAACCTTCCGAGTTTATCCGTAGCAAGAACGTCCACGCCTGAAAGGTAAAAGATGAGGTCGGGCTGATGTAAGTCAATAAGTTGAGGAAGTTTTTCTCTCACTATTTTCAAATAGGGTTCGTCAGTAATGCCATCTGGCAAACCAATATCTAAGTCAGACTGCTCTTTTCGAGTAGGATAATTTTTTTCTCCGTGCATACTAAAAGTGAATACCCGTGGTTCTTTTTGAAAAATTTGGGCAGTTCCATTACCTTGATGTACGTCTAAATCCACAACTAAAATACGGCTGGCAATACTATATTTTAGACAATAGTTGGCAGCAATACCAATGTCATTAAATAAACAAAATCCTTCTCCCTTATAGGTGAAAGCATGATGTGTGCCCCCAGCAATATTCATTGCTATGCCATATTGTTTGGCGAATTGAGCGCACTGAATGGTACCATTAGCGATATGCCTGCCGCGTTGCACAAGAATTTCTGACATTGGAAAGCCAATAGCGCGGACTTCTTTGGGTGTGAGTGTTAAATGTTTGAGTTTTTCCCAATAGGCTGGCTCATGCGTAAGCAAAATTGTAGCTTCATCAATAGGTTCGGGATGAAAAAAATTTTCTTCCACTGCTGTTCCTTCATACAATAGTTGTTCTGGAATCAACTCGTACTTTGCCATCGGGAAGCGATGACCTGGTGGAAGTTCGTATTTGTAAATTGGTGAATAAGCAATCTTTAGCATGATTGCTAGAACTACATTCTATTAAAAATGGTTTTCCAAACGTTTAAAAATTTTCCTACATTACACAGGAAGGGCTAATGCGTGTACCTTTTTAAAATATTCCATAACGCATGCACTCTAGTAATTCCCTTCCTGAAACTTCCTCAACTTGCACTCCTACACTGGATTCATGGTGTGTAGGAGAGATTCTTTGCGTACTGCTTTTAGCTTTTCCAATTGTTTTGTGCGGACGCATAAATGACCAGTTCTTGGCGAAAGTACAAGTGTTCTCCAGTGATGTTATTCCATGATTTTAGCTCTGCCACGTTGCACTTGAAGATGCTGGCTACACTTTCTAGCGTCTCTCCTACTTTCACAATATGGGTGCGCTTCATACCGTTCAAAGTATTGGAAGAAACTGCCACAGGCTGTGCGTTATGATACATTTTGCGAAAGGCAGCTATGCCTGCTTCTGGCAAAATTAGATAATGTCCATTGGTACTTGCTGGAATTATACCTCGACGATAGCCTGGATTCAAATGCGTAATTACTTCGGCGGAAACACCTGTGATACTTGCAATTTCTTGAAAGTTCATACTATCATTTACCTTCACGGTTCTAGTCAACTGCAACTCGTGGCTAGGATATACAGGAATTAACTCGTGGTCGTGGTAGTAGTGCATCAAATAAGAAGCAGCAATGAATCGAGGCACATATTCCTGCGATTCCTTCGGTAAATAAGCTCTCACTTTCCAGTAGTCCTTTTCTCCAGCCATGCGTATTGCTTGGTTGAGTCTTGCTGGACCACAGTTATAAGCAGCGAGCACCAAAGCCCAATCGCGGTACTTTCCGTACAGGTCAGCCAGATACTGTACAGCGGCTTCCGTAGCACGGATGGGGTCGCGTCGTTCGTCTATTTGGTCATTGACCACAAGGTGAAATTGTTGCGCTGTACCTTGCGTAAACTGCCACAATCCAGCAGCACCAGCAGATGATAAAGCGTCAGGAGAAAGTCGAGATTCTACAATAGGTAGGAATTTCAACTGCTCTGGTAAGCGATAAACTTTCAAATAGTGCTCGAAAATTGGAAAGTACAAAGCACTACGTCCTAGTATTCGTTGGCTTTCTTTGTGCCCCAACAGCACATAATCTTTAATCATTTCTCGAATAGAAGGGTCGTACTCAATAGTGACCGGACTATTCATGCTTTGAAGGCGCTGCAGGATCGAAGCCTCTGAAATGTTGAAATTCGGAGGCGTTGACACGTTTTTTCATCTAGTGACGGCGTACTGTTGGCAGCAACCGTTAGCAGCAGTACAACTGACGCCACTAGGCATGTCTTTAGAATGTTAATGTTCACGGGAATAAAAAATCAGTTCATTACCTCTAATTACGGGATGCAGAAAAAAAGGTTGGGGAATTTAGAGCTGATATTTAATATTTTATACTTATTGCTTTTCTTTTATTTTATAACTAATTGTTAAAAAGATATTTAGCTATTACATTTTATTAAAAAATTAATATGTTACAAAGATGTTAATATATGAAAAAACACCTTTATCACAAGTGGCAATTCAAAAGAAAACTGCTCTATCTTAATATTTAATATTATGTAATATTAATTTGCAACTTGATCTTTTTATTTCTAAATATTCATAATAAGGCGGTTTATATATGTATTTTTTTATACTTTTGTATTCTTTAACCTATTAAAAAATAGGTTAATATATAATTTATTGAAGTTTGAGTTAAATTTTAGTTTTTACAAACTACACGTTATTCTAATACATTTATGAAATACTGTACTACACTATTACTATTGGTATGGTCATGCCTTTGTGTAAACCATCTTCAGGCACAAAATACGCATATCCAATTCATTCATAATGCGCCATCCGAAAGTATTGACATCTATGTGAATGGTATTTTGTACGCCAATAATCTTTTATTTCGTAAGGGAACTGCTTATTTGGAACTTCCTGCAAGTGAAGTAACAATTCAAATCGCAGCACCTGATAGCGGTGGAGCAGCAGATGCTTTTGCAGTTTTCCCGTTGTCTTTAGCACCAGCCACATCTTATATTGCTATGTTTGGTGGCGAACAATCAGGAAGCAAGCCATTAGAGTTGTTTTTACTGGAAGGAGCGGAGCAATATGCTAGTACGGCAAATACCGTAGCAGCTACGTTTGTGAATGGTGCTTTGTTTTCTAGCAGTTTACACTTAAACTTTATGGGGACATCTATTTTTGAGGACGTAGCGTATGGAGAATTTACTAGTTTATTGAGTTTGCCGTTGCTGAAATATGAAATTACG
Source organism: Saprospiraceae bacterium (assembly GCA_012031785.1). GTDB lineage: Bacteria > Bacteroidota > Bacteroidia > Chitinophagales > Saprospiraceae > JAAUTG01. The sequence goes on along the minus strand of JAAUTG010000219.1, from coordinate 4,805 downwards.
GTATCGAAGACGGACGCTTTAAAAACTCCTTTATGTGCGCATACTTTAGATATTACCCCTTGGGCAGGAAGGTCTCTAGTCATTTTTAGTTCTGGCTATACAGATGGGAGCGTACCAAGTCTAGGTACTTATGCGATTTTATTTGATGGAACTTCTTTTCCTTTAGAAAATCTTCCAATAGAAACGCCCATAAAAACAGCACAAGTGCAATTCATTCACCATGCACCAACCGAAAATTTAGATATTTATTTGGAGGACACTTTGTTCATAAATGATTTGGTGTTTCGGCAAGGAACAGGATTTTTGGAGTTACCAGCAGAAAAAAATTTATTATTGGGCTTCACCAATCGCTTTAGCACTGACATACACGACGTGGAGCAGTTTTATCCTATTCGTTTAAAAGATACTTCTATTCAGCTTATTTTTCTTGGCGGTACTGTGGAAAGAGAAGTGGCAGTAAAGGTGTTAAAAAAGGATGGTGTTCTATTACAGGCACAAGATAATCAGCACGTTGTACTGGCTTTTGCCAATATGGCTAGTAGTCTAGGCATAGTGGATGTGTGGATTAACGGATTACTAGCTTACGATGATATTGCTGCAAGTTCGTGCAGTGAGTATATCAATTTGCCTTCTAGTTCTTTACAAATTGATATTACAGATGCTTTCGACCATCAGCGCGTTTTTTATTCCTATGAAGTCAATTTCAACTTTTGGAGAGGTAAATCAGCCGTGTTATTTACCACCGACCAAGCACTTATGAATGAAGAAGTACAAACTCGTGTCATGCTGTCAAGTGGTTCTTCTTATCCTTTAACGCCTATAAAGTTAGAAAATCGCTCTAGTTTGGCGACCGATGATTCCTCTCCTATCGTCCATTTTGAATACAACCACCTCAAAGTAATACTTCCTGCGCTTCCTAATGCTGCTAGTTTATTTATTTTTGACGAATTAGGCAGAATTATGATGAATCAGAAGCAAATTCGCACTTCTTACTTCGAAGAAGAACTTGGGGAATTACCAAGTGGTATTTATTTCATAAAATTAATGTTTGATAACCAAGTCATTACCTATAAACTTTTTAAAAACTAATAGAAATTATAGCGGTTTTGGGGTTGTTTACTACTTTTGTATGTGATTAACTCTTTGTGGTGTGTAATAAATTCTGTTACGCAATTGGTTGGATTGGTTATTGGTGAAACCAAATAACCAACTGCGTAACATGGGTAATAAGTCCATTGATTATACAAACTTGTTTATTGTGTCCAAAACAGCAATTGCAAAAAAATTTATTCGACATTATTGGCGTGCTAAAACACGCTATGGTATTCATTCCCCCTTCGTTTATGATTTTGTAGAATCCGTTTTGGAAGATACTCGATTCTATTATGCTTTTGAGGAAATTGAGGCATTACGGCAGATGATGTTGAAAAATCATACACAAATAGAAGTAACTGATTTTGGAGCAGGTTCTCATATTCATCCGCCAAAGCGTAGGCGAATTAGTGATATTGCACGTCATTCTAATACAAAACCTTTTTTTTGCCGCATTTTATTTCGTATGATTCAAAAGTATAAACCTAAGACCATTTTGGAGTTGGGTACTTCTTTTGGGCTTGCCACGCTTTATATGCGTTTTGCGGCTTTGAACAGTAGCATTATTACAGTGGAAGGTTGTCCAGTCATTGCACATAAAGCAAAACAACATTTTGAACTTTTGCAAGTATCTGATATTAAATTGGTGAATGGCACTTTCGATCAAGTGCTACCAGCTTTGTTGGAAGATATTAAACAGTTGGATTTTGCATTTATTGATGGCAATCATCAAGAAGCGGCTACTATCCAGTATTTTGAACAGTGTTTATCTTATACGAATACCGCAAGTGTGTTAGTATTCGACGACATTCACTGGTCGGACGGTATGGAGCGTGCTTGGCAAACCATTCAACAACATCCTAAAGTGGCTAGAACTATTGATTTGTTCTTTTTTGGTGTGGTTTTTTTTGATAATTCTACCCCAAAAAAGACTCATTTCCAGTTAATTCCTTCCGCTTGGCGACCTTTCTTTTAAGCCGCAATAATCGGCTAATTACTTGATAATGAACTCATCACTAAAGCAGCACTGGCGTAGAACCCTACACCAATGCTGCCGAAGTAATTGTTCAAACTTTTGTCTCAAATGGCTTATGTTATTGAATCGCTAATTTAGAAGTATTTTGTAATTTACCATTCAAATAGAACTGCACAAAATAGTAACCAGCGGGTAAATTGTTTCTGTTCCAATTGATACTGTGGTCGCCAGCGGCAAATGTTTGGTTGGATACTACTCCTACTGTGCGTCCTGAAACATCTACCATCACAATTTGAACTTTAGCTGCGTCAGCTATCTCAAATTGGAATGTTACAGCTTCTGTTGCAGGGTTTGGAGCAAACGCTAATTCGGTTGACTGATAAATTATTGCATCTCTACCGCCTACGGTTGGGAAGCTATCAATAGCAGTAGTTATATCTCGAACCGCAATTCCATTACCTATTTCCCAATCAAAGTAGCAGCACCAGTTGCTAAATCTAAAAGTATAAAGAAAATCAAAATTCGACATACCTGTATTGGCTGCTAATAATGCGATATTGGTATTAGTATTGAAGTCGTAAAAAATATCCATATCCGTGGAAGGGTCAGCTAGATTAAGCATTAAGTTAATCCTTCCAACTGTGTTGAGTTTACCATCGTTTGGTGGAATCTGCGTCAATAAAGTAGCCAAAGAATCGTCTAATCCATAAAGCGTTGTGGTTGTAGTATTACTGAATGAATTGGTATAAGCACAAGTACCTACGGCTGGATTAATACCTTGTGAAGGGTCGCCCATCGCAAAAGCAAGATTCGCATCTGTAAACGCTAAAGCTCCTGTAATTGGATTTAATCTCAAGTTGATGTTATTAGCCGCTACCACTCTTATTCTATCCACCGTTGGGTTGAAATCAAAGCCCACTCGCTGACCATCACCAAGATTCATAGGTATAGTTGAAATAACTACTGGGGTAGCCATCGCAGTGGTAGGATTGATAACATATAGTTGTCCTTCAGCAGTAGTGGCATTATATCCTAAAGCAAAAAGTTCACCTGTGGCTGGACGAACATCCATACCCACCAACATTTGTCCACTTGCCACACCCGTTACTGATGTAGCTGTACGAATGATGCTAGGCAATTCGCTATCAAAAGTAATCAAATTATTGTTGGCAGCCAGACCATACACCAACTTACCTGTGATGGTGGAAGGAATAGTTCTATCAATTGCTACTGCTATATCTGTAATACTAATTCCAAAACCAATTCTACCAATCGCTCTAGTCGCTCCATTAGTTAAACTAATCACATACAGATTATCAAAGGTTTGTCCTTTTGGATTGGCACTTAATAAGCCTATGTTTGTACCTGTAATTTCATCAAATAAAATATCAAAATCTGCGGTAGGTTCCATCAAATTTACCATCAAGTTTGAGCTTCCCACTGTGTTTAACACCCCATCGTTTGGTGGAATTTGTGTGGCAAGGATGTTTAAAGAATCATCATAGTTGTAAAGTGTAGTAGCAGTCGCACCAATAAAGCTATTCGTGTAAGCAACTGCACCAATAGAGGGGTTCTTGCCTACATTCGCATCCGTAGCATTAAAATTCAATGCTTTGTCAATAGCAACAATTGTTCCCAATGTAGGATGTAATCTAAAATTAGCTTCATTGCTACCTGTCACACGAATTCTATCCACAGTTGGGTTAAAATCAAAACCAATTTTGCCAAGTCCCATACCTAACATAAAGGGAGTTGAACCGATAGCAGTAGCAGCTCCAGTAGCAGGATTGATGGTGTAAAGTCTTCCTTCGCCTGTCATAGGGTTGTAGCCAAGCGCGTAAAGTTCTCCAGTAGCTGGACGACTATCCAAACCGCTCAACATTTGTCCCATCGCAATACCTGTTACGGGTGTAGCGGTGCGAATAATCGTCGGCAAGTTGCTATCAAAACTGAGTAAATTATTGTTAGATGCCAGTGCATACACCAATTTACCAGTAATAGTCGCTGGAATGTTTCGGTCAATTGCTACTGCTATATCAGTAATTATAGTTTTTGTTCTCAAAAAGGACATCAGAGAAGCAGCACCAGTGTTTAGATTAATTACATAAAGTGTAGTATTGTTACCTGTATTAGCAATCAAAAAAGCCCGATTCGTTCTGCGGATAGGGTCGTAGTAAATATCCATATCTGTGTTTGGTGCCGCCAAGTTTACAGTCAAGCCAGACCTGCCTATGGTATTTAAAATGCCATCATTCGGAGGAATCTGAGAAGTAAGCACATTCAAAGAATCGTCGTAATTGTAAAGTGTGGTTGAACTAGAGCCGATATAGCTGTTGGTGTATGCAGCCGCACCTATGGATGGATTTTTGCCAGCATTCACATCCGTTGCAGCAAAAGCTAAGTTACCATCTGTCGCAACCAATAAACCAGTGGTAGGGTGCATTCTAAGGTTAGCGTTGTTGCTACCAACCACTCTGATTCTATCTACAGTTGGGTTAAAATCAACGCTTACTTTTCCCATATTTTTGGGCAACACCACTGATGAATTTCCAATACCCACTGCTACGCCATTTGTAGGGTTGACTACATAAAGGCGTGCTTCTCCTGTGGCTTGCACATAACCCAGCGCGTACAGTTCTCCAGTAGCAGGTCGAACATCCAATCCTACTAAAGTTTGTGTAGGGGTAATTCCTGTAATTGCCAAGTCAGGAAGCACATCTCTAGGTTTGGTAGCGTT
>JAAUTG010000218.1 GCA_012031785.1 Saprospiraceae bacterium | reverse complement strand
GTGTCAGGAAAATACTGGCTAATGGCTTCTACAATCGGTAGGACGCGCTGAAGTTCTTCTTCCGTGCTGATTATTTTGCACCCGGACGAGAGGACATTCCACCCACATCAATTAGGTCTGCACCTTCTTCATTCATTTTTCCCACTTGTTCCAACATGGCATCGAGGGTCGTATATCGTCCACCATCAAAAAAAGAGTCGGGCGTGACGTTTAATATTCCCATCACTATCGGCGTGTCTAGCAAAAGTAAACGCCCTTTGCAGTTTAAAGTGCTTTGTTGGTACATATCCTTGTGATTGAGTGGTTGGTGATGGTTAAAGGGTTGTGTTTTTTTGATTTGGAAGTCTTTGGAGTAAATTGCTGATTATTTTTATGGCTCAAAAAAGATTGTATTTAGGTGAATGGCGAATAGCAAAAGCCATTTGCTATTATTTTAAACTAACCATAGAGCGAATAGGATAGTGGTCGGAATAATCGTGGCGTAAAATATCATTGGTGCTGACTGCAACAGAAGGGCTACCTAAGATGTAATCAATTTTTAAGAACGGGATGCTTCCTCCAAAAGTTGTTCCTAAACCACGTCCTCGTGCTTGAAAATGATCGGTTAGATTTTCGGCTATTGTCTGGTAGGCGTAGGAAAGGGGTACATCGTTGAAATCACCGCAAACAACAACAGGATAGGGTGAAGCGGCAATATGTTTGCCAATTTCTTCCGCTTGGTCAGCGCGTTTTTTAGAAGCACTCCGATAGCCTAGTAGCATCTGCTTCACTTTGCTCCAAGTTTCGCGCTCTTTCCAGTCGCCATTTTCCGCTACCTCGTTAGCGATATTTGTAATTTTATTAGAAGAAAGATGCACATTATAGACCCGCAGCACTTGTTCTCCGATTTTTAAATCCGTGAATAGGCAGCCATTGTACTCATTGACAAAGGCAAAATAACCGTGTTTCAGAATTGGATATTTGGAATAGGTGACTATGTTTTTTCCTGTAGCTTGATAGCTGTGCATCCATTCTTCATCGCGTTTGAGCCGCAATTCACCACGTATGGGAAATTCCTGCAAACAGATAATATCGGCATCCATAGCTTGCAGATAAGTTGTAAATTTTTGTAGGTCGGTTCGTTTTGCTTTATAATCCCAAAATTTATGCGCACTCTCTGTATTGAAAGTAACAATACTAATATCATTGGGATTAGCACTAGATTTAGTATTGAAACCTACGCTTTTGCTAAGAAAGTTCCAACCCAACCCAATGCAAGCCACAGAAAACAAGAAATACCATTTTTTTCTGCTAATCCAAAGGGTGATAAAGCCTAAGTTGGCAAACAATAACAGTGGATAAGCCAATCCTAGGATAGAGATAATCCAAAATGTATTTGGATTAATATACGGGCTAAGATAAGCCATTAAAGTAATGACAATCAGGGCTAGATTAGACCACCTTATCGTTGTTTTAATTTGGTTGCGCACGATTTAGTCTTGTTTACTGGCTTTAAATAAGTATTCCCGTTCTTCTTTCGACAAGCTATCATAGCCAGTCTGCTTTATTTTATCCAATATAGCATCCACTCTTTCTTGGTGTGACATACCACTGTAGTCCTTGCTGGAATTGCTTTTGGCGGTTTTAGCTTTTGCGGTCACGGTTGTTTTACTTTTGTTGGTAGCATTGGGACTTTTGTAAGCTACTTTGGCTTTACTGCGCTTAGTAGTAGCCTTTTTACCTGTTCTCAATTGCTCGAATCCTGCATTAATCCAGTCGAAAAAACGATTAATTGGTTTGGATAAGTCATTGCCGTGTTGGAGTTGATAGATAAAAAACCAACCCATTAATGCGCCACCAATATGTGCGATATGTCCGCCTGTGTTACCTCCTCTCGGAATCGCAATTAAATCCAAGAACAACAGGACTGCAACGATATATTTGAGTTTGACAGGTCCGATAAAAAGTAGGTTCAATTCGTAATTCGGTGCAACTGTCCCTGCTGCTAAAATAATAGCCATCACCGCTGCCGAAGCACCTAAGGCATGACTACCCACGCCTAATAGCGTGTTGGCAGATACAAAAAAGAACAATGCGCCTGTCAATCCTCCTAGCAAGTAAATGGGAACTATTTTTGGTTGCCTATAAAATCTGCTACGATTCTGCCAAACCAGTACAAGTTCAACATATTAAACAAGATATGGAAGGGCATTTCATGTAAAAAAATATGGGTAAAGACACTCCAAGGATGCGTGATTACCTCCTTCCAATCAGCAGAAATAGAAAGTGCATTCACTAATCTATCAAATGACGGAGGTATCTCTAACCCATTCCCGATAGACATACCAAGCATCACTAGGTTGATAAGAATAAATACAGCTACGTTAACGATGATAAGTTGCGTCACTCTATTTCCGTAACTAAATTGCCGCTTAACATCTTCCCAAATCGAATTTAGCATATTTTATATGAAATTAATAAACTAGTTCTGTTGATAGTTGGTACTTTACTATTACTTTGGTTTTCAAAGGATTGATTACAAAAAAGCACTCGTCCTTTTCTTTTACTTGATACCTTACGCTTGGTCTTCACAACGGCATTTAGAATCCATTTGTTTGTGATTAGTACAAATTAACTAAGATTTCAATGATTTTCAGGCTACCTACAATTGATTTGTCTGATTACCGAATTTTTATCACTCCTGTTTTCACAATTTAGTACGTCAATTAATATCTGCGAAAATCATTGCCATACCTTTGCCAATATACAATCAATAGGAATCCAAATAGCGCGCCACCCAAATGCGCAAAATGTGCGACACCTGTATTAAAAGAACCAATACCCAAAAACAATTCAATTCCTGCATAAATCATCACAAAATACTTAGCACGTAGCGCGATAGGTGGAAACAACAATTGAATCACATTATTTGGGAATACCGTACCATAAGCTGCCAATAAACCAAATATCGCCCCTGACGCACCTAAAGAGGGTACATTTCCATCATCGTTGCCGCAACTCCCGCCTGTTGCATTTCCCAGTATCTAACGCCAAAGTGTAAAATAAGTGCGCCAAAGCCAGCCACGAAATACAATATAAAAAACTTACGCGCGCCATAGTAAGTCTCCAAAGGTGATCCGAACATATAAAGCCCAAACATATTGAAGAAAATATGCCCTACACTAGCGTGCATAAACAAATGCGTCACTATTTGAAAGGGTCTAAAATACTCCGAAGTAGGATAAAACAAAGCTAAAACCAAGCGTCTCCAATCTACAAAATCACCTTGTCCAGACAAAAGCGAACCATAAGCTTCTGGTGTCGGTTCTCCCATAAACTGTGTACCCACGAAGAATAATATATTGATTATCAATATTTTTTTACTACATCGGTTAACTGATTCATTACTTGAGGATGATAAGTTGGATAAACTGTCTAGTTGTTGATAATTTTTTCTTAGCAATATACTAAAATGTTGCTTCAACCATTAAACCAATAACGTAACTCCAATAAAACTACAAATATAACTGCTAAAAATTAACAATCTCCTGAATCCTTATAACACTACTACTTGCTGTAACGTTCACAATAATCCATCGTTAAATTGTATAAATTAGAGCTTACCGCTTCGTACACACTCGAGCAGAAGGAGTGGGTAAAGAACAAGAACGCTACTTAAAAACTTCCGTAAATAAACGTATAAGTTCGGGTTAACTACTACATTTGCATCAAAGGAAACCCATTTTTTTCAATATTTTTTTATATTTTTGTACATGAATTTGCTCAAAACCATTGTTAATCTCATACTTTACCATAACAAAATACGCGAGTCACGGTGCTATGAGATGCTTACAATGATTTATCAAAATTATAATGCAAGATTATTACACCATATTAGGAGTTTCTACCAATTCATCGAAGCATGAAATTAGAAAAGCCTACCTGAAATTGTGCAAAACTTACCACCCTGATTTGCATAAAGGTGCAACTTGGGCAGAAGAACGCCTCAAACTCATCAATGAGGCTTACGAAGTGCTGTCAGATGCCTTCAGTCGCTATGACTACGACCTGAATTACTTCCAAGAAAGACTACCCGTACCAGTCGGTAGTAATACCTCGTTGAAAAGAGCAACTTTGTGGTCTTTCTTAATAGCTACCTTGTTTAAGCATTACCGTCCAGTGTTTATTGCGCTAGTTGGGTTTTCTTCCATCACTATTTTGTTAAGTGTAGTTGCACTTTCCAAGCAATCTACAATCAACAATTACTCTGACCCTGTGAACTTAAAGCTCACTTCTCCAGAGCATTACCTTTTCTTGGACTTTTGCATCAGCCATCCTAACGCAGTCACTAGAAAAGAATTTCATGCCATACTTAATAGCTCTTTACCCAAAGGATTCACCAAACAATTGGAACTACTAACCCTACAAGGCGATACTTTGCAAGTGAAGCAATGGATTAATGAGGCAGTGTTCAAATAGTTACGCAGTTGGCTATTTGACATTCACTGTTTGCTTAAAAACACCACTTTAAAACGGAATATCCTCATCATCATTCATTTTAGATTGAATGCTAATGATGTTATTGAATCCATCGTTGGGTTTAGAGGGAGCGTTGCTTTTCTCGTTTTTGTCAGCAGCAAAACCAGCCAACGAAAAGGTCTCTAAATCCGTAAATTTAGCATACTCATCCATGAATCTGAGTTTGATGCTTTTGGTCGCCCCATGACGGTTTTTAGCAACAATAATTTCGGCAATGCCTTTTAAGGATTGCCCTTCTTCATCTTCCATAATCTGATAATATTCAGGACGATAGATAAAAGCAACCATATCTGCGTCCTGTTCAATAGAACCTGATTCGCGAAGGTCGGAAAGTTGAGGACGCTTCATTCCACCACGCACTTCCACCGCTCGACTTAACTGTGAAAGCGCAATAACAGGTACGCTAAGTTCTTTAGCAAGGCTTTTCAGAGAGCGCGAAATGTTACTCACTTCTTGCTCGCGGTTGCCACCTCCTTTGCCACCCTCGCTGTTGCCACTCATCAACTGCAAATAGTCAATAATCACCAATTCAATATTGTGCTGCATTTTTAGTCGGCGGCACTTGGCGCGCAACTCAAAAATATTGATACCAGGAGTATCATCAATAAAAATAGGCGCATCACTCATGCGTTCAATCGTTCGACTTAATTGCTGCCACTCGTGGTCTTCCAATTTAGCATTCCTCATTTTATGACCTGGAATCTCAGCTTCTACAGAAATAAGTCGTTGCACCAACTGAATGTTAGACATCTCTAGGGAGAAAATCGCCACAGGTTTTTTGAAATCCATCGCTGAATTACGCGCCAAAGAAAGAATAAAAGAAGTCTTACCCATACCTGGACGGGCTGCGATGATAATTAAATCCGATTTTTGCAAGCCAGAAGTCAGGCGGTCAAAATCTGTAAAACCTGTTGGCACGCCTGTCAAACCATCCTCTTTGTTGCGCATTTCTTCCAGCAATTTGATCAATTTGCTGGCGATAGTACTCATGCTTTCGTAGCTGCGATTTAAGTTGTTTTGCGCAATACCAAACAAGCCTTTCTCTGCTTCGTCCAATAAATCAAAAACGTCGGTAGTATCCTCGAAAGCATCTTTAATCGTCTTAGTTGCTACGCGAATCAACTCGCGCTGAATATGCTTTTGTGCAACAATACGAGCATGAAACTCCAAATTGGCGGCAGAAGCCACACGGTTGGTCAGTTCCACTAAATAATACGCCCCACCAACTACTTCTAAGTCACCAGCCTTGCGTAAAGCCTCTGTAACTGTCAAAATATCAATAGGTTGTGTTTTTTCAAAAAGTCCTAGCATCGCTCTATAAATACGTTGATGCCCTTCTTTGTAAAAAGAATCGGGCTTCAAAAATATCCAACACCACCGCAAGCGCGTCCTTATCCAACATAATTGCACCCAGCACTGCCTCTTCCAAACGAGGCGCTTGTGGTGGAAGTTTGCCATACATAAAATGACTTAAATCCTCGTTCTTGCGACTGATGCTTTTTAGATTTTTTGGCGTATTATTTTCTGATGTATTAATTTCACTCACAGTTGTTTAATTTTGAATTATCTTGGAAATATCACCCTACTGCTGCGCGTTACTATCTTCCACACAAACCAACTTTAGGGCGTAATAACTTTAGAATACTCTGCGCAATTAGCAAACTTTTCCGCTTGACAGAACAATCGAACGTAAAAGTAAGCGATTAATGATAGGGAAAAAGAAAGAAAATTATACCTGTTTATTAACATTTGTTGATAAGTGTCAATAAAAAATGTGAATAACTGCCGCAAAAACGTGGAAAATGATGCTATTTACGTAATCTTCAAGTAGGAATCCGTTGATAATTACGAACATAGCAAAATTAAACCAAACAAAATTTTTGTTCAAAACTTGTTCAAATACTTCCACCAGCACGAAAAGAGATACTGCTCAATTCTTTGCTGAAAACGATTTTCTGTCTTGTACATAAAACTTATTGAAACCCTATTTATACAAACAAAACGAACTAATTTCCCTCGCTAAAAAACTAGCTGTTAAAATTTATACTTCCCTAAAAATACGCTGATAGCTCGAATATTTTCTGAATGAGCTAAATTTTTAGTCGAATTTAATTTCAAATCGTGATTTCTTAGATTATTGCCAGTGAATTGTAGTCAGATGCTGCCGACTAGCCAGAAATTTACAGAGAGAAACCAAGTAAACAAGAAGTGTCTTAGAATTTGATAAAAAACATATTGGGGAATATTTTTAAAACTCACAAATGTCCGTTTATTTTGTGACCAATACGAAAACGAAAAAAATGAATCTAAGTAAAGTAACTATTCTACTGGAAAAAGTAAACGCGCTACACAAAAGCATTCAGTTGGGTGGAGATGCCATTTCTAGAATTGAGCGCGACTTGATGTTAAGTTACCTCCGACAACTGTATGAGCTTTTTCATGAGCCAGTTGAAACCAATACGCCAAGCTCCAACTTCGAGGCAGAGGTGGTTCATAAAAACATAGAGCAGCCCAAGCCTAAACCAGAACCTATACCTACATCAGTACCGCCTAGAGTGATTGAAATTACTGATTTTCTTAAAGAGGAATTGGAACGCCCAGTCAAAACGCCTACTCCAGAACCTCCTTACCAACCTCAACCTCCCAGAACATACCAAGAAGCACCACCTAAAGAGATACCAAAAGTCGCTCCAATCACTGATTTAGTCACTGACAATGCCATTGCTGCACTTTTTGACCAAAAGCAGGCTAAAGAACTTTCTGAAAGATTGAGCAGCATTCGTATTGAAGACCTGACCAAAGCAATTGCTCTAAACGATAAATTGCTCTACGCCAATGACTTATTTTCAGGAGAACTCGTCACTTTTAATGAAGTGGTAAGAACCATCAACAATATGAATGTTTTCGCAGAGGCTCAACGCTACCTGACGCAATTGGCGAAACAACACAACTGGACATCAGAAAGCAAACAAGAATCTGCCCAAAACTTTATCAAACTGGTGCGTCGAAGATTTCCTAATTGACTTTGGCATGTTCGGTGTTGATCTTTGCTAATCTTTAGATATCAGGGTTGTCAGTTATTGGTGTTCAATTTTCGATTATTCAAAACGTACTCCATCACCAATCACGCAATGACCACTTTACGCTAAAGTTTCGTTAAATGTTAAAGAAGTTGAGGTACTTCTTCTACCTTTGCGCGTCATAACGAGCCAACGTTTGACTAAGGGTAAGTTACGTTTTAAGATTACTAATTAAAAATACAACTTACTGATAGTCAACATGGTGCATCATTGAATGGACTACATATTTTTTTCGCAATTAAATTTTACTATGAAGAAGATAATGATTTTTGGTGCTGTATGTGTGGCTTTATTACTCTCAACTCATGTCCAAGCCCAAAAATACGGACATTTGAACTCAGGAAATTTGCTGCAATCACTGCCTGAAGTGAAGGCTGCTGACCAGCAACTCATAGTTTTCCGCGACCAATTGATTAAAAAAGGGGAAGACATGGCAAAGGCTTTTCAAACCAAATTAGAAGCCTATTTTCAGAAAGCAAATAGTGGAGAACTCTCCCAAATTCAGATGAAAGAACAAGAAGCTGCTTTGCAGAAGGAGCGCGAAACCATTATGAAGTACGAGCAAGAAGTGATCGAAAAAGTGCAGCAAAAACGACAAGAGCTACTGCAACCCATTTTTGCAACAGTGGAAAAAGCAGTACAAGAAGTTGGTGCAGCGGGTGGCTATACCTTTATTTTTGATACCAGTCTTATCAATACCATCTTGTTCGCCAGAGATACG
>JAAUTG010000217.1 GCA_012031785.1 Saprospiraceae bacterium | reverse complement strand
GGGAGCATCTGTAAAAGTCCATTTTTTACGAGACTGTGCGTTTGTCCACCGCAAACTTCCATAACGGTCCAATGGCGAGTGGCGGTACGCTCAATTTCAGCCATGTATTGCTCCACTAATTCCGCATCGCGGTATTCAGACATGTATTTCATAGTTGTGTATGTTCAATGAGTTCGTCAATTTCGCCAATTTCAGCGAGGTATTCAAACGATTTTTGTGCTTCTGCTTCGTCCACAATACTGATGGCAACCCCCACATGTACCAGAACGTAATCGCCTTCTTGGGCTTGTGGCACCATTTCGAGGCTGGCTTCTTTTGTTATACCGCCAAATTGCACTTTAGCCATTCGTACTAAGCCATCCATGCGGCTTTCGATAGATTTTATTTTACCTGGAATTGCAAGACACATATCTAATTCACTTTTAAGATGGTATGATGAAAAAGTTGTCCAAAAGCAATATTTTCATCATTCGATGAAAGTGCTTGATGGAAGTAAAGTTTGAATTTTCTTGGTAAAAGGTGTTTTTGAAGTAGCTCAAGGAGCAGTGCGTTTTGGAATACACCGCCACTGAATGCAATTTCTTCAAATCCGCCTTCTATGGCTACTGCTGCTACCATTTCCACTAAAGAAATATGAAACAGTGCCGCTAATTGGTCTGCTGGCACCTGTTCTTTTACCGCTTCCACCAGCAAGCCAAACCATGCTAGCGAAAAAGGTGTTTGTTGATTATTCATTCGGGAAAAAAAACCTTCATCTAGTGTTGGATTTTTGCGTAAATACCGCCGTGCCGCAGTTTCTAGCATTAATGCTGCTTCGCCTTCGTAGGTGACGCTATCTGCAAAACCGAGTAACGATGCTACTGCATCAAATAACCTACCAACACTTGATGTCCAAATTGCTTGCTGGCTCGCCAACAGTTTTAAGTACCATTCCCATTCGGTTGGGCTAAACTTTTGAGATAATATTTCTAACTCACTGGTTGCAAATTGTTTGCAAAAAGACAAGGCAGATAGTCGAGGTTCGCGTACCATTTTATCGCCCAACAGAAACGGAAAGTATGGTAGCTGCCCAACGCGATGAATACCTTTCCCTGATTGATAACTAAAAAATTCTCCACCCCAAATTTGCCCATCGCTCCCATAGCCCGTCCCGTCCCAGATTACGCCGAGTATTGGTTTTGGGCTATCGAATAGTTTTCTTTCTGCTAAAATTGCAGCAAAATGCGCCTCGTGGTGCTGAATCTGCGTAAAAGGGATATTTAGTTCTTCCGCTAAATTCCTTCCAAATGCAGTTGTAAAATAGTTAGGATGCAAATCTCCCACAACGACAGACGGTTGCACAGAAAATTGACGGAGCGTCCGTTGCAATAGCCAATGGTATCGCTGCTGGGTATCAAAATCAGATAAATCTCCTAAATATTGGCTAAGGAATAAATTGCCGTGATAAGTTACTGAAAACGTTGCTTTTACGGCTGCTCCAAGTGCAACAATTGGCACTTTGCTGATATTTAAATCTGGAAGCAACAATGTTGGAGCCAGACCGCGCGCGCGCGCAAAACAATGGGTGTCACTTCATCTGCAAAAGCTAATACGCTATCGTCTTGTGGCACAGCGATTTCGCGATTATGAGTGATCAAAAAATCTGCAATACTTCCAAGCTGGAGGTGTGCTTCTTCTTGAAATACAATTGGCGATTGGCTTATATTTCCGCTAGTAGCTACGATAGGTCTTCCAAATTTTTCCAGCAACAAAAATAGCAAGGGAGCATAAGGCAACATAACGCCAACTTTGTCCAGCTCTGGTGCTATTGCTTTGTAAGCAATTCCAGATTTTGGACGATTTTTTAGCGTCAGCAGCACAATCGGAGCTACCGAACTTTGCAATACCTCCATCTCCCTTTTGCTCCTCAAAACATCGCTGCGTAAGACCTCCATACTGGGATACATTAGCGCAAAAGGTTTGGTAGGGCGATGTTTGCGAAGTCGCAGCAACTCCACTGCATACTCGTTGGTGGCATCGCAGGTTAGCAAGTAGCCAGACAAACCCTTAATAGCGACAATTTTGCCAGAAAACCAAGCAGTTGTGGATTTTTTTATTATCTCATTTGCATCCGTGCTTAACACTGTACCGTCTGCCGCCAGTAGCTGTATGCTAATTCCACAACTCGGACAAGAGTTGGTTTGTGAAAAAAAACGACGATCATTAGGATTTTCAAACTCTTGTTCACACTCGCGGCACATTTGAAATTGCTTCATTGTGGTATGCTCGCGGTCATAAGGTAACTTTTCTAAGATGGAATATCGAGGACCGCAACAAGTACAAGTTGTAAAAGCATAGCCAAAGCGGCGATTACTCGTATCTTGTAAATCGGTCAAACAGTCGGCGCACAAGGCTACATCAGCACCCACCAATAAGGAAGGCGTTTCGTGGGACGTACTTTCCCGAATCGTAAAATTTTCAAAGAACTGTTTTTCATCTGCATCTAATGTGTAAGCCTGGATATAACTGCCTACTGGTGCATTTTTGAGGATAAAATTCAAAAAATTAGTCGCTTGTGATTTTGTTGCAACAATTTTAATTTCAAGACCTTCCATGCCATTGGAAACATAGCCTTTCAAATTCCTAGCTATTGCAGATTTCCAAACGAAAGGTCGAAACCCAACGCCTTGCACTTTCCCATGTAGCCGAATTTGCCATGTTTTATACATAAGTAGCGGTAGATTCAACAGTTTCCGCTTTTTTAGCAGCGATGCGCTCCAGCAACCAATCGCACCAAGCCTCTAAACCTTCTCCTGTCGTGCTCGAAATTGTAATGGTTTCAATTTCGGGGTTCACGGCGCGTGCATCCTCGATGGCGTTCTCCACTTTAAATGGAATATAAGGCAACAAATCCGCCTTAGAAATAAGCATTAATTCACTCGTCAGAAACATACGAGGATATTTCTTAGGTTTATCGTCCCCCTCAGTAGAAGCAAGCAAGGTAACACGATAATCTTCTCCGAGATCGAATGCTGCTGGGCATACAAGATTGCCAACATTTTCGATGAAAAGCAAATCAAGTCCGCTTGTATCCAAGTGCTCAAACGCCTGTAACACCATCTGCGCTTCCAAATGGCACACTCCATTCGTAACAATTTGAAGCGATGGTATCCCAGCTTCTCGTATGCGAATGGCATCGCGCTCTGTTTCCAGGTCGCCTACCAATACTGCCATATTAATTTTTTCTTTCAACCGACGAGCCGTTTCTTGCATCAGGGTGGTTTTGCCACTACCTGCCGAAGAAGTGATGTTCACCACTAAGGTTTTTTGTGCGCTCATTTTATCCCTTATTCCTTTTGCTACGAAATCGTTGGCTTTCAATAAGCTCAGGGTTGTATTGTCACATTGAATAGCTCCGACTGGCAGACGATTAGACTTTGCAAATGCCATTTAACTTTAAATTAGTAATATAAAATATTGTTAGGCACAAAGGTAAGTTGCCCATATTTTACAAGCAATATTTTTAAAGATTAGTAAATAGTTTCTAATCTTTCGTTTAGGGAGTGGAGAGTAATTATAGCTCGACGAGCTATGCTGTATTTCAGCAATTATGCGGCAATTGATCTAATAAATTCTTCTCTTCGAGCAGCAAATGCCAAAGCAGCTAAAGTATGTTCCGTTTTCAAATTGGGAAATCCGTTAGTATTTCTTCCTGCGACATACCAGAAGCCAGCCACTGTAAAATATCCAGTACCGTGATGCGCGTATTGATAATGCAGGGTTTTCCAAACCGGATTTCAGGATTGATGCTGATGTATTGAATTGGATTTATCATGTTGCTGGTAAGCTATTGTGTTGTTGAAAAATGTTTTGCAAGTCTATTACCCACAAGTCTAAGTAAATACAACTAGGAACTTAATCAGGTTGAATGAGGTGGCGCAGGAATGATGCAAAAATTGCTTCAGTATAGCGTAGGCTATAATTGCTTTACTCACAACTGCCTAAGATAAGTAATCTTGCCAATATATTGCTCCTGCAACAAGCGATCTTCGGGAAGTTTACCAGTGAGGCGGTTTTGGTTGAAGACGATGTAAAGGAAAGAAAGTGGACGATATTCCCAAGAAAAACGAATATTCCAAATGCTTCTATCCACACTGTCATTCCATTGATAAAAACCTATCAATTGCAGCCTCGGATGCAGTGCGAGGCGCGTGTTGATGCCAAGTAAGTTGGTGCTGCCTTTTAACTTCGCAATACCGAGCGATTGATATTGATTCAATTCGTAATCCACTTGAAATTCGATGTGGGGGATAGGAGCGTAACGCCCTGTAAACGAATAAGTGTTCAATTGCCCATCAAAGTATTTGCCCAGTTCCACGCTGGCAGATGCGCCTATAAATGCAGATAAGTCTGTGTTGACTTCGATTTGATGGCGCATATATTTGTATTGCCCTTTATCTATCTCAATACCTAATGGAAAAAAGGAAGCATCGAGGTTTTGCCAATTGGGTACCATGGCGTATCGAATTTCTGCACTGTTTTGAAACTCAATGGCGATTGGGGAAATACCCATGTAGCCAAATAAGGAGCGTCCATCGTCCGTGCTGTTGAAAATATAGGCATCTACGTAAGGTCTTAAACGGCGTACTTGTTGAGGCAGCCATTCAGGACGCCAGTCAAGCACTACGGCAGGGCTGGTCATCACATAATTATCATTGAGTATCTCTAATCCAACTCCAGGATGATAGTCTTTGTTGAAATACTCCAGCAGCCCAACATAAATCCAATTGTTTTCGTAGTACGTGAAGAACTGCCCTGCAAATCCGTTCCCTTGAGCTTGGTCAAAAGAACTGGAAAACATACCTTTTACGCCGAAGGATTGTGTGGGCAAATACAACCCATCAATGGTGGCAGTGTAATTTTGATTTGCTTGTAGGCTCGTACCATTGTTTTCGAGGGCTTCATCTTGTCGCCATGTGCCATTCCTCCCAAACGACTTTGCTGGGATAGGTTTTGAGAATAACGCAGTACCCCGAAATTGGCAGCACCCGCAGTAGAAGTTGCACGTTGCCGTATCGCTAAGGCGCCGTATTGTTTTTTGCGTCTTGACCGACCAGTCTGATTCCCGCATCAATTGGAATTGGGTTTCCTGCTGCATCTAAACCAATGCGACGACTAAAAAAAGGACGTATCCAATTCGTAACATTAGCATTAAAAACATTGGCATTTTCTAAAAAAAATTGCCGACGTTCTGGAAAAAATACGGAGTAACGTTCAAAGTTAACGACTTGTCTATCCACATCCGCTTGTGCAAAATCTGTATTGATGGTAGCATCTAAAACGGTACTTGGATTGATTGCCCATTTTACTTCGCCGCCTACTTTGCTGGACAAACTGAATTGATTGTCGTTAGTTCCTTGTTTTTCGTTGTCTCTATTTGCCAAAAAGTAAGGATTTATTTGAAGATTGGAAGAAGGGGGCGGTACTTGAATCCCTTGAAGTACTCCTTCATAAGCCATTCGATAAACATCAAATACCCTTGGTATGCCAGGTAAAGAAGCCAATTCATTGTTGCTTCTAATGTTTCTGGTGAAAATAACGCCTAATTCAGTGCAGTTTTCTGGATACCGTAGCACCTTCCAAGGTATTGCCATTTCGACTGTCCAGCGATCCTCTAATCTCTGCGTTCGCCCTTGCCAGAGCGCATCCCATTCGCGGTTGTAAAGTGTGCCATCTAAGGCTTGAAGGTCTCTAAGATTTCCATAAGGTGACACTTGAAAGACGCTGGCGTTGCGTTTATCTTGATAACCATCAATAGCAATACCGAACAAATCATTAAAATCGTAATCAAAATCGCGCCTTAGATTTTGTACGCGAATTGTAGATTTGGGCTGGTAACAAATTGCAGCCACATATAAATACTGTTCGTTATAAAGCACTTTGATTTGAGTGGGATAAGAGGCAGGTTGACCTTGATTGGGATCTTTTTGTACCATGCCTTCAATGGTAGCAGTCGTTTCCCAAGCTGTTCTACTAAATCTCCATCTATTACAATTGTTTGGGCAGTTTTATTGGCAACAAACACCATTGGCGTATCAGGCGGCAGGAATGTTGCAACATTTTGTGAAAAACATAAAAAGGGGCGATTGTAAATAAGCATAATGTGCTTAATATTCGAGTGATTTCTTGCATAAGAATTAATAATTGACAAAATATTTTTAGCTCATCGTAAGCAAACTTTCCGAACCACGTACTCGAAAAATCGAAAACGCGATTGCCAGCATACCAATACCTAATATCAACAAACTCATTAGGTTAATACTTACGTTGGATGAAATGTCTGCTGTATTGTATTCAAATTTTGGCAATTGAGCAAAGGTAGCCTTGGTTACCTTTTCCTCCTTGAAAATCATAGGTAAAAAGAAACTTCGCCACTTTTCTGAAAAGGCAATAACTTGTGTTCTGTAACTTTCATAGTGCTTGGTAGAAGTTTGTGCAAGCTCGTTCAATCCATCTTGTAAAATGATGGCTGGCGACAAGAATCGAAGATTGTTCACCCACTGTTGTTGCTTGCGGATTTGTTGGTCATAGCCTGCCAAAATTGGCTCCATTTTTTCTTTTACCAAATCTTGCGAAGCAAAATACGACTGATACCAATTATCGCTGGTACTATCTTGATTTACAGCAAGTTCAGGATGGTTTCTTAAATATTCTACAAGTATTTTATCCTGTTCTTTTTCAGTTTCAGCTTTTATCGAGCGCATATCATTGATCAATTGTGCCCGCGACGGAACAGGGTAAATACTATTAGCAGTTTGATTGATGACTGTTGGAATAAGAAGCACTAAAAATATCCAGATAGCCAATAAAGAAATAGCATTATTGGCAGAGGACTTACCCAAGAGATTCACTAAAAGGGCTAATGCAAACCAAAAAAGTAAATAAGTAAAAGTAATGGCTAAAATAGTTCCAATTTCATTCCAGTGAGCTACCAATGGTACTTGATTAGTTAGCAAAGTCAATTTGATAGCTATACCTAAAATCACACTCAAAAAGGAAAAAACGTATCAATGCCTTTTGAGAAAGCCAAGCAAAAATGGAAAGTGGTTGGGCTGCCAACAAACGCAAAGAGCCATTTTCTCGCTCACTAGAAAGCAAATCGTAAGTAAATGCAATCACAATGAGTGGTAATAGATAAATCAATACGAAAGAAAGGTCGAAACTCCCGAACAACAACTGAACTGGACTAGATAGTTCTGTAAGTTTTAGTGCAAATTCATCGCCATAAATAGAAGGCTGTACGTAGTGTGTGAAAATATCGCTTTGCCCAGTGGCAATCAAGGCAAGTGGAGCTGGTGGCATAGCTGCAACTCTCGGATTATAAGCACCTACTGCTGTCGGGCGATCTGGTCTTCTCCAAGATGATACATTTACCCCATATCCAGCGGCTAAGGAATCCAATAATACTACCGCTAAGCTATCACCTTCCATCACTTGCTTATTCACTTTTTCAATATCAGCAACTCTTTTGGCTACTTTTTGGTTGCCATTGTAGCCACTGAACAAGCATAAACACAAAAGTAAAAGCGAGACAGACAGAATCCAGTTGTTGCGAAGTAGCGATTTTAGTTCGTAGTTAAAATTATATTGAAACATGATTTTTCATTTTTTATATTTTTCGTGCTGCAAGCCATAAGCCAACAAACGAAATAAATAGCCAAGAAAATAGGATAACTATATTGCTGCTGTTTCTTTCTAATATCTCTCCCATAGTAATTGGCGTATAGCTAAAATCAGGGATAGAAGTCCAAAGCGATTTATCAGCTTTGTAATCCCAATCGCCATAAGTCGAATTTTTTGCGAAATTATCATTTAGTGCCGCCTGCATATTAATGCGGTATTTTTCTGCAGCATCTGCGAAGTCCCAATGTGCTTGATAGTCTGTTCTAGCAATAGCCATAGACAAAAAGCGTGTGGGTAAAAAAGGAGAAAGAGCGGCTGCCATTTTGTATGTTTGGCTTTGCTGCTCGTAGGTCTGTTTCAGTAAAGCATAATGCTTAAAGTAAATTTCTGCTTCATGTTCTTCTCCTTTTTGCATTCTGTAAGCATCAAAATTAAAAGGCAACTGCTGAACACTATCAACGCCATATTCCTTCAACACCGCTGCTTCTAATAGTTTGGCTTCCTTGTTCCATGGATTATGCCCATCTATGCCTTTCTGCTTGTCTTCTGTGATATTGCTTAAAATTCTTGACGAGTAGGATAAGGATGCAAGGTATCCGCTAAATTACTAGCTGCTTAGGCGCGCCCAGGCAGATAATAATCCAAAGCGTGAGTAGCTCAC
>JAAUTG010000216.1 GCA_012031785.1 Saprospiraceae bacterium | reverse complement strand
CAAAGTAGTCAACTTACAACCAACAAAAAGTGGAGCAACCGAATATGTTCAGTTGCTCCACTTTTTTTGTTGGTTTAAGCTCGTTTTTGACAGATTACAAACACCGAATGGAATGAAGTCCATCTAATGATTATCGAATCAATGAAATGTCACCTTCGTAAATAATCACCTCATTGTCAATAAATTCCACTTCTGCATAGAAAGCAAATACAGATGGTGGTAATATCTCATTGTTGAGCAGTCCATTCCACCCCAAATCTTCTATACTAAGTGGAATATTGCTAGTTTCAAACATTAATTCACCCCAACGAGAGTAAATCCTCAACAGCCTGATTAATTTGGCAGATTTACCTCCAAACAAAGTGAAAAAATCATTTTCTCCATCTCCATTTGGTGAAAAAACGGTTGGAATATAAATAGGGCGTAACTTCAACACTCGAACTTCTACTTCGTCACTGACACTACATCCTGTTGGGTCTGTGATGGTAACGGTATAAGTAGTATTTTGAAATGGAGATGCGGTTGGATTTGGGCAATCTGTACAACTTAACGTCTCTGCTGGCATCCACTGATAGGTCACGTCCAAACTTAATGGATTAGGTACTGCATCTAAGCGGGTGTTATCGCCGAGTTCAATAGTAACATCTGTACCAGCATCCACAAAAAAAGCTTCAGGTTCTGCCACTCGTGTTGAAACCGCTTGTACACAGCCGCGATTGTCTCTGACTTCGAGCGTATAATCCCCTGCTGATAAGCTCGCTAGTACAGGGTCATTTTGGAAATTTTCACCTGCTACTCGATACGCAAAAGGTGGTGTGCCTCCAAGTGCTTCTAGTGTAATTGCACCTGTCGCATCTCCGTTACAAGTTACATTTTGCACGTTAAGCACCTTAAAATCAATAGGTTCAGGTTCGATAATTTCCGTTTCTCCAAGTATAGCGCAACCGTTAGCGTCTGTGACGCTTAATTGATAAGTGCCTGCTTCTAACGTAATAATTTGCGGCACAAAAGCCCTGGTATTCCAAAGAAATCTGAAACCACCCACGCCCCCCGCGCGCAATAGCTCTTATTTCGCCATCGGTTAGTCCAAAGCAGCTAATATCTTGCTTTTCAAATCTTAAACTCAAAGAATCAGGTTGGTCAATAGTTATCCCAAACGTAGAATTACAACCTTGCGCATCTCTTACCTGTACGGTGTAATCACCTGCGCGTAGATTACTTAAAACGCTATCTTGTGTAAAACCTGTTCCAAAATTATATTGGTATGGCGCAGTTCCTTTGATGGGTGAAACCACAAGCCTTCCGTCCGAAAATCCAAAGCAAGTGGGTTCGTCAGTCGGGATAATACTTTCGTTTAATTGTATAGAGTCTTCTGGCAGCTCAATGGTGTAAGGCGCAGAGCAGTTTTGAGCATCTTTTATGATGAGGTTGTAAGTGCCTTCTTGTACGTTTTCCAACACATTATCACCTACCACAAACTGACTATTACGCCAGTTGAAAGCATAAGGCGCACTGCCACCAGACGGAGTTACAGTGATTGAGCCATTAGTGCCACCGCCACAATCGGGTAAAGACAAATCTACGTTAATTTGAGGCGGCTCTACTACATTTATAGTGGCAATTTCTGTTACAATACAACCCAAATCAGTTTCTATGGTTAGGGCAATAATTTTTTCTCCAGATGAGGTATAACTTACTTGGTGAGGTCCTGTGCCTGTGCGATTTACAGGCGCGGCATCCACTCCAAAAGTCCAATTCCAATTCGTGATTGTTCCTTGCGAGAAAGAAGAAGAATCACGAAAAGCAATAGTTTCACCCACACAAACTACATTATCCACCTCATTAGAGGCGATAGAAGCGTCCAAAATAAATCGTGCTTCGGGACCTTTGAAAGTACCTGTGCCACCAAATTCAATCGTGAAGCCATTACCTGTGGAAGTAAAATTATTGACAACTAGTGCATAAGCTCTACCTGTTTCCATCTGTAAAGGAGCTAGATAGTTGTTCTGACTGTTATTGTTACAATTTGCTGGTTCGCTATTGTCTGTTTCATTAGTGCGCAGACCTGTTGGTCCCATACATCTGCTGGGAAAGAAGGAATCGCCAGAAGCCATGCAACGTAGCAATCGTTTTTGATTACAGTTGTTAATGCCATTGGGTAGTTCATATAACACGAAATCTAGGTCGTCGCTCTCATTTTGAGGAGTGAGTACGAACGTCAGACTACCCGATTGTTCGCAAGTCCAAGTGTACCAAGTGGAGTTGGATTCATTATCGGTAGAACTTCCGTTTAAAAGACAAAGCGCGTCATCCAGTTCCCTTCTGTCTCGACCTGCTCCTCTTACGCTGCGGACAGAGAATCCCGATTTATCGCAAAGTATAGAAGCGTCTGGGCAGTCAGATTCTGGGAAAGCTGGTGGATTGAAATTATTGATACAAACCTCGAAAGTTCCCATATTGTTGTTGCGACTTTGCACGCGAATCAAATAGCGAACGCCCGGTACTAGTCCGCCTTTGTAAAGTTCTACAATGTGGTTGTTGCGCGTGTCTGTGGCGCATTCCAATTCTTGAAGTGTACCGCCACAACTTCCTCCATACAGTGTCATTTCTGGTACTCTAAGTGTGCCACCTGGCAAAACCGAAGTAGCGCCACGCAAGACAATCGTTACGTCTGTAGCCAATGCAATGAAAGTGAACCATACGTCATTTCTAGGATTGGAGAAGCAAGAAGCAGCACCGTAGCCTGATAAGGTAGCATCTTGAGTGGTAAATTCTGCTGGTCGGGAACAGAAATTGCGGACATTCCCAAGTGAAATAGCATTTTCGCAATTATCATTAACAGGTTGCGCATAAACTGCCCACTGAAGACAACATAAGGTAAACAGTAATAAAATTTTCTCATATTATGTTATTTGCTTAGACTTCTCAAAATAAACCAATGCACTAATTGCCAAAGTTAAGAACTGATACTAAAAGTCTAATTGCTTTACGAAAATTAATTGGGATTCGGTTTGTTTGTAAGTGAATTAATGGCGTTAAGCAGTTTTGTGATTAACTTTACACGTAACTTTATAAGTCAGAGGTGTTTACTAGCTAAAACGTTTCATCTTTTACTGCTCAAAATACTTGTACCTAGACAAATGGCGAATAACAAAAAGCCATTTACAGGACATCAATAGCCCAATTTGCAAAACGAATAACGAATAAAACAAAGAATTGTGCGTAGATTAAGCAATAATTAACTTATATTATACTAAATAACTAGACTTACACAAACCTAAATGAAGGACAATAAAGCAACTATGAATCGTTGAATTAACTATCTTTGAGGCATAAATTTGTCTGTTGGAAGAAAAAATTTTGAAGAAGCTAATTTTTTCTTCAACTTTGATTCTGATTTTAATTCAAATCATAAATTATGAAGACTAGACTCACGCCTTTTGCGCGATTATTGATTGCTTTAACCATTGTGTTAGGCGTTTTTTTTGGAGGTCGCTACCTGTTGGAAAAATATAATATTCAGGTACCCGGACTTCCTAGCAACGACAATACATCCATAGATACGGATAATTCTTCCACTGTGGTAGAAAATGAGCCAACCGAAGAAGCCAATTCGGAGGTGTCGAACGCGACTGTAAAATTCAATTATACTCCACCTGTTCCAACTAATGGAGCTTTAAAAGGGGTTGTAGAACTGGGAGCTGCGGGGTTCAACTCCTTTATTGTGACAACGGATAACACAAAGAACTGGAATTTAGAAAAAGCAGAATGGGGAAATAGCTTGGTTTACGATGGGTTATCATCAGGAAAAGATGTTAAGGCAGGACTGAAAGAGTATATTGCTAAAATGTTGGACTATGGTGTTCGTGGTAAAGATATTCACTTTGTGGTTAGTTCAGGAGCGCAAAAAGTCGCTACCACTCAAACTATCATCAATGGACTAAAAGACTTAGGCTATGTAGTCAACCCTGTGTCGCCACAGCAAGAAGCAACCTACGCATTATACAGTGTGCTTCCAAAGTCCTTTGAGAACAATGGGTTTGTAGTAGATATTGGTTCTGGAAATACCAAAATTTCTTGGGTGGATAATGGTCAAGTAAAAACTTTGGAAACCTACGGTGCAAAATATTATGTGGATAATAAAAATAAAGCTACTGTGTATCAAGAAGTAAGAGAAGTAGCCAATAAAATTCCTAAGCACAAAACAGCCACTTGTTTTATCATTGGTGGTGTGCCTTATGATTTATCTAAAATGGCACAATCTGAGGATCGCTATGTAGTATTGAAAGAGCCAGAAGCCTACAACGCAGAGGGTGAAAAAATGGAAGCAGGCTTGAACATTTATCAAGCCATTGCAGATGTAACAGGATGTAAGAAATTTGTTTTTGATAACAAAGCTAATTTTACCATAGGTTTCTTGTTGACCCTATAAAAAAAGGTTACGAAACTGGTTATTTGATTATTTGTTTGCACGGCAGGCGCATCAAAAAATTAGATGTAGAAATTTTGTCCCAAAAACAAACAAATATGACTTTTTCATATTTGTTTGTTGCTGTAAAAATCTATTCTTTTTAAATTTTTAACTAGCTACGCCAAATAACATTCGTTGATGCGTTTGCCCTAATTTGTTTGGAGGGTGATTACAAGATTCTATTTTTCAACCTTACTCAAGCTTCAATAGGAAGTAACTAGAGGTTAACTGCCTAACATGAGGTACTAATCACCCTGAAACAAATAACCAACTACGTAAATTCAGCTAGGAAATAGCCCAATAAAAAAATGTCCAAACGCTTAGTAATATAAGATAATTGATATGATTGACCAGATAGACATATTTCAAACGCTGTTCTTGGATATCGAGACGGTTTCGGAGCAAGCTAATTTTGAGGATTTGAGCGAGGATTTTCAAGAACTTTGGATGCTGAAATGTCGCCAACTCATCAAACAATACGACGAACCGATAGATCAAGCCACAGCTGCCAACCTGTATGTCGAAAAAGCTGCTATATTTGCAGAGTTCGGAAAAATAGTTTGTATCTCCGTAGGTATTGTGCATCGAGACCAGCAAGGGAAATTGATAGTTCGCCTGAAATCCTTTGCGGATGAATCAGAAAAAACCTTACTCCAACAATTTTTACAACTGATTGAGCAACACTACGGTGATATTAATAAACATTGCATTTGTGGACACAACATCAAAGAATTTGATATTCCATATATTTGTAGAAGAATGGTCGTGAACCAACTGCCTTTCCCCAGTCCGCTCAATCTTTCTGCAAAACGTCCTTGGGAAACCAAGCACCTAATAGACACGCTGGAATTGTGGAAGTTCGGCGACTACAAACATTATACTTCGCTTAATCTACTGGCTACCGTACTCAACTTTCCTTCTCCCAAAGGAGAAATGGATGGAAGTCAAGTCGGGAAAGTATTTTGGAGAGAAAGTAACCTGGATAAAATTGCCATTTATTGCGAAAAGGACGTACTGGCAACTATCCAACTTTTTCTTCGTTATAAAAGATTACCAATTTTAGTAAGAAGAACAGGTCATTTTTATTTCACGAAAATAATTCCTCGATAACTCTTTGATGACAACCTGTTCCTAATTCTTTGTTTGCCGTTGTCTTTCAGAGCTAACCTTTCACCTATTTTAATAATTTCAAATGCGAAATCGGTCATAACTTGCAGAAAAAGAAAACCGATTTAAGATGAAGAAATACAATTTGATGAATGGTTGGAGTTTATTTTTACTGGCTTTTTCCACTATTGCCAACGTTCAAGCTCAAGCACCTACCATACAAGACTGCCTTGGTGCCATTCCGATTTGTCAACCCGTTTACCGCGAAGATAAAGTTGTCAATGGTATGGGGAATTATCCCAACGAAATCACATTCGCCATATCTTGTTTGGAAGATGAGCGCAATGCCATTTGGTACACATTTACAGTCAACAATACTGGTAATTTTGGTTTTACCCTTACGCCTAATAACCTAAACGATGATTACGACTGGGCGCTTTACGACTTGACGGATGCCACTTGTGAGGAAATCAGAACAAATCCAAATTTGTTGGTTAGTTGCAATGCCGCAGGAAAGCAGGGCTTAGACCTAACTTGTATAGGTGTGACAGGTGCCACAGGGGCTTCTAGCCACAACATTCAGGGATTAGGTTGCGGTAATAATCCACCTAATTTGCACAATGGCTTGAACTCACAAAATGCTTTGATTCCTGTAGAGCGTGGAAATACCTACGTACTAGTGGTTTCCAATTGGTCGCGCTCCACAAATGGCTACACGATTGATTTTGGTGTTTCAGCAGGTATCGGTATTTTTGACTTAGAAGACCCAGAAGTGAGCGAAGCAACTTTCCCCGAACAATGTGGTGACAATAGTATCACCATCACTTTTAATGAAAATATACAATGTTCCACGATAGACAAGTTTAATTTTATTTTGGACGGACCAGGTGGTCCTTATGCAGTACGTCTTTTATCTCCTGTTTGCGAATTGGGTGGTCGTTACACTAAAACATTCGATTTATTAATTGAACCAGCCATACAAACTCCGGGAAGTTTTACCTTGAACTTGGACGGAGACCGTTCCACCGAAGTATTAGACCTTTGCAACAATCCGGCTTTTAACACTTCTTTGAGTTTTGAAGTAACTATTGAAGAACAGCTACCTTTAGAGTTAGGTAACGACCAAACAATATGTCCTGGCAGCAATGTTACCTTAGATGCCAGTGTGTCTGCTCCAAATGCTGAATATCAGTGGTCAAATGGTGCAACCTCGCCAACTATTACCGTGGCAGAAGCTGGCACATACCTTGTAACAGTGACCGCAGGTTGTGCACGCGGCACAGACCTAGTGAGCGTAGAAGTTAGGGCTGAAAACAATCTTAATGTTGATTTAGGTGATTTAGCCACGCTTTGTCCAAATGAAACCCTCCTCTTGGATGCCACCAATGTGGGCGCAAATTATAGGTGGCAAGATGGCAGCACCAATCCTACTTTACAAGTAAATCGCGCTGGCACTTATGCAGTTACTGTAACTAATGAGTGCGGAAGCGTCTCGGATGAAGTGGTGGTTCAATATTTAGATGAAGTAACTTTAGACTTAGGAGAAGACTTTAATTTGTGTTTGGGCGTACAAAAGGTATTGAATGCAGATATTGGTGCAGTGAGCTACTCTTGGCAGGACGGTTCAACTGATGCTACTTTCAAAGTGCAAGAGAGTGGGCTTTACACCGTGGCAGCCACAACTAGCTGTGGTATTTTGCGCGATTCTGTACTTGTTATCATAACTGATTTACCTCAGGTGGATTTGGGTGATGACCGCCAATTGTGTGAAGGAACATCTATCACTTTGAATGCTGCTGCAAGTGAAGTGACTTATTTGTGGAGCGATGGTAGTATTAATGCCACTTTTACTACCGATGTTGCTGGTACTTATCAAGTAACATTAAGTAATGAATGTGGCGTAGCTTCTGATACCATTCGCGTGGAGGTAATTCCTGATTTTACAATCACTTTAGGCGATGACCAACTCCTTTGTGAAGGCAATACCCTTGATTTAGAAATAGGAACTCAAGATATAAATATTCGTTGGCAGGATGGGAGTACAAACTCCAATCTCATAGTTAGTAGTGCTGGTATTTATTGGGTGCAAGCTCAAAATGAATGCTTTACGCATACTGATTCTGTTTTAATTACCGCAGCGACTTCCCCGACAATAGACTTAGGTGATGATCGCTTGCTCTGTCCTGATGAGACTATTGAGTTGGACGCAAGCCATGCAGGAGCGCAATACCTGTGGCAAGATGGAAGTATTGATTCAGTTTACACCATTACCGCAGGCGGAATGTATATGGTGACTGTAACTAATGCTTGTGGTAGCGCAGTGGACATGGTGCAAGTAAATACAATTCCAAAATTGCGACTTGATTTGGGCGCAGATACATTGCTTTGTAGAGGCGAGCAATATATCTTGGATGCTGGTCAGTCCGTAGAAGTTACCTACGTATGGCAGGATGGTTCTTCCAAATCTAAATTTATCGCTAACGAACCTGGGCTTTACACGGTGCAAGTGACCAACGAATGTGAGGCGTTGGAGGATGATATTTTATTTGTTGCTTGCCCAGTATGTGAAATGTACGTACCTAACGCTTTTTCTCCTAATTTGGACAATCAAAATGATGTCTTTTTGCCTTTCCCAAGTTGTGTGATGAACAATTACTTATTGCAAATTTTTGACCGTTGGGGAACCTTAGTGTTCGCTAGCACTGACCCTTCGATTGGTTGGGATGGCATTGTACAGAACCAAAGCGCACCCAATGGCGTTT
>JAAUTG010000215.1 GCA_012031785.1 Saprospiraceae bacterium | reverse complement strand
GAAGATGGCTAGTAAAAAAATTGAGAAAAAAATAAGGCTAAAAGCACAAAAACAGAAGATCGAATCGCTCTACCCAGCCATCCAAAATTTTTCCCATGTGCGGATGAAAGAAAAAAAAGCGAATCAAGCGCACCAATCGAACCAGCCTAATCAAGCGCAACAATAAAAAAATGGACGTATCGGGTATCGGCAAATAATTGACTAATAAGCTAGGCAAACTGAACAAGACTACTAAAAAATCAAAACGATTCCATCCACTTTTCCAATACACTTCCCAGCCAAGTTCTTTTATTTTTATTGCAGCCTCGAGCAAGAAAAAAACGATAAAAAAATAGTCCAAGAGGTGTAAAAAAGTGTTAGTTTCCAACGAGGGAAAATAGAGTAATGCGATGATGATGGAATTGATAATGGCAGCCAGCATCATATTTTGCTCTGGTAAAAACAATCGTCTGAACATGTGAAGCGGTGATTTAAGTATCGCAGCCAAGATAGATAAATAAATTGGTTTTGAAAGTTTTTGTGGGATGGTTTTGATACGAAATAATGCAATAAAATAATTTTTTCTCATAACATCCAATCACTCAAGAGCATATACTCACATCTATTTTTTTCGCGCTATCGCCGAATTTTTAAACTATTTTTGTGCGTCTTGTCGTTTTTAATGAGTTGCATCAAGATGGAAATGATTTGTGAGTTGGTCTCTCCAATCCATTTTTATTTGCGTATCAATTTTACATTCAGTATAACTTAAAGAGGTAAAGCCTCGTTGTTCAATCTTATTCATTGCTTATGTATGTCGCTACTTATTATTCAAAAAGGCTGTTTTTGGGAAACAATAAAAAAACAGGTATCATGCCATCCAGACGCGCTATTGCGCCATTTGATTGCTTATTAGCATGGTTCATCGCGCTTGTTGCTATCAATTTTCTACCCAACTTGCTTTGCGCTCAAACGGAAGAAGAAATGGAAATTTGGCGGCGTTCGATTGTCGTGATGAATCTTGCGCAAATTAACTCCGAAAAAGATGACTATTCACCTGCTTTCTTCGCAGATGGAATTGTCTATCCGTCTAGTCCGGCGTAAAAATGGACCAATAGATAAAGTAACTGGCGATACTTACCCCGATTTATATTTCGCACCCCTTCAATCAAAAGGAATACTGGCTAGAGCATCTGCGTTTTCTTTAGAACTCAATTCTCCACTTTCTGAAGGTCCGCTCACCTTTGATGCAAGCCAAAATCTTGTTTACTTCTCTAGAAATGATACTTACAAAGGCACTGTAAAAATATATGAGGCAAAAAAAGGCAAAATAGACTGGGAAGAAGTGAAAGAACTATCTTTCAACAACGGGCAATTCTCCTACATGCACCCTTCCTTATCGCCAGCTA
Source organism: Saprospiraceae bacterium (assembly GCA_012031785.1). Lineage (GTDB taxonomy): Bacteria > Bacteroidota > Bacteroidia > Chitinophagales > Saprospiraceae > JAAUTG01. The sequence continues at coordinate 6,992 of JAAUTG010000215.1, read as the reverse complement.
AAGAAAGGCTGTATTTTGCTTCTGACATGATTGGTGGTTTTGGGGAAACAGATATTTATTATGTGGAATGGACAGGAAATGATTGGTCGCGTCCCATCAATTTAGGTCCGACCATCAACACCAAAGGCAAAGAGGCTTTCCCTTTCCTGCATGAAAGTGGCGTGCTATTTTTTGCTTCTGATGGGCATTCTGGTTACGGGAATTATGATATTTTTATGGTCAATTTAGGTGATGCGGGAGAACGTGTTATCAATCTAGGTTCTCCTTTCAACTCTCCAAACGATGATTTTGGCTTCATTCTTAGCAACGAGGGAAATAGTGGTTATTTTTCTTCTAATCGCCCAGGCGGCGTAGGGAAAGATGATATTTACAGTTTTCAAGCCTTGCAAGGAATACCAATCATCAATTCCACTTTTTTGCAACCTTACACTTTACAAATCCTTGATGGGGTCTCCAAAGTGCCTATTCCTTTAGCCAATATTAGAATTTTTGAAAAACGCGGCGATGGCTGGGATGAGGAAATTTATGACTACAATTACATTAAAGACAAAACAGGAAAATTTATTCAACAAAAGCAACTCAAAAGAGAAGATCAAATTCAAAAAGCAGCCTACCTAACCGACCGACGAGGAGAAGTGGTTCACGAGTTGCAAGCGGAGCAAGAATATTTGATTTTGGTCACAAAAACAGGCTATGCAACGCAGGAAATTACCTACTCCACGAAAGGGAAATTAGAAGGCGAACGTTTTTCTATCGCCTTACAACCTATCACATGTTTTGATTTGCAAGGAACCGTAAAAAATGATAATGCTCAACCTTTGCCCAATACCAACATCTTAATCCGAAATGCTTGTAGCAACAAAGATTATCAGGTGTTTACCAATAGCGAGGGCGTTTTCTTTTTTTGTTTAGAAATTGGTTGCGACTTTTTGATTATTGCGGATAAAGCAGGCTACGAGTTAGGAGAAACGCAAGTTTTCTACACGCGGCATTCGCGGTACGCGCTCGATGAGTGTAGAATTTTCTTTACAAGAAGAACCGCGCAGCGAAGCCTTTGATGTGCCTATTCAGCAAGGCACTGTGCTTATTTTAGAAAATATATACTACGATTTTGATGCCTTTTCAATACAAGAAGGTGCTGCCAAAGAATTAGATGAATTAGCCACCGTCATGCAGCAATATGCGTCTATGCAAATTGAGTTGATTGCCCACACAGATTCTCGTGGTACTACGATTTACAATCTCGAATTATCGCAAAAAAGAGCGCAATCCGCCAAACAATACTTAATAGAAAAAGGTATCTCCCATGATCGAATCCAAACTTTCGGTTTTGGTGAATCAAAAATCAGAAATCATTGTTCGGAAGGTATAAACTGTGCAGAAGAAGAACACGCTTTCAACCGTAGAACAGAGGTGCGCATCACGAAAATAGATGCGCCTTAAAGTTAGAATCAACTTTTGTAAGTCCCATTTAACTAGTGTTAGGCGTTGTATTTTCAAAAGGGTTCTCTCCGTTGTATTTGGATAAACAGTAAACACCTGTGTTGATTATTGCCACAACCACCCTTTTGCACCTTGATAGCGATGGTTCGCCTTTATCCGTAACTTCTAAAATAAAATGTGCAGTCTCTTCTTTGTCTGCTACGGGATGTTCTGCACGATTTAATCCATTACATTCGCTAAATAACAAGGTTAAAATGGCGCAGCAAGCAAAAAAAAAATGTACCTTTGGTGTAAAATTTGCATTTTGTATAGCTTTTTGAAATAGTTGAGTTCAATTTGGCTGTTTCACCATATCAAGCAGCAGAAGCATTTAATGTTGCGTTTAAAAATAAAAGACAACTTGATTTTTAATGTATGCACCACCACACTAACCCAAACCGATTTTAGTACAAACTTTATGTCCATGAGAAGTAAAACACCATATTTTTTATTGATGGGATTGCTTTGGCTGTTTAATGCCAGCACCACATCACCTGTTTCGCTATCCATTTTGCCAATCAGCAGGAAGCCAATTGGGTAGATTCCATGTACCGAGTGCTATCTTTTGACGAGCGGCTCGGACAGTTGTTTATGATTCGCGCACATTCTGACAAAGGTACAGACCATGTGGCGGCTGTGGAGCAAATGATTTTGAAATACCATGTTGGAGGGCTTTGTTTTTTTCAAGGCACGCCAGAAGAACAAGTTAAACTCATCAATCGCTACCAAAAACTTAGTGCGCGCATTCCAATGATGATTGGGATTGACGGAGAATGGGGTTTAGGGATGCGTATGAAAAATACGACAATCAGTTTTCCAAGACAACTCACGCTTGGCGCGATTCAGGATAACAAATTAATTTATGAAATGGGCAAAGAAATTGCCTATGAAATGCGCAGAGTAGGCGTGCATATCAATTTCGCACCAGTGGCAGATATTAACAATAACGCCTCCAATCCAGTTATCAACACAAGGTCATTTGGAGAAGACCGTTACAACGTGGCAGCGAAGAGTTACATGTACATGAAAGGGATGGAAGACCACGGAGTGATGGCTTGCGCGAAACACTTTCCAGGTCATGGCGACACAGACGTGGATTCGCACCTTGAACTTCCCATTATTAAGCACAGTCGGTCGCGCTTAGATAGCATCGAGCTTTATCCATTCAAAGTGCTGGCGGAACAGGGTATTAGTAGTTTTATGGTAGCTCATTTGAGTGTCCCCGCTTTTGATAAACGCGAAAATCGTCCCACTTCTTTGTCTTACCCTACCATCACGGAGCTGTTGCGCCAAGAGTTTGCCTATGATGGTTTAATTTTTACAGATGCGCTGGAAATGAAAGGCGTGACTAAATATTTTGCGAACGGGCTGACGGAAGCAGAAGCCTTGCAAGCAGGTAATGACATTCTACTTTTACCAGAAAATATAGAAGCGGCTATCAGAGAAATTAAAAATTATTTGCAAAATGGCAAAATTTCAGAAGTGCAATTAGAAGCGAGTGTCAAGCGCGTGCTGCGCGCAAAATATCGCTTTGGATTAACCACTTTTCAACCAATCAAGGAAAAAAATATTCTCCAAGATATCAATGCTCCTCGTGCTTTAGCAGTTAAGCAATCGCTTTACGAACACGCGCTAACCTTAGTGCGCAACCGCAACGAGGTGCTGCCTTTCCGCGACTTAGAAACGTTGAAAGTGGCTTCTATCAGCTTGGGTACAGAGCGCGAAACGCCATTTCAGCAACGCTTGAATACTTATGCAGCGATGTTGCACCTGCAAACGGATAAAAATGTGACAGAGGCTGATGTGAGGCAGTTGATGCAAAAATTGAATGATAAAGAAGTAGTGATTGTTAGTTTACACGACTTGAGTAGCTACGAAAGCAGAGGATACGGCATCAACGGAAAGCGAAATAGCATTTCTTAAACAATTAGCCACTAGCAAAAAAGTGATTATTGTACATTTCGGAAGTCCTTACGCGCTGAAATATTTTGACGATTTCGATTGGGTAATTCAGGCAAACGACGAAGACCCTATCGCGCAAGATGTAGCTGCTCAAGCTATTTTCGGTGCCATCGCCATTAAAGGTCGTCTTCCAATCACTGCCTCTCCGAAAAGTCGTTTCAACACTGGATTGATTACCAACGAATTGTATCGTTTGGGTTATGCCTATCCTGAAAGTGTAGGATTAAAGTCAGATACCCTTTCACAAATTGATTCTTTAATTGCGGCAGCCATTAAAGAAAAAGCAACTCCTGGCGCAGTAGTATTGGTGGCAAAGGATGGAAAAATTATTTATGAAAAATCTTTTGGTACTCACACTTATGGTGATGTACAGGGGACCAGCGTGTCGGATATTTTTGATGTTGCTTCTGTCACTAAAATAGCAGCATCTACTATCTCGGTGATGAAGTTGCATGAGGAAGGCAAAATTAGTATTCATCAACCCATCCGCAACTATTTACCACAGGTTGCTGGCACAGACAAAGCCGACTTGAAACTTTACGACATCATGGCACATCGCGCAGGATTGAAGGCGTGGATTCCTTTTTATCAGCAAACTCTGACCGAAGTACCTAAAGGAGAAGGTGTGGCAGACAGTTATTACAGCCGCCGACAAAGCGAGGTATTTAGCGTGAAAATTACCGATCAATTGTATTTGAAAAAAGACTTTCAAGATTCTATTTGGTCGCAGATTTATAAATCAGAGTTATCCCCTACACAAGGTTACGTGTATAGCGATCTTGGATTTTACTTAGCTGGCAAAATAGTGGAAGCACAAACAGGCTTGCGCGTGGATCAGTATGCCAATAAAACATTTTACAGCCCACTAGGACTGCAAACTACGGGCTACAACCCACTGGAAAAATTCGATAAATTGCGCGTCGTGCCTTCAGAAGAAGATCGCTACTGGCGCAATCAAAAAGTACAAGGCTATGTTCACGATATGGGCGCAGCTATGCTGAATGGGGTAAGTGGTCATGCGGGGCTATTTTCTAGCGCGAAAGATTTGGCGGTCATCATGCAGATGCTGCTTAATATGGGATATTACGGCGGGAAACAGTATCTAAATCCTGCTACGATTCATACTTTTACCACGCGCCACGCCAACGATACGCGCCGAGGTATTGGTTTTGATATGCTTGATTTGAGTCCAGACAAAGAACCCAATATTTCAAATAAAGTCTCTAAAAGAGCATTTGGGCATTATGGGTTCACAGGTACAGGCGTTTGGGCAGACCCAGAACACAATTTGATTTATATTTTTCTCTCTAACCGTACCTACCCCAGCATGAACAACAATAAACTGAGTACCAGCAACTATCGTCCTCGCGTGCAGACAGTTATCTACAATGCGTTGGAACAAGACACGTTGGAAGAAGTAGGTGCTAGACAATAACTGATGAGTTTTGAGTTGCTTACTGGACAGTTAAATGAATTACAGAATAAGATTATTAATTTTATCTCTTGCTCATTCCTCAAAAATAGTATCACAAACAGCTTAGTCCAAGTTGAAATACTTGGACTAAGCACTACCTTACAAGTCAGCATAAATTGCATCCAAGCACTCCGTCAAACTATCCTGCCAATGAGGAATAGTCAGCCCAAAAGTGGTTTTTATTTTACTTTTGTTCAACACACTAAAAGGAGGTCGCTGGGCTGGCGTAGGATATTCTTTGGTCTCAATTGGGAAAATGGGAATGTGCATATCTGCCCATTGCAGGATGGCTCTTGCAAAATCATACCAACTGGTTACGCCTTCGTTGCTGTAATGATAAATTCCAGTAAAAGCGGCTGGTTCGACTGCTCTTGATTCAATTTTTTGGATGATGGTCAGCATCGCTTCTGCCAAAGCGCGTGCATAAGTAGGTGTACCAATTTGATCAAACACAATACGCAACTGTTCACGCTCTTTACCGAGGCGCAACATGGTTTTTACAAAATTATGCCCAAAAGAAGAATACACCCAAGAAGTGCGAATGATCATAGTATTGGGATTCAACGCCTGTGCAATTTGTTCTCCTTCCAGTTTAGTAATGGCATACACGCTTTGTGGCTCAGTAGAATCATCTTCTTTAAACGGTATATTCTGTAAAGTGTGATAAACATAATCGGTAGAAAGGTGAATCAACCGCCCATTAACCGATTGGCAAGCGGCTGCCAGATGCTTAATACCTGTCACATTGATTGCAAAAGCTCGATCTGCATCACTTTCCGCTTTATCAACAGCAGTGTAAGCAGCACAATTGATGCAATAATTAAACTGATGGGTTTCAAAAAAAGACAATACTGCTTCTGCATGGGTAATGTCCAATTCCTCGTAATCAGTAAAGAAAAATAAAAACTCGGGGAAACTGGAGGCAAGGTACTGTAACTCGCTGCCTACCTGTCCTTTGGCTCCTGTAACAAGTATTTTCTGCATAGTAATAGTTTATGAAACTAAGATGGCGAAGTGGCTTATCAACACCCAATTAATTCAACATACGGTAAAATAACGATTCAGTTCATGCGCAAAGTTAGTAAAAACCCCAAATTATTGACGTGATGTCATTAATGTTGGGGCAATTTGCTTTCAATTACTTTGAGCGTTATCAATATACAGATTTTCTACGCAAGCATGAAAAAGTACCTTTAAAAGTAAACAGCCAAAAGCGAACCGCACAACGTTAAGTAATAAATTCGTTCGCTACTTCGCGCGCTATCAAGATGCAAAAAAGTGATTTTTGTGCCAGCAAGAGTAATTCAGCAAAACAAAAACCCCTTTATTTGTTGTTAGCAATGTAAAGATGATTGTTGAAGATGCCAGAACTGAAAGAAAGTAAAAAAAAAGTTAAAAGCACAGCGCATATTGGATTGTGCAGAAGCTATTATGATTCGGGAAGGAATGGATGCACTGAATATGGATACTTTGGCGACCAATGCAGGTATGGCAAAAGGTACACTCTATTTGTATTTCAATAGCAAAGAAGATGTTATTGCCCACCTAACGGTGCGCGCTAGAAAAACCTTAATGGATGCTTTTGCCAAAGAAATTGCGAAACATGAAGACCCTTTAGATCAAATTAGGGCAATCCTTTGGGCAAATTTCAACTATTACAGAACCAATAAACTTCACCACGATTTGAATGCCTTTTATGACATCAACAAGCATTTGGATAACACCGAAGCCTTGAGGCAGATGGGCATGTCTTTTCAGCAATTCATTGTTTCTGTAATTGAAAAGGCAAAAGCACAACAGCGCATCAAATCGCATATCAATGAACAGGAATTGAGCTTCATGATGTGGGGAATGTCCTTTGGGATGCTTCAACTTATGGAAACCAAAAGCGGACTCATGGCTATGTACATCCAACGAGAAAATGAGGTGTTCTACAAAAATTTTATTGATATTTTTATAGAAGGAATTAAAACATAAGTCTCTCATCCTCAATGAGCTAAAAATTAGCTACTCTCCTATTCTTCTAAATCAAAAAAATTATTTACAATTTTTTTTGAAAGAAACTTGAATCAAA
>JAAUTG010000214.1 GCA_012031785.1 Saprospiraceae bacterium | reverse complement strand
AGTCTAAGCCATTAGTTTTAAATTGTTTGCCATTCATATCCCAAGTAATTGTGGTGTGGCAGAGAGCATCTGTTTTGCCGCCTGGTGGAATAGTTACGGCGTAATCAATCAATTTTGGATAAGGTTTTTCGAGTTGGTCGTAAATGCACCAAAGTGCATTCATAAAAGCGTCATATTGTCCATCCCCTTTAGCGGTTTCTTCAAAAGTTTTTCCCTCAATTTCGATACTTAAAGTAGCTACGGAGCGTAAACCAGCCGCCACAGACAGTGAATAATTCTTAATCCGTATATGTTCTTCTAGCGATTCGCTTTTTAGGACATCTGAAATGATATAAGGTAGGTCGTCAATGGTGACCATTTCTTTGCGATCCCCCAATTCATTGATGCGCTTGGTGAGTGTTTTCATAGATTCGGTATCTAATTCTATACCTAATTCCTCTAAATTTTTTTATACTTGCTTTTCCTGCCAACTTCCCAAGCGCATAAGTTCGTTTCCGATTAAAGCGTTCAGGATACAAGTCGTTAAAATAGAGGTTATTCTTATTGTCACCGTCTGCATGGATACCACTGGTTTGGGTAAATACAAATTCACCAATTAAAGGCTTATTTTCAGGAATGCGTACCCCTGAAAAAGATTCCACCATTTACTAACCGCATATAATTTGGTTTCATCTATCGAAAGTTCACAGTTCAAATGGTCTTTTAGCACGCCGATTACACTAGAAATGGGAACATTCCCCGCCCGTTCTCCTAATCCATTCAAGGTTGAATGAATACCCGTAATTCCAGACTTTACCGCCGCGAACACATTAGCAGTTGCCAAATCATAATCATTGTGGGCGTGAAAATCAAATTTTAAATCTGGAAACCGCACTTGTACTTGGTCACAAAATTGATAGGTTTCATCAGGATTTAATACGCCTAAAGTGTCTGGAAGCATAAAACGCTGTATAGCCGTATCTTGTAAATGGCTCAGAAGAAAATATATATATTCTGGGCTATGGCGCATTCCATTTGACCAATCTTCAAAATAAACATTGACTCTAATACCCATTTGTTCAGCAAAGCCCAATACTGCTTTAATATCTGCAAGGTGTTGCTCAGGAGTTTTCCGTAGTTGGTATTGGCAATGTTTTAGAGAGCCTTTCGTCAGTAAATTGATTACTTTTCCGCCAGCCGATTGAATCCAGTTCAAAGAACGGTCTTGATCTACAAAGCCTAATATCTCTATACTATCCAAGTAACCATGCAAAGTTGCCCAGTTCACAATACGCTTTACGGCTTGATGCTCTCCGTCAGAAACGTGTGCAGAAGCTATCTCCAAGCGATCCACTTTGAGTTCTTCCAGTATTAATCTAGCAATTTGCAGTTTTTCGCTATCCGTAAAAGACACCCCAGAAGTTTGCTCTCCATCGCGCAGGGTAGTATCCATGATATTTATCTTCATGCTCACATTTAAAGTTTGGACGCTTGAGCCATATTTTTTCTTTGAAGATGGCAAGACCGAGTGAAAAATACGCAGTTGGCTTTTGGTATTTAGCGGTATTAGACAGGTTGAAATATAGATAGGTGCTATCTTCCAAACGCTTGACTATGAAGCGACTAAAGACCAAATACCGCATTACTAAAGAATAATTGAGTAACATTAGAAAATAATGTGGCGCAAATATCCTAAGATTTTATCAACCATTTGACACGAAATACAGCGTATTTTACAGTGCTAAACCGTAGTTTCAAATCTTTTAATGTCAACTGCCTCGTCAATGGAGCGACCAGTAGTTAAAAAGTCCGCCATTTGTTTGGCAAAAAAAGGAGCTAAAGAAGCCCCTTTTGTACCCAAGCCGTTGAATATGGCAAGTTGGTTAAATTGAGGATGTAAACCCAAAAAAGGACGTCTATCTTTTACAGTTGGACGCACACCAGCTTGATGTGCCACCACCTCAAAAGGCAACTTTAGTATTTCTCGCAGGTGGTTTTCTAGCGTTTGCCGATTGCTCAGCGTAGGCGTTTCATCCTCGAAAGTCTGATTATTTGTTGCTCCTATCCAGTACAAGTCTTCCCCTAAAGGCACAATAAAAATACGATGTTTTAATATATTGTTAAATTCTGCATTTGGAATCCTTACCAATAAGGCTTCTCCTTTAGCGCCGCGAAAAGGGAGATGGCTAAAAAAAGGATTAAATTTCCCGTAGTAGCCTTCGCAAAAATAATTTTTTGGGCTTGAAAGTCTTGATACCTTACAGAAGATTTTTCTAATATGATTGCTTCAAAGTCAAAATTTTGTGTTCTTATTATATTTTGCTCCAAAAAAAATTCCGATAAGCATTTGCCAGTTTTCCAATTTGTACTTGGGCAGCATGTCGCAACTCCCCATAACCAAAAGCGGGTAGGGTATGCTGTTGGTAATTTCCCAAATGGGCTTGCTCCAAAATATATTTCTCATAACCCAATTCTGTGCTACGTCTCCACCAATCGTTTTCCTCTCGTTCGTTAAACAAAGCGCGAAGAATAGCATAAGGATAGAAAATTTGTATGCCTAGTTTTTGTTCTATCTGCTGGTAGGTGCTTGCTGCAAAAGGGATTAATTCTTCTACACGCCAACTTTTTACGTAACGTCTCCCCGTGATGGGATTGATGATTCCTGCCGCCGCTTTAGTAGCTCCGTGAGGGTGCGCATTATCAATCACCACAACGGATTGCTGGGCTTCCAACAAAAAATGAGCCATTAAAGTACCTGCTACTCCTTGCCCGACGATAAGATAATCTATTGATTGCACTTTAAAATAATAATTTTTTGAGCACGAATGATAAATTGAATTTATGAACCAACTTCAACAAACTAAATACAGTAACGGCGTTCTGGTTTTGAATGTAGCTTACGATTTAATTTTTTATCAACATGATTTTATTTTCAGTCGTTTGGAGTTTTAGTTTATCATAAGCAAACAATTGCTACTTTATTAGTACACGAAGTTAATAGTTTTTATGCTTTAATTAGACACTGCCGTTTTACGATGCACAAGATACAAATGTTAAAATTATTTGATAGAATAATGTAGTGCATTTGAAACAAACTAAAGAAGAAAGCGTTGATACTAGATTAAATGTCAGAAATATTAAAATTATTTCTTGTTTTGATTTTCTTAATTTAAGAAAAAAGAAAAAAATACTTATCTTTGTATTCCAGTTACGAAAAATACCTATATCATACTTTATAAGTATTTGATTACAAGAAATGTAATAAGTTATCAAATTGTTCCTACACTGATTTAGAGGTTGTCTATTTTAGTAAAAGTGTCTCTAAAAAATAGCGTGAAACGAATTTATTTTGCACTGTTTTAGGAAAAGAAGGTATAAGGAAACCACGAAAAGCGAAAGAATTAGTAGTACAGTATTAAGTTAATTTGCGACGCCTCTCAACAGGGGCGTTTGTTTTTTCACCTTTTTACAAAAAAATGTTCTCATCTTTCCTGTAACTTGGTGATAGAAAAGAGCAAAAAATGAAGTAAATCATTAATTTGCTTTTACAACCCATTCATTGTCAGATAATCAACTCGCAACTCAGTATTTATAATTTACAGCTTATCACGAACACTGTTTTCAGGAGATAAATTTTTGTAAATTGTTTCATGTTGCTTTTAAACTCGTTGATGATGTTTTATGCAACAACATCATCAAATCGCACCACAGTTCTCCACTATTTCTTCTATCAAGTGAACTTTTTAGATGCGTAGCGTATTGTTTTCTGACATGAGAAAATTTTGTCATTTCTGATATTCATGGCTGCGTCAAAACCTTCAAGGCTTTACTCCAGAAAGTGGAATGGGTTGCAACGGATGAGCTTTATCTACTTGGAGATTATGTAGATAGAGGTCCCGATTCAAAAGGTGTGATAGACTATATCCTGGATTTACAGGCGCGCGGCTTGCCGTAAAATGCCTGCGTGGCAACCACGAGGAACAAATGTTAGCCAGCATGAAACACAGCAGTGCAGAAAAAGTATGGTTGGAATCGAATGGTGGTAAGCAAACCTTGAAAAGTTTTGGGTTGGCTTGTGTACGGGATTTAGCACCCGATTATTTGGCTTTTTTTAGTGAATTGGGGTACTATTTTGAAGTGGATGATTACATTTTAGTGCACGCAGGTTTGAGTTTTAAACACGAAAATCCGTTGGAAGACCATCATCAATTGCTTTGGATTCGGGATTGGTATAAAGATATTGATTTTGACTGGCTACAAAACAGAATCGTTGTGCATGGACACACGCCCATACCTGTCAAAAGTATCCAAGACTGGTCTAAACAGGTGTCTTTGTGGCAAGTATTGGGCATAGACGCAGGCTGTGTGTATCAAGACGAAAGATACAACCATCTCTGCGCATTGGAATTGACTAGTAAAGAATTGTTTTTTCAAAAAAATATTGATTATGAGTGGTAGTTTTAGGAATCATCAGTTGGAATCAATGTTTTGATAAGATGAAAAGATACATACCAGCAAAAAAAATTCTTAGTTCACGCTGTTTTATAGGGTCTATCTAATCTAATTAACGATGTTTGCACTTGGAATCAGCAAGTTCCCACTCGTTGTTTACTGCTTTACCTAGTTATTTACTAAGTGGCAATCAATAATTTTGGCTTCATGGAAGATGCGTTAATTATTTTCATCAAAAACCCGATTTTAGGAAAAGTGAAAACTAGAATCGCCGCAACTGTTGGCGACGAAATGGCATTGAAAGTTTATCTCGCTTTATCGAACTACACCCAAACAATTGCTTTGACGATAACAGCAGCACGGCTATTGTACTACGACGCTTTTATCCCCGAGTTGGATGTTTGGAGCGCGACTGATTTTATAAAACGGTTGCAACAAGGCGACGAATTAGGCTCAAAAATGCACAACGCCTTTGTTGATGCGCTTACCCATCATAGAAAAGCGGTAATTATAGGAAGTGATTGCGCCACCTTAGAAACGATACATATTCAAAAAGCGTTTGAAGAATTGGAGCAGCATGATGTGGTGATAGGTCCTTCCACAGACGGTGGTTACTATCTTTTGGGCATCAAACAGGTAGCTGGTTTTCTGTTTGAAAACATGGTTTGGAGTACCGAAACTGTGCTTGAAGAAACACTTAAGCGAGTAAGTCAAGCAGGAAAAAGTTACTATTTACTGCCAGAACTCACAGATATTGACTATTGGGAGGATTGGGAACGGTTTGGTTGGAAACTCTCTTAAAACTTCATTACCTCTTAAACTTATGCAGCTTACTATTCGCATTTGAATGCCTAAAATAATTGTGTTTAGCCAAAAGGCGAATAGCAAAATCAAATTGTGTAATATCAGTTTGCTATTGTTGCAAACGACTTTTTATTCTTTCTGAACCAAAAATTACAATATTTTTTCATCAACAACTTAGACCGTAGCGTTGTTTATATCATTCAACAAATGTAAAATAAACGATGCAACCAACACGGACTAAACAAAATCGTCGTGCCTTCATCAAGCAGAGTGCAGGTGCGGCATTTTCCTTTTTTATTGTACCACGTTATGTGCTAGGTGGGGCAAATTACATACCACCAAGTGATAAGATTACGCTAGGATTTATTGGTACAGGTAAGCAAAGTATCGGACTGGCTAGTCGCTTCATGGGGTTGAGCGACACACAAGTAGTCGCAGCTTGTGATGTGGATCAGCAAAAGCTCACACGCTTTGCGGAGCATGTCCAAAAATATTACAGTGACAATAGGGAAAAGTCGGATTACAAAACCTGCGATACGTTCAAAGCGTATCAAGATTTGCTTGCCCGACAGGATATTGATGCCGTAGTAATTGCTAGTCCTGACCATTGGCATGCAATTATGGCTATTGATGCTGCAAAAGCAGGCAAGGACATCTTCTGTGAAAAGCCACTTGCTCACACTATTGAAGAAGGTAGAGCAATGGTCAAAGCTACGCGCAAGTACAATCGAGTGTTCCAAACAGGAAGTATGCAGCGTTCTTCAAACCGATTCAGGCACGCCGTAGAGTTGGTTCGCAATGGATACATTGGCGACATAAAGACTGTGAAAGTTAATGTAGGCGATCCACCACTAGTTGATAACTTGCCATTAGAGGATACCCCAAATTATTTGGATTGGAATCTTTGGTTGGGTCCTGCTCCTCAACGCGGATACAGCGCGACACTTGCGCCTCCTATCAGTGTGGATATTTGGGCACAATGGCGAAATTATCAACACTATGGCGGTGGCGGTGTAACTGACTGGGCGCGCACATGTTTGACATTGCGCAATGGGGATTAAATATGGACGAAAGTGGACCAACAGAAATTATTCCACCCGATGATAGAAATGCAAAACGAGGAATGAAATATTTGTATGCTAATGGGGTGGAAATGTACCATGAGGACTTTGGTAAAGGTTGGGCAGTCCAGTTTAATGGGACAGAAGGAAAAATTGAGGTCAGTCGTTCCTTTTTAGAATCTGATATAGCAGGGCTAGTCGAAAAAAAGATAGGAGAACAAGCCATTCGCGTCTATTCTTCTGACAACCATTACCAAGATTGGATTGATGCTATTAAGAAAAGAACCCAACCGATTTGTGATGTGGAAATCGGTCATAGAACTGCCACTATCTGTACGTTGACAAATATTGCGTACCAATTAGGACGACCGCTAAAGTGGAATCCAAAGAAAGAAAAATTCATTGGAGATGCACAGGCAAATGGGATGCGTGGGAAGCAGTACCGCGAGGGTTTTGAGCTGTAATACAAGCGTTTTTTGATAATGGCAGTTTGCGCTATTTGCTTTTAAAAAGGCTTTTTATGTTTACATGAAAATCTTAGGTTGCTATAAATTTAAGATGCTTAAAACAATTGTAATTTAAGTAAAAGGTCAATCCTGAAAAGCAAATAGTGTGCCATTGGTTATCTAATCTCAAAAAGATAAAATATATCAAATATTAATTTGGATACATGAATAGATGTTCATATATTTGTATTAAACTTCTTATGGAGTCAATTGGTTTTATTTAAGGTTTATTCAAATTATTATGCTATGCCTATTTTCGGAAAAGGATCGAAATTATATAGTATTTTTGGCTTCAAATGCCCAAAATGTCAAGAAGGCGATTTGTTTGAAACAAGTAGCTTTTCGTTCAAAAAGCCTTTTGATATGCTAGAAGCCTGCCCAAACTGCGGCTTCAAGTATATGCCAGAACCTGGGTTCTACTACGGCAGTATGTTCATGTCGTATATTATTTCTGGCTGGTTTTGTCTATTTTTTGTGATGTTTTTCCACTGGGTGTTGGATTGGAGTACCGCGGCATCGTTTGCCTTGCTTTTGGGCGTGATTGCTGTATTTTTTATTTGGTTTTTCAGATTCGCAAGAGCTATTTGGCTAAATATGGTATTTCGTTACGACCCAAGCAGAAAAAAAGCGACTTCTGTTACACAGAAATAGGAAAGCTCAGGCTTGCCAAATGTTGAAGATTTGGCAAGCTGATTAGAAGAACTAATTTTATGTTATACCTTCACAAACAAGGTGTGCTAGGTTAAATACGGAATGTATGTTCCTAAGTCTTTATCGCCACGCCCAGAAAGGTTGATAATAATCACGTCGTTAGGTTGATATTCCAGGTGGTCCAGAGCAGCAAAAGCGTGTGCGGTCTCTAAGGCAGGAATGATACCTTCTGTACGCGATAGATGAAATGCGGCTTTCAGTGCTTCATCGTCCGTAATGCTAATCGCCTCGGCGCGTTTGGTGCTAATCAAGTGCGCGTGTAAAGGACCGATACCAGGATAATCCAAACCCGCAGAGATGCTATGCGGCTCCACAATTTGTCCATCTTCTGTTTGCATCAATAAAGTACGGCTGCCATGAATGATACCCTTTCTGCCAAGTACGCTGGTGGCTGCGGATTTACCGGAGTGAACCCCTAAACCTGCTGCTTCCACTGCAATCAAGCGAACACTTAATTCGTTGAGATAGTGATAGTACATGCCCGCTGCATTGCTACCACCTCCAACACAAGCAATAACTAGGTCAGGGTAACGACGACCTTCTTTTTGTTCTAATTGCCACAATGCTTCTTCACTAATGACAGATTGAAAGCGCGCCACCATGTCAGGATAAGGATGCGGACCGACTACGGAACCAATAATATAGTGAGTATCTTCAGGGTTGTTAATCCAGTCGCGGATGGCTTCGTTGGTGGCATCTTTTAAGGTTTTACTGCCACTGGTAGCTGGTCGTACTTCTGCACCCAACATTTTCATTCTCGAAACATTCGGAGCTTGGCGTGCAATATCTACTTCTCCCATGTAAACAATACATTCTATGCCCATCAATGCACAAACAGTGGCAGTGGCTACGCCATGCTGTCCTGCACCTGTC
>JAAUTG010000213.1 GCA_012031785.1 Saprospiraceae bacterium | reverse complement strand
CCTTTTTATTTCTAAAACGCTCAAAGAAATAGAAGAGCTATTAGGTAATTATTACTTTTTTAGAGTACACAATTCCTTTTTAGTCAACTTAAACGAAATAAAAAACCTACGTTAAGGCAGATGGTGGATATTTAGTAATGAGCAATGACGACAAAGTACGTGTGTCAAGAACTAAAAAAGATAGTTTGTTGCAACTGTTCCAAACGCCTGGTAAAGTGAAGGAAACCCTCGAACCTAAAAGCTGAAAATTACTTCAAAATGATAAACCTGATTAGCGACACCATCACCAAGCCTACTCCAGAAATGCTACACGCCATGCTGCAAGCGGAAGTAGGCGATGACGTGTTCGGTGAAGACCCTACCGTGAATGCACTGGAAACCAAAGCAGCGCACTTGTTTGGCAAGTCAGCTGCCATGTTTTGTCCTTCTGGTACTATGACCAATCAGATTGCTATCAAAATGCACACTAATCCTTTGGATGAAGTTATTTGTGATGAAAACAGCCATATTTATCAATACGAAACAGGCGGTTTTGCTTTTCATTCTGGTGTTTCTATCCAGCTTTTAAAAGGGAATTATGGAAAAATAACAGCCGCACAAGTAGAAGCTGCTATCAAACCGGCTTACGACTGGTTGCCTACATCCAAATTAGTGGTGTTGGAAAACACTTGTAACAAAGGTGGCGGTAGTTACTACACCTTGAACGAAATAGAACCTATCCATCGGCTTTGTAAATCCAAAGGTCTGAAATTACATTTGGACGGCGCAAGACTTTTCAACGCGCTAGTCGAAACCCAAGAAAGTCCACTCGAAGTTGGTGCATTATTTGATAGCATTTCGGTTTGCCTTTCCAAAGGTCTCGGTGCGCCGATAGGCTCGCTTTTGATTGGTGAACAGGATTGGATTCGACAAGCAAGACGTTTTAGAAAAGTGATGGGTGGAGGAATGCGGCAAGCAGGATACTTAGCTGCGGCGGGTATTTATGCCCTTGACCACCATGTAGGGCGTTTGAAAGAGGATAACGACCGAGCTAAAATAATTGGTCAAGTGCTGGAACACTACCTTTTGTGGAGCACATCCGACCTATTGCTACCAATATTATTATCTTCGACGTGAAACCACCTTACACCGCCGCTTCTCTTTTGGCGCTCTTGAAAGCCCATGGTGTCTTGGCAGTAGCATTTGGTCCTCAGACCATTCGCTTTGTGACGCATTTGGATTTCACCGCATCTATGATGTCCGAGTTGCTAGATGTACTGCGTTCTTTAGGCAAATGAGTAATTATCAATTATTGGTTCTTAGAAAATTACTGCGCAATACGATTTTGAGCTATAAAATACTGTGAATGAATAACTTAAAAAAAATTCTCACAAATTTTATAATAACTTTCTAAGAACCTCGTTTTAAAAATATCCTTTTGAGGTTTCTTTAAAAAAGAACATATTTAATAGGCTATTAGCTGTTCAAGATAGAAATTTAAAAATTGATGTGATGCGCGTATGCAATTTGTAATGCTGCTGCATCTTACCATAAAATTCTAAAAACTATGAAAAAATTACTTTTCTTACTGGCATCTACCATGCTATTTTTCTCTTGGCAAATTAACTCAGATACTCGAACGATTACAGGCAAAATCACGGACGAAGCAGGAGAGCCGTTGATTGCGGCAACTATTACAGTAAAAGGAACTACTAGAGGTGCAGTTTCGGATTATGAGGGTAACTATTCTATCATGGTGCAAGAAACAGATAAAGTGTTGGTTATTACCTATACGGGTTTTCAAACACAAAAAGTTCAGATTGGGACTTCCGATATTATTGATATAGTTATGCAAGAACAGGTAGCGTTAGAAGATATAATCGTGACAGCATATAGCACTAAAAGAAACAAGGTTCTGCAAAATGGTAGATTAGAAAGAAGGATTACAAAAGAATCTAATTATTCTAACATGAGCAGAATGGGTGTAACGCTTGAGGCTCAACCGCAGTTTAATACCGAAGACTATGATGCTATTGTGGAAAACCGATTTTACGAAGTATTGCAGCAGCCACTTTCCACCTTTTCGATTGATGTAGATGCTGCATCCTACAGTAATATGAGAAGGTTCATCAAAATGGGACAAAAGCCTCCAAAGGATGCAGTGAGAATTGAAGAATTGGTTAATTATTTTGACTATGAATATCCGGAACCTAGTGGTGACCATCCTTTTGAAGTAATCAGTGAAATTTCAGAATGTCCTTGGCAACCTAAACATAAACTTTTGCATGTGGGTATGCAAGGCAAGCACATTCCAACGGAACATTTGCCAGCAAGTAATCTGGTTTTCTTAATTGATGTTTCAGGAAGTATGGACGCTCCGAACAAATTACAATTGGTACAGGCTTCGATAAAATTGCTGACTGACCAATTGCGGGAGCAAGATCATGTAGCAATCGTAGTATATGCTGGTGCTGCAGGATTGGTCTTGCCTTCCACCTCTGGCGCGAACAAACAAAAAATTAAGGAAGCACTAGATGAATTAAAAGCAGGTGGTTCAACAGCAGGTGGTGATGGCATCAAATTGGCTTATGAAGTAGCAAAAGAGAATTTTATTAAAAATGGAAATAATCGAGTCATCTTGGCAACGGATGGCGACTTTAACGTTGGAGCGAGCAGCGATGCAGATATAGTGCAATTAATTGAAAAAGAAACGTACTAGCGGTGTTTTTCTTACTGTTTTGGGCTATGGCATGGGCAATTACAAAGACAACAAAATGCAGCAACTTGCAGATAAAGGCAATGGTAATCATGCCTATATTGAGGACATTAGCGAAGCGCAAAAGGTGTTGGTAAAAGAATTTGGAGGCACTATTTTCACTATTGCGAAGGATGTGAAGCTACAAATTGAGTTTAATCCGGCAAAAGTAAGAGGCTATCGTTTGATTGGGTATGAAAATCGTCTTTTGAATAAAGAAGATTTTAATGACGATAAAAAAGATGCAGGTGAACTTGGTGCAGGTCATACCGCGACTGCTTTGTACGAGATTATCCCCGTCGGTGTGGAAAGTGAATTTCTAGCCAAAGTGGATGATTTAAAGTATCAAAAAGGAGCATTAAAAGTGGATAACGCCTCCAAAGAGTTCTGCACAATTAAACTGCGATACAAAAAACCTGAAGGTAACATAAGCCAATTAATCGAACAACCTGTTCTTGATAGTAGTATAGATATTGAAAAAACAAGTGATAACTTCCGTTGGTCGGCTGCAGTAGCAGAATTTGGGATGGTGCTTCGACAGAGTGAATTTAAAGGGAATGCTACTTATGAACACTGTAAACAACTTGCCCAAAGTGCGAAAGGCAAAGATAATAATGGTTATCGTCGAGAGTTTATTGAAATGATTGACGTGATGCAAAGTATAGACTATCCACAAAGTGTTCGAAAAGAATAAAAATTCTTGCTCGTCTTGATAGCCACCTCATTAGTAACTCATGTTGTACAGTTGGCGGGTTGCATTTACCTTGTCAAATTATAAATGTTTTGAGCAATAATCTATCAGACCTTTCCCAAGCGGCGAATTACTTCTGATGCCATATACAACCCAAAAAGAGCGGGCATGTAGGAAATAGTGCCATAAAATGATTTTTTAAAATTTGAGCCATCTGTATATTTAAGGTTTGCTTTGTCGTGTAGTTCTTCGGAATATACGGCGATGATGCCTTTAGCTACACCTTCATACCGAAGGGTTTTACGGATTTGCCACGCCAGTTTACAGTTTTTAGTTTTAGAAATATCCGCAATGCGCACCAAACTAGGGTCTTTTTTTCCACCTGCTCCCATTGAGCTGATGACGTTTAGTTGCTGTTGACTTGCCAGAACGAGTAGGGAAATTTTGGGAGAAACGCTGTCTATGCAGTCCAGTACAAAATCGAAATCGCCTTTTTCCAGTAGCCCACGCATATCTTCGGGCTGCATGAATTGTTGGATGACCGTGAGCTGTAAGTCTGGATTAATGTCGTGAAAGCGATTCGCCATCAAAAAGGCTTTCGATTGTCCGATAGTGGAGTTCAAAGCGTGCAATTGGCGATTCTTATTGGTAGCATCTACGGCATCACCGTCAATAATAGCATTTTCCTATCCCTGCTCGCACCAAAAATTCACCAGCATAGCTTCCTACGCCTCCTAAACCGACTAATAAGATGTTACTTTGTTGAAGGCGCAACAGCACCTCTTTTCCGACCAACAATTCCGAGCGTTCTAGCCAAGTGGGTACTTCCATGCAAAAAAAGTCTTAAAATTTTGAAACAACTGTTCTTGAAGCCGTTGTTGCTCCATTTCTCTTAAAGCTGCAAAAATGGCGTAACGCTGCGATATATTCAAGGAAGTATCGCTATCGGTTTCTAAAAAAAATCTGATGCAGCGGCAAAGTCGTTAAAGTCTCTTTAAAGACAGGCGTAATTTGCAAGGCAGGAGCAACCGAAAGATAAAAACCTGCCTGTAAAAGGGCTTGCGCCAGCGTGTGGTTGCGCAAGTAGCCATGAATAACCCAAGGCGTGGTAGCCATCCTTTTGTGAAGCAACAACAAACGGTCGTAAGTTCTTACACAATGCACAATTAACGGAGCTTTGAGTTGGTTGGCAAGTTCAATATGTTGGTAAAAAATAGCTTCTTGTAGCGGAAGTTCCACGCCTTTTAATTTATCTAAACCACATTCTCCAATACCTAAGCAATTAGGATGTTCTTGATATTGATGGGCAAGTAGCTCTAATTGGGTGTCTGTCAGTAGCTGCGTCGTCCACCAGGGATGGTAGCCGAACGTATGCCAAGTGTCGGGTTCTTTTCGACCCGGATGTATGGAAATTACTTCTATAATATGGTCTGGTTCGCGTTTGGAATGCGTATGAAAGTCAATAATTGGTGCAATTTGCATGTAAAGTTGAGTCGTGAAAGTATGGTCTTGTGGTATATCTTGACAAGATTAATTTCCAGAATGATAAAATAGCAATTTTAAGATGAAGTAAAAAATGATTAGCTGCCAGAGGCAGCCAATCATTTTATTCAAGTAGCTTGTAGTAACTCAAAACAGAACTTATAACCCTGCAAATGCGCGTTCTTTGAGTTCCTTCTGCTGTTGATTATGTCTTACCAAGAAACCAGTGGCAGGAGAAGCACTAGCGGCTCTAGCAATGAGTTTCATATCTTTTTTACCACAGAAATTGCTCAATAAGTATTGCCAAGCTCCCATGTTAGCGGATTCTTCTTGCACCCAGTAGATTTCTGCTTCGCTATATCGTGCAAAAATTTCATCAAGTTGCTTCGATGGTAAAGGATAGAGTTGCTCTAAACGTACAATAGCTACTTCTTTCTGATCTAGTTCGCGTTTTTGTGCCAGTAAGTCGAAATATATTTTACCAGAACAAAGTAATAAACGCTTGATTTTTTTACCACTTCTTGGACCCACTTCAGGATCGTCTATGATTTCTTGAAAGCGCGTACCGGTCACAAATTGATCCAAAGAAGAAATTACTTCTGGATGGCGCAACAATGATTTTGGCGACATCACAATCAACGGTTTTCTAAATGGACGGACCAACTGCCTACGTAACAAATGGAAAATATTAGCTGGCGTAGTGCAGTTAGCTACCGTGACGTTATAATCCGCACAAGACTGTAAAAATCGCTCCAAGCGTGCGCTAGAGTGTTCTGGTCCTTGTCCTTCGTAACCGTGTGGCAATAGCATGACGATACCACTTTTGCGCTGCCATTTGGTTTCTGCTGACATAATATATTGATCAACAGTAGTTTGTGCGCCGTTGTAAAAGTCGCCAAACTGTGCTTCCCAAATCACAAGATTATCAGGAGAAGCTAACGAATAGCCATATTCAAAACCAAGCACTCCAAATTCCGAAAGTAAAGAGTTGTAAATCTGGAATTTACCCTGCTGTGCTTCGATATGGTTAATACGATTGTATTCTACTTCGGTGGTGTGGTCGTGAATAATGGCGTGGCGGTGGGAAAAAGTACCACGTTGCACGTCTTGTCCACTCATACGCACATTTTTTCCTTCCAATAAAATGGACGCATAAGCACTTAACTCTGCCATTCCCCAATCCAATTTTCCTTCTGACAAGGACTTTTTCATTGCGCCGAGTAGGCGATCCATTTTTGCAACAGGCTTTAAATCAGAAGGATACTGGGTCAAATGATTGGTGATTTTTTCCAGCGTAGCAGCATCTATACCTGTTTCTGGAGAAGCGTCGAAATCTTGCGGCTGTGGCGTTTGATTCAAAGTTGCCCAAGCCAACTCAGGCTCTTGAAGTTTATAAGGAAGTGGCTCTTGGCGTACCGTGTCCAAACGAGCTTGCAAGTTTTCTTTGAAAGATTTTTCCATCTGCTCCGCCATGTCTCGCTCCAATTCGCCACGCTCGATAAGTCGCTTAGAGTAAAGTTCTCTTGGATTAGGATGTACGTCAATCAAATCATATAGCTCTGGTTGCGTAAAGTTCGGGTCATCTCCCTCGTTGTGTCCGTACTTTCGATAGCACACCATATCAATAAATACATCATTGTTAAACTCTTGACGATATGCTATCGCCAACTCGCAAGCAAACACTACGGCTTCTGGGTCGTCGCCATTGACATGAAAAACGGGTGCTTGCACTACGCCCGCTACTCCTGTACAGTACGTGGAGGAACGCGCATCCTCAAAGTCAGTGGTAAAACCAATTTGGTTATTAATAACAAAATGGATAGTACCTCCAGTCTGATAGCCATCTAGTTTACACATTTGTACAGTTTCATAAACCACACCTTGCCCTGCTATGGATGCGTCTCCGTGTATTAAAACAGGTAAAATACGGTCGTAATCGCCATTATATAAAAGGTCTGCTTTTGCGCGCGCTAGCCCCTCGACCACTGGATTAACTGACTCTAAGTGAGAAGGGTTGGGTGCTAGTTTTAAATATACAGTATGACCAGTTGGTGTTTCCACTTGTGAAGCATATCCCAGATGGTATTTTACGTCACCATCGCCAAAACTCAAATCGGGAATAGAACGACCTTCAAATTCGTTAAATATCATTTCGTAAGTCTTGCCCATTACGTTTGCCAAAACGTTCAAACGACCACGATGCGCCATACCAATAACCACTTCTTCTACTCCATTTTTCGCACCTTCATTAATGATGGCATCTAGGGCAGCAATAGTAGATTCGCCACCTTCCAGAGAGAAGCGTTTTTGTCCTACATACTTAGTGTGCAAAAAGTTTTCAAACCCTACCGCACCATTGAGTTTTTCTAGGATTCTGCGTTTTTTATTAATATCCAATCCGTAACTGTTAGGGTCGTGCTGTTCGATGCGCGTTCTTAACCAACGTCGTTGGTCTCTATCTTGGATATGGTTAAATTCAAAACCAATGTGGCTACAATAAACCCACCTAAGACGAGCTACGATTTGACGAAGTGTGGCATTCGGCAACCCAATTTCTTGACCTGCTAGAAAAGTTTGGTCTAAATCCGCTTCTGACAAACCAAAATCCGTGATTTGCAAGGTGGCTTTTCGGTCTCGACGCTTGCGAATAGGATTAGTGTCAGATTCAAGATGCCCTCTGTAGCGATAGGCATTGATGAGTGAGATTAGTTTGAACTCTTTTGCGACGTTGGTATTTGGTAAGCCATTGGCATGACCATTACTACTACCATTGCTGCTACCATTGCTGCTACCATTGCTGCTACCATTGCTGCTACCATTGCTGCTACCATTATCATCAGTAGCGTAATCGTAGCCTTTAAAAAAAGTGCGCCAGCTTTCCTCAATTAGGTCTGGATTTTGTTGATACTGCTCATACAACTGTTCTATGAAAGCTGGGTGAGCGTTTGCAATGAATGAATATTTGCTCATAATCTTTTTTCCTTGTAATTTTTTATTCACTTATAATTTACGTACAAAAAGGGTATTATTGACTTTGCAAAAATACTTTTGCCTTGCCAAATTATCATCATTGATAACGAATAATTCTCATTTAGCATCATAAAAAAGCAATATATTTTTTGTCAGCACGAAATTTGGCTGAGCTAAATACTCTTTTAAGTAAGTATTCCATTTTTCATCATATTTTTTGAGGAGCTTACCTAAAAAGTGTTTTACCTAATCGTCACCAAACTATTGCTGTACTCTTAAAAGTATCTTAATACGATTTGTTTATTTAGTAAAGAATTAACGCAAGGTGGTATTTTAACAAATGAGAATTACTGTAAATTTGAAATCGAAAATTAAACTCACTAAATGCGAGGTGATTCTTGCATTTTAGATTTCAATATTTACTATTTTGACAATGAGAAAAATACATCAGTTGTGCTTTTTAGTATTGGTGCTAATATGTAGTTGTACGCCTTCCAAATTACTATATGAATCTGGCAATTATGACGATGCTATCGAGCAGTCCGTAGAACGCTTGGTT
>JAAUTG010000212.1 GCA_012031785.1 Saprospiraceae bacterium | reverse complement strand
GTAGTGGATGAACGCAAAATTACTCGTATTTTTGTGCCTTTTTATATCGAAGCGAATATTTTAAAGGGGTTGAAATATACGGTGAATTTCGGTCCGGATGTGCGCTTGCTTAGAAGAGGAGAATTTATCGGTAGAAATACAACCGAAATCGCGGTGGTATTTTCAAATGCACTCATCAATAACGAAGAAGAATCGGGTTACACACTAGAAAATATTTTAAATTTCAATAGAACACTTGGGACAAAGCATAACTTAGGTATCACTGCTTTGCAAAGTATTCAAAGTTTAAGATTTGAACGCCACGAAAGTGCGGTATCGAACCTACCTTATGAATCCCAATTATTTTATAACATTGGTACTGCTTCTGTTAAAGGTAATTTTACGCTCTAGGTTAGAAGAATGGTCTTTGGCTTCTTTTATGGGTAGAATAAATTATGAATTTGATGACAAATATTTATTTCAAGCGACAGTGCGAGCTGATGGATCTTCTAGGCTTGCAAGTGGCAATAAGTGGCTGATATTTTCAGGATTCTCCGCAGGATGGCGTATCTTAGAAGAATCATTTATGCAAAATGTAACTTTTTTGATGAATTAAAGCTAAGAGCTTCCTATGGTGCTGTAGGAAATACTTCTATTCCGCCATACAAGACTTTTGGAAACCTTATTGGCACTGTCTATGCTTGGGATGAAACTCCCGCTCTTGGTTTTGGATTGAATGAGGCTCCAAATCCTTTTTTAGGCTGGGAAGCATCTAGTACACTTAATATTGGTATTGATTATAGCATACTTAATGGTCGAGTAAATGGTGCGATAGAGGTTTACAGAACCAATACTACTGATTTGCTGTTAGACAGATTCTTGCCTCCAACTACTGGTTACAATTTCATTACTCAAAACTCAGGATCAACGCAATCTGACGGTATTGAATTTTCATTAGGTGCTGCTATCCTTGACAATCCTAATGGTTTACAATGGTTTGTTGATTTCAATATTTCGGCCTACAATGAAGAGATTAAAGAATTGGCGTTGAAAGATGAAAATGGCAATTCCATTGATGACATTGGTAACCGCTGGTTTATTGGTGAACCAATTAGGGTTTTCTATGACTACGAAAAAATTGGGATTTACCAAGCTAATGAAGTAGATTTGGCAAAAGCAGCAGAAAACAAAGTGCCTGGTGAAATCAAATTGAAAGACCAAAATGGCGATGGTATCATCACTGCCGATGACCGTATCATACTAGGTACGGACGTGCCTTGACGTTCTTGGGGGGTATCACCAATCGCTTCTCTTACAAAGGCTTTGATTTGAGTTTCTTCTTTTTCTTCCGTCAAGGAGGAACTATCAGAAGCGAATTTCATAGAAGTGGTAGCTTAAACGGCTTGTTTGGTCGCTACAATAATTTGGATGTGGATTATTGGACACCTGATAACCCAACTAACGCCTTCCCTCGCCCTAATCAAAACCAAGAATTTCCTAGAAATAACGAAACACTCGCATATTTTGATGGTAGCTTTGTTAAATTAAGAAATGCGTCGTTTAGTTATACTGTACCGACTGCTTTTGCCGAAAAGTTAAAAATGTCTCGATTGAAGTTGTACGTTTCAGGTCAGAACTTACTGGTGTTCTCCCCTTATGAAACATTCGATCCAGAAGTAGATGTAGCCGCTACAAATGGTATTCCAACTGTAGGGGCTGGCGATGCGATTATTCCTGCTACTAAAATTATTTTGTTTGGTGTTAATGCACAGTTTTAATTCATCTTGTGGAGGGCTTCTCAAGATAAAGCCCTCCATGGAAAGTAATATCATTTTATTTTTTTGAACAACATAAATTTTAAAATAATGAAATCTAGAATTTATATTTTAATCTTACTCGTGGTGGCGTTTTTAGTCCAATCCTGCGAAGATTATTTACGGGAAGAGCCTGTGTCAGATGTTTCACCAGAAAGTTATTACACAACACCTTCAGGCTTTGAAGATGCCGTAGAAGCCACTTACTCTTCTATGAAACCATTTTTTGGTGTAGAAAGAGGATTTACATTGACTGTATTTGGAACAGATACTTACACAAATGGTGCGGATGGCAGTCATAAAGCCTACAATTTTTACAATGGAGATTTAAATCCAACCCAATCTTTCGTTCGCGACACTTGGAGGGACTTATATAGAGGTATTAATCAGGCAAATGCAGTATTAAATCGCGGTATTAATGTTCCCATCGCTGATGATTTAAAAACTCAACGCTTCGCAGAGGCTCGTTTTTTAAGAGCCTTGTATTATTTTATGATCGTCACAACTTATGGGGATGCTCATCTTTCTTTAGAAGAAACAGAAGGTGTAGTGGTGACAGCTAATCATACTCCACAAAGCGAAATTTACAAACAAGCTATCATACCAGATTTAGAATTCGCTATATCAACGCTACCAGATGCTCAAGGCAATTATGGTCGAGCGACTAAGCCTGCTGCTGAATTTTTGTTGTCAAAAGTATTGCTGACAAGAAGTTACAAAAGTTTTGCAGAAGGCAACGATGTTGATCGTGCAGAACAACTCATGTCCAACGTGATTAACAATTATGATTTTGCTTTACTGTCCGATTTTGCTGATTTATTTGACATCAGCAATGAGCAAAATAGCGAAGTAGTATTTACTGTACAAAACTCAAAATCGCAAGTGGATGAAGGGCTTGATAATGAAGGACATAGAGGACACTTGTATTTCTTGATGGAGTATGATGTGTTGCCAGGATTGACACGCGACATTGAAAATGGTCGTCCTTGGAAGCGTTTCCGTCCTACCCCTTTCTTGTTAGGACTATGGAATAGAACAATTGATTCGCGTTACGATAAAACCTTTAAACATGCTTGGTTTTCCAATAGAGAAAGTAATATTCCAAAGTGGACAGCAGATGAAGCAACCAAAGGCTTTGTTGACGTGAGTTTGGTAGGGCAACCTAAGTTTATCTTGGGCGATACGGCAATGTATATTCCAGGACCTGGCACAGATGATGTTTGGACGGCGGATAAGCAAGCACGAACACGCTACACCGTTTATTCCAGCAACGAATGGGATGAGCGTCGTTTCCCTTCTTTGAACAAATGGATTGATCCTACTCGTCCTGACCGTCAAAAAGAACAAGGGCAGCGCGACTTTATCCTAATGCGTTTGGCGGATGGCTATTTGTTGCGTGCAGAAGCGCGTTTGAAGCAAGGCAATACACAAGGTGCTGCTGAAGATTTGAACGTAGTGAGAAGAAGAGCCGCACAACCGGGTCAAGAAGCCGCAATGGAAATCACAGCTGCCGATGTAACTTTGGACTTCATCTTGGATGAACGCGCCAGAGAGTTAGTAGGTGAAGGACATCGCTGGTGGGATTTAGTACGCACCGGTAAATTGGTGGAGCGCGTGCGTTTACACAATCCACAAGCTGCGCCAAACATTCAGGATTTCCATGTGGTACGTCCAATTCCACAAGATCAGATAGACAGAACATTAGGAGGCTATCCGCAGAATCCAGGATATAACTAATGGAGTAGGATAATTTTTTAATTTTGAGGAAAGAAAGTACCTGTATTTATTCAGGTACTTTCTTTTTTTCTTTTAGTGCTTGATTTTACGAAACTGGTTACTTGGTTATTGCATGATTTAATCCTGTTGTATTTTTGAAGATGAGCGCGTAAATCACCCAATCATAACAAATGAACAGTCCCTCAAATCACCAATCTTAATCAATGATTTAAAGCGGCGTTGAACATTTTTTTAAAAGTTTTCGTTTGTTAAATAACTCTTCTTGTTTTTTTGCAGTGGTTTTAAATGACAAAATAAGAAGTAAGCTAAAACTAAATGGACAAAAGAACAAATAAGATTGGTACATTTGGTAGCTTTAGTTTTTTGATTCCTAATTTCAAACAAAATGATTATGAAAATACAACATAGCCTATTGATTTTCAGTTTATTCATGCTAACTTCTTGTAGTATTATCAATACCTATCGCTTGCAAGAAACTGACCTCACCAACCTCAATGTGTTAGCACAACTTTCAAAAGGATCTTGCTTTGGGCGTTGTCCAGTCTATCATTTAATTGTCTATACCAACGGGGTTGTCACTTACGAAGGGCTACAATTCACAGACAAACAAGGACTTTACATCAATAAACTTCCAGACACCGAGTTGCGTACCCTCAAAACGCTACTTCAAACCGCCGAGCTTAATAAGTTTAATGATGCCTATCGCGGAAAAGTACCTGATATACAGACTGTTACTATTAGCTATCATGCGGAGGATTTCGTCAAAACCATTGTAGGTAAGGACGGAAGACCCGAAAAAGTAATGGAAATACAAGCTGCATTAGAAGCCATCGAAAATTTACCCAACTGGCAGTTACGCACTGCACCTGAAACAACCTCTACCAACGGTAATCTTGCCAGTAACCAAATCAGAGTACAACTCAAGCCTGAAGTGGATGCCAACGCATGGGTGAGAAAATACGGAAGGCAGCAAATGAGAATTATGACTGGATTGAACGCTAACAACAATTTGTGGCTCGTTGAATTCAATGCCGAACGCAGCGACCCAAAAGAAGTGTTAGCCATTGTGCAAGCTGACTTGCAGGTGGTGAACGCTGAGTTTCATAGAAAATAAAAGCGCGCGTGTATGGA
Source organism: Saprospiraceae bacterium (assembly GCA_012031785.1). Taxonomy (GTDB): domain Bacteria; phylum Bacteroidota; class Bacteroidia; order Chitinophagales; family Saprospiraceae; genus JAAUTG01. The sequence goes on along the minus strand of JAAUTG010000212.1, from coordinate 3,834 downwards.
TTACCGATTGTTGCTATCCATACACGCAAATAAGAACCTTAGCGCACCACCACGCCAGCAATTACGGCAGTCATCAAACTAGCCACTGTGCCAGCCAGCAAAGCAAGCATCCCAAGTTGGGTAAGCGTATCGCGTTGATTGGGTGCAATCGCACTAATGCCGCCAATTTGAATACCGATGGAAGCAAAATTAGCGAATCCACAAAGCGCGTAGGTCGCAATAATCATAGTTTTTTCTTGTAACACAATACCTGCTTTGCGCAATTCCATAAAATCGCTGTATGCTACAAATTCATTAATCACCGTTTTTTACCCAACAACTGCCCCATCACGAGTAAGTCTTCGTTGGGTGTACCCAATAACCAAGCCACAGGCGCAAAAACTAGACTAATCAGATAGGTGAAACTAAAACCCTCAAATCGTCCATTCGTACTGGCTTTGACTGCATCATTGAGATTAAACCACTCGCCAGGACCTTGTATCAAAAAGAAGTTCAACATATACACTAACGCCGTAAATACCAACAGCATTGCGCCTACATTGATAGCTAAACGCAACCCATCCGTCGTGCCAATAGAAATAGCATCTAACAAATTGTTGCCAGCGTCCACCTTAATTAGTAACTCCTCATCCACCGTTTTGCGTTGGGTTTCGGGAATAATCATTTTAGCTGCAACAATAGCCGCAGGCGCGGACACAATAGAAGCAATCAAAAGGTGTTTAGCAAAAAATTGATTCTGCACAGGGTCTGCACCACCTAAAAAGGTGACATAAATTCCAAACACACTTCCAGCAATAGTCGCCATACCACCTGTCATTAAACTGAACACTTCAGAGCGTGTCATGTTCGGTAAGTAAGGCTTGATGACGAGTGGAGCTTCGGTCTGTCCAATAAAAATATTGGCTGCCATGGCTAAACTTTCTGCTCCTGAAAGGCGCATGGTTCGACGCATAAGCCAAGCAAAAGCAAAAATAATTTTTTGCAAAATACCCAAATAATAAAGCATAGCTGTCAGCGCGGAAAAGAAAACAATTGTAGGTAGCACTTTGAAAGCTACAATACTGCCTAAACTAAGTTTATCATTAATAGTCACATCTTTAATAAGATACCCGAATAAAAACTTTGAACCTTCGTCCGTAAAAGCAATAATCTGTTGAAAGCCCTTTGCCATCCAATCGAACAGTGCATTCAGCAAAGGAACTTGCAAAATCAATAATGCCAACACCACTTGCAGCACAATTCCTGTCAGGACCAATCGCCAATCTATGGCAGCACGATTTTTACTAAACGCATAGCAAACCCCTACGATTACTAGCATACCAAGTATGCCTCTAAGAATATCTAACCCTAAGCCCATGTTTTACATTTATTTCACAAGCAAAGGTAGCTAAAATTTACATTTGCAGGGAGTAGTGTGATTTGAGCATATTGGTGATACTATAATTCAAGGACAATAGATAATAACGAATTGACGCATCAAACAAAAATATTTTTGTAATCACCCATCCCTCCACTTCTCACTCGCTTAATCCCTCGCTCTCCATCTCACCCCAACATACAACTCCCGTCCGTGCAAAGGCGAATAGGCATAAGCAGTATCAAAAAAAGGACTAAAACCTTTAGCAGCATTGGGGTCGTTGTAACCGACTAAGGGCGAAATAGGTTGGCGGTAATTCAGGATATTTTGAAGCCCCGCATAAACCTGCCAAGTATTTTTACAGAACGCTTTGGTAATCTGAAGATTATGAAACGAAAACGGCATAGAAACAGTTGGACGCGCCACTGGCAAAGGATTTCCTGTGTCGTCCAAATCAAACACTTCTGGCAAAGCCATCGCGCCTGTGTAACGCATCGTATAAGCTAGTGTGAGTTTGGGTTTCTGCCATTCGTAATTAGCTGACCCCACCCCACTCCACTTGGGCGCATAAGCTAAAGGATGGACACTTTTGCGACCATCCTCATTGATACTGACTTCCTCCACTTGTTGGTAATTAATGCCCAAATTGAACGACAAGGGAAAGACAAAATGATGATTCATGCTTATCCCAATACCCTTGGAAATGGCATGACCTTGAGTGTTGGCATAAATAATTTTTTGTGGCTCATTGTAGTTGGGAATGATTTTGTTGGTGAAATACGTGTAAAAACCATCTACATCCAAAGAACCTTGACTTTTACCTATTGTGTAAATTTGGTTGAAATTCAGAGAACCATTATAAGAACGCTCCGGTTGGAGCGATTCGCTAATCTCTACTTTTCGCTGCCCCGTCACAAAAGCGTGGTCTTCTGTAAATAAATTCACCACTCGAAAACCTGTACCAAATTAGCCCTCAAGGTTGTCCAAGTGCTGGGTTTCCATTTTGCTGCCAGACGCGGTGCAAAAATCAAACCATGCCGATTGTAATGATCTAAACGCAATCCTCCTAACAATGTCCATACGGGAGAAATCAACCATTCGTCTTGTACAAAAATACCTGGAATAAATTGTTCATCCACGATAGGTGTAGCTACGGTGTTGTCGTCATAACGCTGCAAACGCGCAGTCCAGCCAAACAACAAATCGTGATGCTTACGGCTTTCTTGCCAAGTTAGATTTGCAAAACCAATACTTTGTGCTGCTTCATAAAATTGGAACCGTAGTAGCTGTTTTGCAAATGATGGCTGGCAGAATAATCCAATTTTAGGTTTGCCAAATTTTTAAACCGCTGCGTACCGAATAATTCTATTCGATTCGTATAAATACTTTCTCCATACACTTGGTTGCTTCCTCTCAAAGTTCGATAGGCACGGTCATCAAAAAAATCTTTCACCCCATTACGCCTATCTTCATAATAATACTTTACTGAAAAACTAGCCATTGGCAGCGAGCCTTTCCCCTGTTTGATCCATTTACTGAATAAGGAAATTCTATCCAAACCAATATTATCGCCAAAGCCATCACTGTTACTATCCTGAAAATCATTGATGTAAGCGTAATTCAGCCCAATATATCCCTTGTATTTTCCTACTTTCGGAGAATATGCCAAGCTGCCAAACGATTCCAAATGCGTCGTACCCATCAAATCCGCTGAAAGCACAGGCTGTTTCGCAGGGTCTTTGGTAATAATATTAATTACGCCTGCCATTGCCTCCGAACCATACAACGTGGAATTAGGTCCTTTAATCACCTCAAATCGCTCAATAATCATGGTCGATACATTTATGTCCATAAACAGAAGCCAAATTGCCGTACATTGGCGTACCATCCATCAGTACCGCCGTGTAAGGACCTGGCAAACCGTTGATGCTAATGCTATTGGTGAAACACACGCCACACGCCACTACTTCTTGCACGCCATTCACCAGCGTCACGGCTTCCATGAGGTTGGTGGGCGCTGTTCTTTTTTCAAAATACTTAGCCGTAATAATATCCACCTTTATTGGCGATGTTGCGATAAAAGTTTCCTTCATCGTCCCCGTCACTACGACTTCCTCCAAACCTAATACATCTTCTTGTAAGAGAATAACGCCGAGATGAATCACCTCGCTACTATCCACTTTTAAGTCTTGTCTAAAAGTTTTGTATCCTATTGCGGAAATTACCAGCACTTGCTGCCCACCACCAACTGCCAATTCAAAGTGTCCAGCTTCGTCGGTAGTCGTTCCTTTTGTAGTGTTTTCCACGCCCACTGTCGCAAAAGCTAGAGGTTCTCCGTTCGCCTCCACTGTTCCAACCAACGTAGAAATTTGCCCCATCCCAACGCCAGCAACAATGCAGCATAAAATAAAGGTTAGTACTATTTTTTTCATTTTAAAAGTATTTTTAATCTTATTGAATTTAATCTTATTATTTCT
>JAAUTG010000211.1 GCA_012031785.1 Saprospiraceae bacterium | reverse complement strand
TGTCGAAATTGATAGCTACTCCTTTTGTCCAGACTACGCTGAGGGCATTTGGGAGTATGCGAAACCAGCATCAAACTTTGAAGATGGCGTAATGTCGCTATCTGTTAGCGTCAAATTTGGGTCGTTCCAAGTTAGTAAATGACTGATTCCTGTGGTTGAACTGATGTTGCGCAGTTTAATATCTACAATAATTTCTGTGGTTCCACAATTGGCGCTGCGCTGCATGGCTACCAGTTGCGGACCAGTTCCACCGCCGCCGCCGCCAGTAGTGCCTTGTGTGACAACTACGTTGAAGATACAGCTATCTCGATTGCCACTTGGGTCACTAAAAATATATCGCACTCGTGTAGTCCCTACGCTGAAATTATCACCCGGTCGGTGACTTCGTTGAGTAATCACTTGGCAGTCATCAGTGGCTGTTGGTTCTGTCCAACTGACTGCTGTTGCAGTTTGACCTAAAGGTGCAACAGCGTTTTGAGTGCTAGGACAACCACTAATACGTGGTGCAGTAGTGTCGTTCCCACCACTTCCTAGTACAAGATTGGTAGGTATAAAAGTATAGCTTAATGGATTTCCAATTGCGTCCACCACTGAGTTAGGAGGCAAACGGTCGGGGTCGTCTGGTGCTTGGCTGACCATGGCATTGCCGCTGAGCGCGCCATTTAACCTAAACCTCAAGGTGTAAATTACCTCGTCATTGTCGAAATTGATAGCTACTCCTTTTGTCCAGACTACGCTGAGGGCATTTGGGAGTATGCGAAAACCAGCATCAAACTTTGAAGATGGCGTAATGTCGCTATCTGTTAGCGTCAAATTTGGGTCGTTCCAAGTTAGTAAATGACTGATTCCTGTGGTTGAACTGATGTTGCGGAGTCTAATTTCAACAGAAATGACATTATCACCACAACCAGCAGCCAATTGTACTGCTCTTAATTCTTGCGAAAACAGCTTTGAGGGCGTGAAAAAAGAACAGATAAATACTGTTAAGATAAGTAGTAGATGTAAAGTTCGCATTGGACTTTATATTATTTTGTCTAAGAATTAGGTAGGTAATCAAATGATGAATCAAACATCTACCTACTTACTCTCGGTTTTCGGAAAAAAAATCTAGTTTAATCTACGATGAAATTCATAGAAGGTTGCCTAAAAAAGGCACATTAGAACAAGTGCTGCAAGTGAAAACGACTTACTTTGTAAAACTACTTCTAACTATGCTTCTAAAACAGACAAAAGCATTAGAATACTACCGTACTCCAATGCTTTTGTGTTTCTGGCTCACTAATCATTATGATTAATCAATCACTACAATCTTACCACTCGCTTGATGATTTGTAGTGGCTAACACGTAGAAAAATACTCCTGTGGTTGGTAGTTCTCGACCACGCTCTAAGAGCAGTTGGTTGTGACCGCGCTCCAAATATTGTGTTTGTCTAAACACCACTTTACCAGATAAATCTACTAAAGTTAAAGCAACCTCACCTGAGACAGGTAAATTGAACTGTATCACTGTTTTTTCTTTAGTTGGATTCGGTGACACTCCCAACTCAAACGTGTTATTTGCACTATCATCCACAAACTGAAGAGATAAGTTTTTTGCTTGTAAATCATCAGTATAGATAGTATTTACATCTTCTTGATTGTTCAAACCAATCACTTGACTTAGGTATTTTCCGCTCGTCAATGCTTTTAGTTTTAATGTTACTAAAGGTTCATTGATTTTAATAGCCACACCTTTTGCATCAGTCCAAAGCAAGCGAAGTTGTCCATTATCAAATTTGTGTAAAAAGTCGCCTCGGCTAGAGAATGCAGAATTTGTAATTATTTCTTCAATAGCTACGTCGTATTCCTTATATTGAAATTCCATTTGTAATCCAGCAATAGCTTGAACTTCGCTTGCTTTAATAGCTAAGAAATAGGTATTCCCAGCTTCTAGCATTTGGTCGTTGCTTGTAAGTGAACTCAAAGCTCTATTCTCAATAGTTTGTCCACTAGGGCTAACTGATGCACTTTGGTTCACGTCCCCTTTCTTAATACCTACAAAATTAGCATTGGTGACAGAACTTGTCAAAGTAGTGCTAAACATGGTTGTTAAGGTCGGAATATTCGCGCTTACTGGAACAGTTTGAGAACCTAGCACAAATACCCAGCTATTCACGTCAAAACCATTTTCGCTAGGTAAAAATCCAATCAAACCTCTTTCCATTTGAACAGCATCTCTAAGCTCAATTCGATTATCATTATTTACATCACCTGCAATCAATTGATAACCAGAAGTGATTCCTATTTCAGAAGGGAGTGCGCCAGACAAATATCTTTTTAAAAGCACTATGTCGTTTAGCTGGAAGGCGTTTGCCAATCCTGTAAAAGAGGCTCTCAATTGAATACTGCTGCCACTACTGATATTAGTGAAGTTGTAAGCTCCAGTTGAGTTAGTGGTGCTTGGTGTTAAATTTGTTCCGTCATCTGTGCCGTTTATGTTTACTGCGCTCAAGGGCTTACCAGTTGACATGAAAGTAACGAAACCACCAGCCGTTAAATTACCGGTAGGAACAGTACCTACTGGAATGGCACAAATTGTACCAATCTGAGGGGTAATGGTTCTGTTGCTGCCATTACCTAAAGATTGAGTAGCTTGGAAAATGTTATTCGGTCCGCCTCCCACTTGAACCACTAAGTTACTACCAATGCTGGCAGTGGCAGGAACACTTACATTGAAAGAAAGGAAGGTCTCACCATCAGGTAAATTAATACCAGTAGTGCGCGTCCAATTGAAATCAATTCTTTGTGCCCCAACCTGTACAAAGTCTCCTGAAGTAACAGTAGGAAAACTATTTAAAGCCACAATGCTACTAATTACAGCGTCAGCAACGCCTGAAACAGTGATACTAAATCTTAAAGAATTAATACCCTCAAAACCATCTATCGCTCTTAACTGCACCGTGACAACTCCACCAGGTGCAACCCCCACTGGACAAACATAACCGAGTTGAAGCGGTACACTGCTTGTCACTGTTTCTGTGATAACTGTAGAAGCACAAGTCGCAGTACCTGTGATGGTGATGGTGTAGGTACCGCTAGGCAAATTTGTGATACTATAATTTGGTAGAACGCCATTCGCGCTTCCACTTACTGGTCCTGTCCAAACAATATTGAAATTTTGGGAAAGAAGCGGTACTGTAGAAATATTTAGTGCAATTTGTCCATCAGAAGCATTAGCAGATGTCGCTGGCGTAACAAAACGGACTACATTAATCGTACCATCTTGAGATGGTAGAATTTGTACCTGCCTTGTACAAGAAGCAATCACTTGTCCAGTAGTTGCGTCTCTAATCTGCCCCTCTACATCAATCAATTTTCCAACATCTCCACAACTGAAAGTAAGCTCTGGAAAACTCACATTCAAAATATTTGGCAATCCATTAACGATAGTAGCTACCCCACTACTTTCCTGCCAAACAGCATCTGTGGTACGCTTCATGCGGAAAGTTAATCCTGTCGTAGTAGGGCAAAGATTGCTCAAAGCAGATACAATAATGGTTTGATCCACAAATTCAAGATATGAAATAGTAGTAGTGCCTGTGGAATTAATTGGTTTCTGCACTGGTAGAGGATTACAAAGTATATTTATAGATGGCGCAGTGGTTTTCACATTTGCCACTAACTGAGTATTATTACCTGCGGGGTCTCTGTATGTAATCGTCACTCGATAACTCCTTTCGGACTGAAGAACAATACCAGCAAATGGATTGTAATTGCCATCTGTTACAAACTGAAAGCTGTTGGTAGTGCTATTTAGAACTTCTACTCTAAAAGTGGCTACAAGAAATTCAGTAGCTGCGCAGTTATCCGATAAGGTTGGCGTTAACTTTAAAATAGGCGTACAACCAGAAAGGAAAACATCTTCTGCAATAAAATAAGTCTTAGCTGTACCCGTGTTAGCAGTAAGAATAGGTGCATTGGTTCCTTGAAATGCAGCTATCGGCGCAATTGTCGGCGACTGTAAATCTTTTACTTCATAGTCGCGGTAAGCCACAGAAGTAAAACCACACTGGTCAAAAACTTGCCAAGTTCTACGAATAAAATAATTGTAGAAAGATGGCAAAGTTGGATTAGTTGAACGACCAACCAATTCACCACCTGTTGGTGTGATTTCTGTGGCAAGGCTACCTACAAGACCACAATTATCCGTAGCAGCAGGACGAAATGCGTCAAAAGCAGCCGTCGTATTATCACAAGATACAGTTGCAGCGGCATAAGCAAAAACTCGGTCAGCACTAAAACCACCTGTAGTGCTGGCTGTTACTTCTGAAGGCACAATGGACACTCCATTGAAACTTACTGTTACAAAACCAGGCGCGCTGTTGTCATAAATAGTTAGGTTTTGAACCCTTTGGGACATATTATTTCTATTATCTGTCGCCATCCAAGTACGCTTTTTTACGAAACAGATTCTACCACCTAAATATGCCTGTCCTTTCAAAGCGGGATCGTCAAAGTCAGTATGAGTGACTCTTGATACTTGTCCGCAATTGTCTTTTACATCCACATTGGGGATAATATTTCCAGTTGTACTGGAAGGAAGAAAAGAACTAGAGCAAAATAAATCTCTATTTGAAGGGAAATTTACAAAAGTAGGTCCTACTTTATCTGTCACAGAGTTGATAAAAATAGCTCTGTATTCTGTACAAGGGTCAGATGGATTTGCTTTTGCGCATATAAAAAAGTATTTCTTGGCGCGAGTAGTAGATTGACCATCCAAATGCGTATTATTGAACAAAAAAGTACTAGAATTTGCACTGCTAGTATTTTCTTGTCCCACCAATACTCCGTTTTGGTCGTAATACTCAATAAAATTACAAGCGTTGCCGAAAGCGGAAGAAGCAAAAGAGAACTGAAATATACCTTGACAGTTGATGTCCAAATTGATGTCAATGGTTAGATAATCAACGAAGCTACCGTTTGGTGCTGGCACTGGCGTAACTCCTGTAATGTTAGATTGGGTAGATTGCCAGCTACAAATTTGGGCTTGCGCCAATTGCCCTACAACAAGAGTAAAAAGCAAAGGCAAAATGAAAAACGAACCGACTAGGCGTGTAAAATGTTTCATAGGAAAATGATTTTCATGTTTTGAATGACTAAGTATAGAGCAAAAATTAGCTTTCCCTCTTTGCTTTGAGGTATTTCTATCTTGATAGGATTCTGAGTATCATTTTTAAAGAATCCATAAAGACATTGTGTCATTTCTGACTACTCCTTATTCAGAAATTTCTTACGGAAAAAAATTTAGGATGTTCGGAGAACCCAATCAGAAAGTGAATTTAATTTTAAAAAAAAGATAAATTTATTTGTACAAAAGTATTCGTTAAACTAAAATGATCTCAAGAACGCCTTTAATGCGTTAGTCGTCAATCACTTGTTTTCTTATTTTGCCAACAAACAAGTCTTGTAGTTTTCTAAAACAAAATAGAAAATTATAATTTTAACTTTCCTAGCAAATGGGAAACCCAAAAGGGTCTTCATCAAGGAGATTAAAACCACGTCAAATTACGCCCGATTAATATCGGGCTGACGCAGATGAAATTGTAACTTATGAAATGCGATGCAAAAATAAGAGAAGTTCTGTGATTCGTTATACCTTCATATTGGTATATAATATATAAAAATATATCTTAATCTTCAATTAATTAAAAATCAATCTAATAAATTTAATTCTCCTGAAAAAATTATAGATTGCCCGTCCAAAAGTTTTATTTTAGCAACCCAAGTGAATACCGCAGGGTTCATTATTTTTCCATTTGAAGCACCATCCCAACCTTCGTTTTCTGCATTGGGCTGCCATTCGCTTTTCTGGAAAACGATATTTCCCCAGCGATCAAATACTTGAAACTGTTCAATTTGTGCTACCACGTTGCGTCTGGATTGGATGAAAAAGTAGTCGTTAATATTATCCCCATTCGGCGAAAAAGCATTTGGGAAAAAAATAGCATAGTTCTGTTCCACGTACACTGCTACTTGGTCTTGTGCTGTGCAGCCGTTTTCATCAATCACTTGTACGCTATATACCGTCGCAGTTGTAGGACTTACCACTTGTTGCAGACAATTCTGGCAGGAAAAAGTGTCTTTTGTACTCGCACTCCATAGCACGCTACGATAAGGTTTATTGACAAAAAGCTCTAGTAAGGCTTGGTCGCCTAGTAGCAACACCTGATCTTCACCTAAGTCTATTTGTAAATCAGTTGGCGCGCTAATGGTAATGATGGTGTCCCATTCACATCCATTTGCGTCTTGAACAACCAATAGATGGTCTCCCGAAGTGAGTGTGGAAAAACTATTAGTCGCCGAAAAGGTAGTTCATCTACTGCATATAAGTAAGGTGCTTTACCGCCTATGACGCTTTGAACGATGGCACTGCCAGTGCTGTTAAGCTCTTCACAAACGGGTTGCACAACTGAAATACTCGCACCTGTAATCGCTAGACTATCCACAGTTATTTCGATTTGTGCAAAATCAGTGCAACCGTCTTTAGTTACGACCACCCAATCATAATTACCTGCTAATCTTACATTTAGTATTTCTTGTTCGCTCAATATCATTCCATTGAATCGCCAGAAGATTTGGGCATTTGCATCGTTAGTGCGACCTATTAAAAGAATACTATCTGTATCACAACTAATTTGTTGACCTTGTGGTGCTTCAATGGTAGCGATTAAGTCTGCTACCAACAATTGCAAGTTCACCAAACTATCGCATCCACTTGTGCTGGTCAAAGTTTGGCGGTAATTGCCTGCCGTTCGCAAAGTGTCGCTGCCAAACACAAAGAAACTATTGCCGCAAATTTCTGCTTGAAGGTTCAGTGTCACTTCTTGTAGTATCGTCAATTCCAGATTAACGATACTATCACAACCGACGATACTAGTAAATGTTTGGGTAAAAGTACCAGGCGATGTTAACGTGTCAGATCCAAAAAGATAAAACCCATTTTGACAAATACCGTCCTGAATGTTTGTAACTACACTTGGTATTTGAGTTAAATTCAATTGTAAAATGCTATCGCAGCCATTAGCACTTGGTAAAGTAAATTGATAAGTTCCTCCAATCCGCAATGTATCCGTTTGAAATACATAAAACCTATTTTCACAAAAGCTATCATTCAGTATTGTCAAAGGTGGATTTGCCAAAATATTAACTTGGAACGTATTACTAGAAAGCGCAGCACACGAGGAAAAAGAATTAGCAACCAAATCGCTGTAGCTTCTTGTAAAAAAATCTTGAAATAGTGCCACAGAATCAGTTTGTAAAAAAGAAACTCCTTGTATTAGATAATTGCCAGCGGGAAAATTTTGTAAATTCGGCGATGATTGTACGGCTACCACACTGTCGTTGCGAATAATCAAATAGCGATAAGCATACAACAAGCTATCGGGCGCATTTCCAGTGAAAGTTGGAGTCGTTGGAATAAGCAAGGAAGGCGCACCTTCACAATCGGTTATCAAAGGGGGAACAGATAGTGTACCACCATCCGCCGCACAGCATCCCAAGCCGGTTTCATCGCAAAAAGTAATGCGGAACGAAGCTATCACACCTGGTGCAGGAACTGGTGGAAAACTAAAGTTTTGTACCCTCAATTGCCAAGTTCCATTGGCGGAGCCACTATCAAAACTTTCTAGGCAATTATTTTCTGTTGGATAATATGTGCCGACGAAACTACCTCCAAAAACACTCCAACCAGGGTCTCCATTGAACCAAACTTGTCCTACAAAAGGGTCAGGAGCAGCAAAGCCATTGGGTAAGCACTGCACAAATTGGATATTCCAGTTTGCTCCAAATGTACCAGATAAACCGCCTCCAAAAGGAAGATGCGGTCCAATTAGTGGTACTACTTGTCCGGATGGCGAAACTAGCTCAACAATCATATTTTGTAGCCTATTGTGCTGAAATTCAATAGACACGGACTGTACACACTGACTACCTGCCAAGTCGTCATTCATTAGTCCTGCCACTCCATAATCTACGCCAAAAGTAACGTCATCAATAGGAATAGCAGCAGGGCAATTCAAACACCCACATTGTTGCCCTTGTAGCTGCGGCTGGTAAGCCAAAAGTGCTACCAACAAGCAGCTATTTGTAAGATTAATAATTAACTGATTCAATATATGCGCTTTGTGGCTGATAAAAATCGGTTTCTGAAAGATAGAAACGTAATATTCTACACTATTCATATCACATTAACAACAAAATATTTATTATCTGCTCTAATTTAACTACTTTTCTACAACTTACGTTCAAATTATTTACTGACGTTACGCAGTTAATGTTTAGTAATTTAGTCTTTGGTCCCTAGCTACTTTGGTTTCAAATGTTTAGGAATAAATAACAAGTAGCCTTTTAACTAAAAATAAAATAAACCTATATACGATAAAGACCTATTTATCAGTTTCTAACCCATTGGACAGTTCTTAGATTCAGGTCTGTTAAAAAGTTTAGACTTAAAATTAGAAAATGTATTAATTAAA
>JAAUTG010000210.1 GCA_012031785.1 Saprospiraceae bacterium | reverse complement strand
CCAAACTTAGGTTACGTCAAGACTGTAATGATTGGGGTACGAAACTCTGCAACTGGAGCAACTGCAAGCCGTTGTGTAGAAATTTGGGCGAACGAGTTGCGCTTGACAGGACTAAATGAGCAGGGTGGTTATGCCGCAGTGGGTAGAATGGATTTTCAGCTCGCCGACTTGGGTAGCCTGAGCATAGCTGGAAATTATAGCAGTATAGGTTTTGGAGGTTTGGATCAAAATTTATCCGAGCGCTCCTTAGATGAGACTAAGGGATTTGATGTAGCAGGCAATTTTGAATTGAGTCGCTTCTTACCTGAACAGTGGGCTTTGCGCTTACCATTGTATGCAGCCTACTCCAAAACAGTTATTTCGCCTAAGTTCGACCCCTACGATTTGGATATTCCTCTATCCGAAAAAATTGCCAACGCAAGCACCACAAGTGAAAAAGAAGAAATCAAAGAGTTGGCACAAAATGTAACAGAAATTAAAAACCCTCAATTTTAATAATGTGCGTAAGGAGCGCACAGGCAATAGTACACCACTGCCTTGGGATATTTCAAATTTTACGGTTTCGTATGGACATACGGAAACAGAGAAACGGGATCCACTCATCCAGTATGACCGTATTGAAAGCGACCAAGCCTCTTTGGATTATGGCTTTTCGTTTCCATCAAAATACATAGAACCATTCAAAAAGCTACCCGATTCGGAGTGGTTAAAATTTTTGCGTGACTTCAACTTTAACCCCATTCCCAATTCAGTTGCCTTCAGTACTGCCATGTATCGAGAAACCGCAGAGACACGCTATCGGTTTACTGATTTAGACCCTATATTTTCAACTTTCTTCAATAAGCAATTTACTTGGGATCGCAATTTTACCTTCAATTGGGACTTGGCAAAATCCCTGAAATTCAACTTCAACTCTACGGGTTTGGCAATCATTGACGAACCTAATGAGGCTAGGCTGAGAGAAGAAAACCCAAATTTCAACGATGCACAAGTAAAAGAATACATTAGGGATAGTATTTGGTCAGGTATTCAAGATTTTGGGCGACCAAAAAACTATACACATAACTTGGGTTTAAACTTTACAGTACCTACCAAATCGCTACCTTTCATGGATTGGATTACCTTGAGGGCACAATATAACGCTACATACGGCTGGACTGCGGCAGCGATAAATACCCAAAGCATAGGTAATATCATCCAAAATAGTCAAAAAAGGCAGATTACAGGAGATTTTAATTTTGACCGCCTGTACGATGAATGGAACTATCTAAAACAAATTAATCGCCCAACACCTCAACGTCCAGGCGCAAAACGTCCAGTAAGTGGCAGTAATAAAGAGGCAACAAAAGAAGGAGAAAAAGAGAAGAAACAGCGCGAGCCAAGTAAAGCAGAGCGTGCGCTCATTCGCCCACTCTTGCTGGTGCGAAAAGGGCGACTATCTTACTCCGAGCAGTACGCAACCTTGTTGCTGGTTTTCACCAACCACGCGGATATTGGGTCTAAGTGATGGCTTTGAAGCACCAGGGTTAGATTTTGTGGCTGGATGGCAACCTTCTATTCGCACGTTGAATCAAGAAGACTTTTACACTGCGGAGGACTGGTTACATCAAATTTCTAATGCGAGGGGCAATGCCAGTTGGATATCGTCAGATATATTCTTGAATCAGCAGGTGGCACAACAATATACTCAAACGCTGGATGCGAGTTTAAATTTAGAGCCAATTCCTGATTTTCGGATTGATATTACTATGAACCGCAGCTTTATAGAAAATCATACTCAGTTTTACAAAGATACCTTGAACGATGGTATTAACGATTGGATACATGCCGTACCTAGAAACGTAGGCTCGTTGAATTTATCTTATTTCGCGCTCAATACCTTCTTTCAAGATAGCAAAGATGAAATTATTAACTTGTTCAAAACCTTTGAAACGAATCGTTTGGAAGTTTCAAGACTGCTTGGACAAGGTATCCATGCGGACACGATTCAAGCTTTACAAGGTTACACGCAAGGCTATGGTCGAGTGCAGCAAGATGTGCTAATTTCTTCTTTCATGGCAGCTTACCGCGGCAAAACCATCGCAGAAGTTGGCGTACAGAATGACTATGTGCGCGGTAATTTGTTTCAACAAATGCCACTTCCGAACTGGCGCGTTTCCTACAATGGTTTATCGAAGTTGCCCAAGTTCAAAGAGTTATTCCAAAGCATAAACATATCGCACGGATATACTTCTAAACTTCAAATCAATACTTTCAACACCGATTTGGATTACTTGCAAACATCAGGTGGCTTGAGTCCAAACACCCAAGATTTTTATTCGCAATTAGAAATACCTGAAGTAGTGATACAAGAAGCGTTTACTCCACTACTAGGTGTTGATATTCGTACACAAAATAATATTTCTTTTAACTTGAGTTTTGCTAAATCAAGAACGTTAGCCATGAGTTTTGTCAGTTATCAATTGGCAGAAACGCAACAACAAGATTATACCTTTGGCTTTGGCTGGCGAATGCAAAAAGTGAACATTGGCTTCTTACAGAATATGGTAGGCAACAACCCTAAGAAAAAGAAGGCTAGTGAACCAGAAAAACCGGATAACTTACTAAACAAAGTATCTAAAGGAAGAGGCGGCGCTTCAGCAGCTAATGTGGGTGACTTGGACTTGAAGGTTGATTTTTCTTGGCGAGATAATATTACTTTTAATCACATTTTGGATCAAAATATCATAGAACCTACTCGCGGAACAAGACAAATATCATTTTCGCCTTCAGCACAGTATCAACTACATCAGCAACTGGCTTTACGCTTGTTCTTCGACTACAACCGTACTGTACCAAAAGTATCTACCTCTTTTCCAATCACCAATACGGCTGGCGGTGTAGTGGTTCGTTTTTCTCTGAACTAAATTCGCAGTAAAAAGAAAAAATCTTGGTACAACTCAGTACCAAGATTTTTCTAGTTTTAGACACCTAATAACTGACGTTTCTTTTGCAAACCTCTACTGTTCAAAGGTAGCAGCATTATCTATCTATTAGTTTCCAGGAATAGGTGGTGGACCGTCAGGTAAAATTGCTTGGTAAGTGGCATCGCCCTTACGCATCTTGAACTCTGCCTGAATTTCTTTTACTAATTCTGGTTTTTCGTATAAATCCACCATCGTCATACCCAATGCTTTAGCCGCATAAACTAAGCCTTTATGCCCAATAGACATACCACCACAAGCCACCACCGCCCAGGAATGCCAAGGCGTTTCCTCTGGGGCAGTGGTAACTCCTAAACGAATTTCGGGAACTAACCAACTTACATCTCCCACATCTGTTGATCCACCGCGTGGGTCTTGGCGAGTTTCTTCAAAAGGTTGTACCTTACCATCAATCCCAGTTAAAGGTTTTCCTGTTGCTTTTTGGATTTCATGCGCAAAAGCAATTTCTTCTGGGGTGTAAGTCAAATCACCTAGCAGGGTAAGGTTATCGTAAAGTGCTTTTCCACCTGTCCTATTAACCAGCACCTCGTACAAACCAGAGACTAGGGTAATTTCGTAACTCACGTTTGCCATAATAGAAGCACCTCTAGCAATTTCTTTTGCTCTTGCATACACTTCTTCCATTCCTGCGCGCTTAGAGTCACGGATTCGCGTCCAAACTCTTGCGTAATCTGGCACCACATTTACTACGTCGCCACCATGTTGAATCTGGTAGTGAATGCGGACAGAGGGTTTGACGTGTTCACGCATGTAATTCAAGCCAGTGGTAAAAAATTCTAAACCATCCAATGCACTTCTTCCATTCCAAGGGTCTGCGGCAGCATGAGCAGCTTGTCCTCTAAATTCCACGATAAAATCCACCAGGGCTTGAGAGCTTTGTACTTCTGCACTCGTTTTTGCGCTCGGATGCCAGTCTAAACATACATCTAGGTCATCGAACAAGCCGGCGCGCGCAAAGTAGAGTTTACCGAAGTATTTTTCTTCGGCGGGTGTACCATAAAAACGGATAGTGCCTTTTATTTTTACCCTGTTGCATCAATTCTTTGATGGCAATAGCAGCGCCTAGACTACCTGCTCCAAAAAGATTATGTCCACAGCCATGTCCAGCAGCACCTTCTTTTAAAGGTAATTTATTTGGACTGGCTTGCTGGGAAAGTCCAGGCAGTGCGTCAAACTCACCTAAAATCCCGATGATGGGCTTACCAGAGCCGTAGCTGGCAATAAAAGCAGTTGGCATTTCTGCTACGCCAATCTGTACGTTAAATCCTTGTTTAATAGCATAATCAGATAAGATTTTGGAGGATTGTGATTCCTCAAATGCCGTTTCTGCTAATGCCCAAATTTGGTCACTTAACTTAATCAATTCCGCTTGGTGTTTTTCTACGGACTGAATGATAGCAGTTTTGTTGCCGCTCATGGTTTGCGCTTGCCCGACCAAAGCCAGCATGACCACACTCCAAAAACAAGTGGTAGAGATAAGAACTTTTTTCATACTAATTTAGATTGTGTTTGTAAGAAAATTTAAAAATGCTTACGAAATCATTCACCAAAAAGGTTTTAGCTTCCTATTTAGTCTGTTTATTTAAAGGCTAAGTTGAGAAATATTTTTCAATCTTCTTAAAAAATAGTTTTATTTGCACAATCAGGGTTTAGTTGAATACCTTATTACAATGATAGTCAGCAAGTGCTAGTTTCTAGCTTAGTATTCCACTGCATTATCATCTGTCGAAGAGCGCGCTAATTCACGCCACAGCAAAATCTAACCAAATAAAATTTAAAATCAAGCTATTGGTAAACATGTACTTGTAAAAGGCTGCGCAACCAAGAGCTAAAATAGAACCAAATTATGAGTAAAATTTTAGTCACTTCAGAAATTGCGCCACTAAAGCGCGTGATTGTGCATCGTCCAGATGAGGGCGTAGCACGTATTTCTCCAAAACGCGCAGAAGAATTGCTGTTTGATGATATTGTCCATCTGCCTAGGATGCAGTCAGAACACGATATTTTCACTGATATTTTGCGTGCTTTTGTGGGTAAGGAAAATGTATTGGAAACGCAGCAACTGCTTTTAGAAGCCCTTATCAAGGATTCAGAAGCTAAAAGAGAGATGATTGATTATATTGTGGACTATGAAGAGTTACCAAAGCGTTACAAGAAAGTTCTTTACGATTTAGAACCAACTGTTTTGGCAGAAACGTTAGTCACAGGCTACTTCCAGCAAGAAGACTATATTTTATTTGACCCTATTCCCAATTTTATTTTCACTAGAGATATTGCAGTAGTGGTTAATGAACATGTAATAATCACTAAAGCTGCCAAAGAAGCGAGGTTTAGAGAAAACTATCTCACGCGCTTCATCTTCTGGGCGCATCCTATTTTTGAAGAGTTGGCTCAAAAAAATTTTCTCATCAACCTTAATAATGTAGATTTATTTCCTCCCAGTAAGCGCGGCGATGCTCCAGCTATGGAAGGCGGCGACGCTATGATTTTGCACAAAGATTACTTATTTATCGGATGTAGTGAAAGAACCAATGCCTACGCAATACACCTTCTTAAAGATGCACTATTCGACAAAGGAGTAGTAAGAAATGTAGTGCAGGTCAATATTCCAAATGACCGTGCCTACATGCACTTGGATACTATTTTTACGCAAATCAATCATAACCATGTTGTTGGATTTAGCCCTATCATTCGAGAAGGGTTAGCCTCTACGGTAGAAATTCATCGGAATTACGGACAAACGAATCATTATGCTAATATGATGGACTTCATCACTACTGAATTGAACACACACATGAAATTTATTTGGTCAGGCGACGGCGTTTCGCCTTATCAAGAGCGCGAGCAGTGGACAGATGGTTGTAATTTAGTTACTTTGAAGCCAGGTGTTGCTATTACTTACGACCGCAACCCAAGAACAGAAAATGCTTTTCGGGACTATGGCTATGAGATTGTTAGTGCCGAAACGCTTTTGGAGCAATTCAAAAAAGGAGAACGAACACCTGAACAAGTGGAGCGAACAATCATTACATTACCTTCTAGCGAATTATCTCGTGCTAGAGGTGGCTCACACTGTATGACTTGTCCCATAGAAAGAGCATTAATTTGAAAGTAGGCTAATATAGACAGGCAACTTCAGGTTCGCCTGTCCATTTACAATAAAAGTCAAAACCATGTTTAAACACAGCATCACCAAACGAGTAAGCTACGGAGAGACCGATAAAATGGGCTATTGTACTATGGGCATTACGCGCAATACTATGAAATTGGGCGTGTAGAAATGTTACGTGCATTGGGGATTACCTATCGGGATATGGAAGATCAACATGGGATTATGATGCCCGTAATGTCACTCAATACGCGCTATATAAGACCTGCTTACTACGACGAATTGTTGAGGGTTGAAACGACCTTGCGTCAATTACCTGAAAGGTATATTACGTTTTACGTAGAAATTTTCAACGAATCGAAAAATTAATTAATGGAGGTCAAGTCAAGCTCTGTTTTTTGCATCGCACTACTCAAAAAACGGTTGATGCACCTGATTTTCTTCTTCAAACTTTGTATCCCTATTTTGAAAGTGAATTAAGTTCCACTTGATCAAGTAACTGGTCTAGGTTAACATTTTCTTCGATTAATTGTATAGCGCGGTTGATTTTCCAAGGTGTGGCGCGGTTAATTTTGACTTCAATATGGCTGTATTTCAATACTACGCCAAAGGTATCTAAAGAAGTACGCACCAAAGGAATTTCATGTTTTCGGATGTAATTCAACGATTTTAGCTGCAATTCTCCTGGACCTGTGGCAACAATACCTGACAGTGGAGAACCTGTTCTGTTGAATAATTTTGACATTTCCTCTATTTTCAACACCGCAGTATCCACCATTCTGGAACTGGCTACCAATAGCAAATCATCAGAAGTTTCCAATCGAGCCGTGTCCAGTAAAGAACCAGAAATAATATCTTCCACTTTGTTCGCAAGTCGTTCTTCGTTATACACTACCACTCCATTTACGGCATCACAAACGGTTTTCATCAGTGGAAAAGCTAAACTTCTATCATAAGGTAAGATGCCGAGCAAAGGAATATCCATTTTTTTCAATGCCTTTCCTACGTAATGCGCAACTTTTTCAGTCTTAGAAGAATCTACTTTGTTCAGAATCACTCCCAATAAAGGTACTTCTAACAACTGAAATTTTGCCATGCAAAGACTTAACATGTCAATCGTGCTGCCGATACCACCTTCTACAA
This sequence comes from Saprospiraceae bacterium, assembly GCA_012031785.1. Lineage (GTDB taxonomy): Bacteria > Bacteroidota > Bacteroidia > Chitinophagales > Saprospiraceae > JAAUTG01. The sequence goes on along the minus strand of JAAUTG010000210.1, from coordinate 1,291 downwards.
TCATTACTACGCCAGCATGGAGCATTTTGGCTACATCTGCGTTGGATAAACCCACTACACTACCTACACCTGGATGTCCTGTACCTTCGTAGATGACAAGTTCGTTGCGCGCTTCCATGATTTGAGAGGCATACTCAATGCGACTGCGATAGTTGTAGGATTCAGGATGCTCAATGTATGCAGCCGTAGCACCTTTGCCTAAAATGACAGGGCTATGTACATCTGCCTCCAACTCAAAGTCCATAACATCTGAGAATAAAAGCGCGTCTTTATCCACTTGTAAATCGTTGAAGTTGATGGATTGTTGACCCACAGGTTTGCAATAGCCCACCTTGATACCTTTATTCTTGAATGCAGTGACCAAACCGAGTGTGGATGTTGTTTTTCCCACATGCTGACGAGTAGCAGCTACATAAATACTTTTTACAGGCATGACAATTCTATTTGAGAAGCACAAAATAAAATTAAATAATTAAAATTTTATAATAGTTTAAAGATTTGACAGTCATATCATATAAACCGCATTTTAAAATTGAATTTTAAGATGCGGTTTATGACTTCATTCAGAATTTTTTGTTATTTTCACCACACGTTATGCATATCAACATAGCTATTTAGTGTTTTGATAACTCGAATAGTAACAAAAGAAAAGCCATTTAAAATATTCATATCAATACCAACAATTATATGCGAATTTATTTGATAAACATATTGTTCCTTGTCAATTTATTAGCTTGCCAAACCCAAAAACAGCTTGATTTAGCCTTGACATCATCTGCTAAGCATGACAGTAAATACAACATGGTGTGTATTGGGAATGAGCCATTTTGGAAGCTAACTATGGATCAAGATAGCTTTTATCTGCAAACTATAGAAGAAGGTAAAATGGCTTTTTATCGCACGGAAATCTTTGCCAAGAAAGACAGTACACACATGGTGCTTCAAGCAAAAAACAAAGAGAATCAAATGATTATCTTAGAATTATTCCCTGAAAAATGTATGGATAGCATGTCAGGAGAATTATTTGATAGTAAAGCAAAGTTGATTTGGAAAAATCACATTTGGGAAGGTTGCGCCCGTCAAGAGTGAATAGCTGGTTGTTTGTTGATTTGGTTATGAGTTGAGTAATAACTGATGTTATAAAGTTAACTTTTAGTAAAGTCCAAAAATAGGTAGCTGAACGACTAATATGATAAATTATCTAATGAAATATTTAAGTAATTGATTTATCAGATTAGTAAAATTTTATAGTCAATACTTTGAAATCATCCTAATTTTAGTCCTCCAGCTT
>JAAUTG010000209.1 GCA_012031785.1 Saprospiraceae bacterium | reverse complement strand
TGTATTATCTTGATTTTTAAATAAATTTTTAGCTAGTATTCCTAGCAAAAAAGATGAGAAAATTAGCTAAACATCAAAAAAATTGTTCTGATGTCAATTCATGTTGCAGTGAGGCATTTTACGCAGTATGTGTATGATAAACCAATTCATGTTTCTCCTCAAACCATTCGACTGCGACCAGCACCACACGCTCGTACTCCTATTTTGGGATATTCTTTGGACATTTCGCCTAAAAATCATTTTGTCAATTGGCAACAAGACCCTTTCGGTAATTACTTAGCCAGGGTGGTCTTTCTTGAAAAAATTGATAAACTGACCGTTAATGTGGAGGTAATTGCTGACATGATTAGCATGAACCCTTTTGATTTTTTTCTGGAAGAATATGCAGAGCAATTTCCTTTTACGTATGACCCACAACTTTCAAAAGAACTTGCGCCCTATTTAGAGATTACAGAACGGGGTTCTTTACTAATGGATTGGGTAAAGAAAAACACCGCCAGTGAAAAAGAACTTACAAACGATTTTTTAGTAAGAATCAACCAGCAACTTTGTAAAGATATTAACTACACCATCCGTATGGAAGCTGGTGTACAGGACTGTGAAACCACTTTGGGCAAAGCATTAGGTTCTTGCAGAGATTCGGCTTGGCTTTTAGTACAAATTATGCGGCATCTTGGCTTGGCAGCTAGGTTCGTATCTGGTTATTTGGTACAGTTAACTGCGGACGAAAAACCAGTAGAAGGTCCGTCCGGTCCGTCTAACGATTTTACGGATTTACATGCTTGGGCGGAAATATATGCACCTGGTGCAGGTTGGGTTGGACTGGATCCTACCTCGGGTTTGTTTGCGGGAGAAGGGCATATTCCATTGGCAGCTACGCCTTATCCATCCAGTGCTGCACCCATTAGTGGGTTTACAGACCCTTGCGAGGTAACTTTCCATTTTAGTAATACTGTTGAGCGTATTTATGAATCGCCAAGAGTCACAAAACCTTATTCCGAGGCACAATGGGAAGATATTTTAGCTTTTGGCGATGCAGTGGAAGAAGTATTGCAGCAAGGTGATGTGCGACTTACAATGGGTGGTGAGCCAACTTTCGTAAGTACCGAAAATGCAGATCTACCAGAATGGAACGAAGCTGCACACGGCGAACACAAACGCTTTACTTCTTGGCAATTGGCTGATCAATTGAAGGCAGCCTTTGGTAAAAATGGATTTATTCATGTTGGGCAAGGCAAATGGTATCCGGGAGAGCCACTACCACGTTGGCAATATGCGATTTTTTGGAGAAGAGATGGCTATGCACTTTGGGAAGATACTCATTTATTAGGAGATCCTTTTACAGATTATGGACACACAGTGGGTGATGCCCAGCAATTTATGCAATATTTATGTTCACAGTTAGGGTTAGCGGCTGAATATGGTATGCCTTGCTACGAAGATGCGTATTACTTTCTTTGGGAAAAGGGTAATTTGCCAGTAAATGTGAATCCCAATGAATTTGGAGAAGAAGATAGTTTACAGCGCAAAAAACTTTTAGAAATTTTAAAGCATGGCATAGAAAATCCTACAGGTTACGTACTGCCTTTGGAGTACGACTACGCGCAACAGTACTGGAAATCTTGCTTATGGGCGTTCACTCGTGAAAATTTGTTTTTGATTCCCGGTAATTCACCTGCTGGCTTGCGATTACCTTTGGAGCGATTACCAACATTTTCATCGGTATTAGAAAATGTAGCTTTGGAAGCAAGTCCTTTGGATAGTTTACCGCCACTGCCTGAACCAACCACTTTTTCTAATCCAAAAGTTATTGCTAATTATCAAGTAAATACCTTAAAAACTGCCTTGTGCGTAGAAGCACGAGCGGGGAAATTATATGTGTTTTTACCGCCATTAAAATCTTTAGAAAGTTATGTACTGCTTTTAAATAGCATAGAAAAAACAGCTACCGCGCTTTCTATGCCTATTTTGATAGAAGGCTATCATCCACCTGTGGATTATCGGTTAGAAAAACTGGTGGTTGCGCCTGACCCTGGTGTGGTGGAAGTCAATATTCATCCTGCAACGTCTTGGCGAGCTATTGTATCGAATTATGACCAATTGTTTGACTTGGCGAAGCTATCCAAACTAACGGCTGAAAAATTCATGCTGGATGGTAGGCATACTGGCACAGGCGGCGGTAATCACATTACGATTGGTGGCTTCACGCCTCAAGATAGTCCTTTGTTGAGAAAGCCATCCTTGTTGAGAAGTTTTGTGAATTTTTGGCAAAACCATCCTGGATTGTCTTATCTGTTTTCTTCTGCCTTTGTTGGACCAACTAGCCAAGCACCACGCGTGGATGAAGCACGTTTAGAAACCTTGTACGAACTAGAAATCGCTTTTGAGCAAATCGAAAAATACGAAAATCCACCATTCTGGATTGTTGATCGCATTTTTCGCAACTTGCTGATTGATATGACAGGCAACACGCATCGCGCAGAATTTTGTATTGATAAATTGTATAGCCCAGATTCTCAATCAGGTCGTTTGGGTATCTTGGAGATGCGCGGTTTTGATATGCCTCCTCATAAGCAGATGTGTTTGGTGCAGTTGCTACTTATTCGAACTTTGACGGCTGCTTTTTGGCAACGCCCTTATCGTCAAAAACTGGTACGTTGGGGAACTCGCTTGCATGATAAGTTTTTGATTCATCAGTACGTGAAAGAAGATTTGCAAGATGTAATAAGCTATTTGAATACCAATGGTTTTGCGTTTAAAATGGAATGGTTGGATGCGTTTTTTGAATTTAGGTTTCCCATTCTGGGAAAAGTAAACGTGAAGGAAGTACGCTTGACGCTGCGAGCAGGCATAGAACCTTGGAATGTACTAGGAGAGGAAATGTCAAACACAGGTACAGCAAGATTTGTGGATTCTTCCGTAGAACGTGTGGAGGTATTGGTAGAAGAATTTTCCACAGAACGATACAGGTTGTTGTGCAATCGAATCGTCGTGCCTTTGACTGCCACCAACACAAAAGGAAAATTTGTTGCCAGCATTCGCTATAAAGCATGGAATCCACCATCCGCACTGCATCCAACTATTGATATAGACACACCGTTAGTGTTCGATATTTATGATACTTGGAATAATCGCGTGATTGGCGGTTGCACTTATTATGTTTCACATCCAGGCGGACGCAGTTATGATACTTTTCCCGTCAATGGCTATGAAGCCGAAGGAAGAAGAATCTCTAGATTTTGGGATTATAACCACAGTATTCCAACTAGCAGCGTCAAGAACCAAGAAAGTTTGGTGGAGCGACCTTATCGTTATGTCAGTTTGATAGAGCATGAGCCTTCGGATTTCGTTTTGCTGGAAACGCCTATTAACGAGGACTATCCGAATACATTAGATTTGAGAAAAGTCAAAAAGTGATTTGATGATGGGTTGTTAGTCTTTGGTTTTATACAGTTTGCTATTTGCAGGTGGCTAGTGGCGACTCTGTGTGTAGAAAAATTGAAAATCACCGATGAACCGCGTAGCCGCGTCACGAAAAGCGACCAAGTAGGAGTTATCGTGCCGCAACTACGCGGATTGTTAATCTTTTTATGGACTTTTTCTAGGAATAGTATCAGGACTGAAGCCCTTGACATAGCTACAAGCAGACATAATTGAGCAATTTGCTTTGTAAAAATCGTCAAAGGGTAACTGAATAGCTTCTTTTGTTGAAACTAAAAACCAACACTCCAATACCTTTTTTCTAAAATAGGCACTATATAACAATCGAATATAAAAAAAGCATTTTGTAAACACCTTTTTAACACTTTTTTTAATGCTTATCATTCTGATTTAATAGAATATTATTTCTGTTTATCTCACTAGCTCATCTATTTATTTGGAATTTTAAATTTTATATTGCTGTAAATCAATTGGTTGTGTTAAAATTATTAACTTAATCTTAATATTGCATTTACGATAATTTTTCTTTTTGTCCTCACCTTTGCATTATTAAAAACCGAACGCCCTCAAGAAAGGACATTCGGCGAAAAATTGATTGTTTAAATAAATTGTTCAAAATTATGAAACTTGTTTCACAAATGCAAGGCTTTACGCGCTTTTTGTGCCTGTTTGCCGTACTTTCTTTGGTAGGCTTCCAAGCAACAGCGCAAAAAACAGTAAGCGGTACAGTAAGTGACGCGACTAACAATGAAGCACTTATTGGAGTAAGTGTTATCGTCAAAGGTACTAGCACGGGTACTGTAACAGATTTACAAGGTGCTTACCAACTTGAAGTAGCTCCTAACAGTACATTAGTTTTTTCTTTCGTGGGTTACGCAACACAGGAAAATTGTAGTTGGCGAATCTAACGAAGTAAACATTTCCCTTTCTGAAGATGCGGTAGGCTTAAACGAAGTGACAGTAACTGCACTAGGTATCAGCCGTGAGAAAAAGTCATTAGGCTATGCAGTACAGGAAGTGAGTGGTGAAAACTTGGATAAAGCGAAAGATGCGAACTTGGTCAACAACTTAGCTGGTAAAATCGCAGGTGTTCAGGTGGTGGGCAACCCTTCTGGTTTGGGTGGTTCTGCTCGCGTAACGATTCGTGGGGAGCGTTCTTTGAATATCGGCGCGAACCAACCTTTGTTCGTAATTGATGGAGTACCTATCGCTAACGGTTTTTATGGCAACGCTGGTCGTAGCTACCAAGAAGTAGATTACGGTAATGGTGCAGGCTTAGTAAACCCTGACGATGTAGAGTCTATGACTGTGTTAAAAGGTGCTGGTGCAACAGCATTGTACGGTTCAAGAGGTGCAAACGGTGTTATCTTAATTACTACAAAGTCTGGTAAAAATACAAAAGGTATTGGTGTGACTGTAAATTCAACGATTATGTTTGAAAATGCACTTGTACTTCCTGAATACCAGAATCAATATGGACAAGGATTAGGTGGTTTATTTGAATTTAGAGATGGAAACGGCGGTGGTACTGCTGACGGTGTTGACGAAAGCTGGGGACCTTCTTACGACGGTCAAGTGCTTGCACAATTCGATAGTCCTACTAGCAATGGATTTCGTGGTGCTGACGTAGGTAACTTATTCACTTCTATCGGACCTGTTAACTTGAACGCTCAGTTGGCTGCTCGCGGTACAGTTGCTGCTACGCCATGGGTTGCTCAGCCAGACAACGTAAAGGATTTCTTTGAGACAGGCGCATTACAGTCTCACAACTTTGCGGTAAATGGAAGCAATGACAAAGGTGATTTTCGTTTGTCTTACACTTATTTGAACCAGACAGGTATTGTTCCTAACACTGATCAAACAAGAAATACATTAGCCTTTTCTTCTAGCTACAAATTGTCTGATAAGTTGACTGCTCGTGCAGTGATAAACTACATCAATGGAGATAGCGGCAATCGTCCTAGCTTGAGCTACGGTACAGAAAATTTGATGTACTTGTTCAACTGCTGGTTGGGTCGTAACGTGAATATGAATTCGTTGAGAGACTACTGGCAAGCTGGTCGTGTTGGTTTGAACCAATTTAACTTCAACTATAACTACCACGATAATCCGTTCTTCAACGTTTATGAAAACACCAACGGTCAAAAGTATAACCGCATATTTGGTTACACTTCATTGACTTACCAGTTCAATGAAAATTTGAGCTTTATGGTTCGCGGAGCTACAGACGTAAACGACGAATTTAGAGATAGAAGAAGAGCATACTCTACACAACGTTTCCAGCGTGGTAGCTATCGTGAAGAAAACCTTGAAGTGCAGGAAACTAACTTGGACGTTTTATTGAGCTATAACAAGCAATTGTCTCAAGATTTTACGCTAGGCGTATTTACGGGTGGTAACTTGAGAAAAGAAACCGTCAACCAGTCCGACATTTCTGCTCCTGAATTGGCAGTGCCTGGTATCTATTCTTTAGGTAATTCAAGAGTTGCACTAGCGTCTTCTAGCTTCCGTTCTGAAAAGCGCGTTAATTCTGTTTATGCTACAACACAGCTAGGTTTCCGTGATTTCTTATATTTGGATTTGGCAGGTCGTAACGACTGGTCATCTACTTTACCTGCTGACAACTGGAGTTATTTCTACTACTCTGCAAGTGCAAGTGCTGTATTGAGCGAAGTGATGAACTTGTCTAACAATAGCGCGCTATCGTTCTTAAAGGTAAGGGCTAGTGTAGCACAAACTGGTAACGATACTGAGCCATTCAGATTAGATAACGTCTATAATCCAGTAACGCCTGTAAAAGGAACACCTTCTTATTCAGAAAGTAGTGTATTGGCAAATGCAAGTTTGAAGCCAGAAATTAGCACTTCTTATGAAGGTGGTTTTGATGCTCGTTTCTTCAATAACCGTCTAGGTTTAGATGCAACTTACTATTTTACAAGCTCTAGAAACCAAATTCTACCACAAGCATTGTCTATCACTTCTGGATATAGCTCTCGCATCATTAACGCGGGTGTGATTGAGAACAGAGGAGTAGAATTAGCTTTAAACCTTGTTCCTGTAAAGACAAGTGCTTTCTCTTGGGATGCAAACTTTAACTTCTCTGTCAATAGAAGTGAAGTAAAAGAATTGTTCAAGGACCCAATCACAGGTCAAGAAGTAAAAAGTTATGTGATGGCTAGCCGCTATGTAACTATTGAAGCAAGAGTAGGTGAGCAAATGGGAGATATGTATGGTCTTGGATTTGTACGTGTAAGCAACAATCCAGAAAGCCCTTACTACGACCCAACTGGTCAATATGTTGGTCAGATTGTTTACAACAACACGGGTAAGCCATTGCGCACTACTGAACGCATCAAATTAGGTAACTATAACCCTGATTTCTTATTAGGTATCAATAATACTTTCACATTCAAGGGCTTATCTTTGAACGTATTGTTTGACTGGCGTCAAGGTGGTGAGATTTATTCTCACACTCAAACAGTTGGTCGTGAAGGTGGTCAAATCATCGAAACTTTGGAGGGTCGTGCAAACGGCTATGACTTGAATGTAGAAGGCAACGGTGTAGTTGGAGAAGGTGTTGTACAAACTGGTGAAGGTCAGTTCTCACCAAACACGTTCGAGTTGAGCGCACGCGAATGGCACAGTTCTTACACATTAGGTCGCTCTTTAGTGGAAGGTGTTATCTACGATGCGTCTTTCGTAAAATTGAGAGAAGCACGCTTGGCATACACGATTCCAAATAGAGTTTTAGGCAAAGCTCCTATCCGTGATATTAGTTTCTCTATTGTCGGTAGAAACTTGGCAGTATGGTCAGATGTACCGCACGTTGACCCAGAAACTGCTTCTACGGCAGGTGGTACGATAATTCCAGGTGTAGAATCTGTGGCTTTACCTTCTACAAGAAGTTGGGGCTTTAACTTGAACTTTAAGTTTTAATTTTATTTCCTTTCCGTCGTTCAGCAGTTTGTTGAACGACTGAAAGTCATTCTAAAAATTATATTTACAATGAAAAATATATTTTTCAAATTATTTCTCGTGTTGGCAGTTGCTTTTGTGGTGCCTTCTTGTACAGAAGATTTCGAGGAAATTAACACCAATCCTAATGCGCCAACTTCAGTAACCACTTCTTTATTGTTGCCTCAAGTGCAGCGCGATGTAATCAACCAAGTTCTAGGTGAAGCATGGGGTATTGGTAATATCGTGGTTCAGCACACGGCTAAGAATCAGTTCGTAAATGAAGACCGTTACTTGTGGGGGGAAATCAACGGTATTTGGAACTCGGTTTATGACAACATGCGCGATGTGAACAATATTATTGCTCAAAGCGAAGAATTGGGTCAGAACAATTACAAAGGTATCGCTTTGATTATGAAATCATGGATGTTTTCTTTGGTAACTGACGCTTACGGCGATGCACCATACAGCGAAGCTGGTCGTGGAAAAGAAGGATTCATCTATCCTAAGTACGATACACAGGAAGCAATCTACAACGGTATTTTAGCTGATTTGAAAACAGCTAACGACATTTTGAGTGTAACAGGTGAAGTGGTGAGTGGCGATGTCATTTTCAATGGCGATATTACAAAGTGGAGAAAATTAGCAAACTCTTTGCGTGTACGTTATTTGATGCGTATTTCTCGCGTAAAGAATGTAGCTGACGACTTGGCTGCTATCATTAACGCTCCAGCAACTACACCAATTTTTACTAGCAACACTGATAATGCAGTTTATAGTTTCTTGTCAGCTTCACCTGACCAGTTTCCTTTGCACACAGCTCGTATTGGTTCATTCAATGAATTCCGTGCCAGCCAGACTTTGATGACTAAATTGCAAATGTTGAACGATGAGCGTTTGCCTATCTTCTTCCGCCCAACACCTGCTACGGAAGGTACAGCATCATTGGTTTACGCAGGAATTCCTAATGGTTTGAATGATGTGGAGGCACTTCAATTCAATGGTGGTCCTCAGTTTCAGTCTCGTATTAGTGATTTGTTCTATGAGCAAGCGGTTTCTTCAAGAGGATTGTCTATTGCAAAAGGTGTAATTATGACTTATGCAGAGTTGCAATTTTTATTGGCAGAAGCATCGGCTAAGGGCTTGATT
>JAAUTG010000208.1 GCA_012031785.1 Saprospiraceae bacterium | reverse complement strand
TTTTTTCATCCTACTCTCATCCCATTAACTACCTTGCGTTCAGTAGTTAATAGGACCACTCCTTCTTTTTCCATAGCACCAAGCAGGAGACATTAGCTTTGGATGTTTGCAATTTGCTTAGTGGGAAAATTAACAACTGCTATAACTTGTTTACCAATGATTTCAGCGGGTTCGTATAGCTGAGTGATTTGCGCAGAGGTTTTGCGGATGCCCAAGTCCCCAAAGTCTATGGTTATTTTGTAAGCTGGTTTGGTAACTTCTTTAAATATTTCCGCGTGGAGGATAGTTCCTACACGCATTTCGATTTTTGAAAAATATCCCAATTGATAAGTTCTTCTTTTTGCTGCATAGTGATTGTTTGATTATTGCGGCAAGTCACCAATGAAACGTTGAAACAAGGAATTAAAATATTATTTGCGTATCCTGGCTACAATCTTTGCAATATTTTTAATTTAGCCATATTTTAGAGAAAAACAAAACTTTATTGTTTTCAAAAAAATTAGCAACCACTGAAACACTCAAACCAATAACCCACTAAATTGCACTGCCAAACTGTCGCATCAATCGGACATCGTTCTCAAATAGGTAACGAATATCGCTGATGTCATAATTTTGCAACGCGGAACGTTCGATACCAATACCGAATGCAAAACCAGTGTATTTTTTAGGATTGATCCCGCAGTTTTCTAGCACTTTTGGATCAACCATACCACATCCCAACACTTCTAACCAACCTGTACCTTTGGTGAGGCGATAAGATTTTTCGTCACTTGTTCCCATGTAAACGTCCATTTCTGCACTGGGTTCTGTGAATGGAAAGTAGCTAGGGCGCAATCGAATGTTGGTATCTCGCCCATACATTTCTCTAGCAAAGTAAAGTAGCGTCTGCTTCATATCAGCAAAAGAAACTCCTTCATCCACGTAAAGCCCTTCCACCTGATGAAACTGACAATGCGAGCGGGCGGAGATGGTTTCGTTTCGATAGACTCTTCCGGGTGCAATAATGCGAATAGGTGGCTTTTGCGTGGTCATCACGCGCGACTGCACAGATGAAGTGTGAGGTCTTAAAAGCATGTTGGGAGCGTTGCGCACGTAAAAGGTATCTTGCATATCGCGTGCAGGATGGTCTTCTGGCGTATTCATGGCAGTAAAATTGTACCAATCGGTTTCTACTTCTCGTTCTTCCGCCACCGTAAAGCCGATGCGTTCAAAAATGCCAATAATTTTATTGAGCATAATAGAAACTGGATGCCTCGCGCCACTTGGTATTGGTTCTCCGGGTGCAGATGTGTCCAGCAAATCCGCATCGAATTGGTCGTTTGTACCTTCTAAAGCTGCTTTTAGTTGCTCGTATTTTTCTTCAGCAGTTTGCTTTACTTTGTTAATCAACTGCCAAATTTGGGTTTATCCTCGTTCGGTACATTACGAATTTCGCCCATCAATGGTTTGATGATGTTTTTGTTCCTAAGTATTTGATTCGGAACTGCTCAATTTCTTCTGCGGACTGTGGCTGGGCTTGCGCTATCTCAGTGAGCAGGCTATTGAGTGTATCAAAAATTACTACTGCCATTCCAATTGTTTATTTTACGTTGTTGGTCTTTTGGTCGTTTTATTTAGAGAGAAATAATATTATTTTAAATACCTTTTATGAAAAGAGAAATAAAAAACTGTGGGAGAGTAATAGGTAAGTATAAATTATAAACCTAAAATAAATAGGTTGAAAGCGTACACTGATACTTGATTGCTCACCCCTAAAACAACTGTATTTGATGGAAGGCAAAAGGAGTTGACGATTTGATGAGTATTACAAATCGTCAACTCTTTTCCTAGATTTTTGCTGGTTAATACTCTTTAAATCTTAGCCTCCGATGATAGGTGCCACTGTAACTGTGGCTTCTTGAATGACATCAGTGTTAGACTCTACGAAAGAAATAATACAGCAAAATAAGAACAATAAAAAATGCGATAACAAGGTCCAAACGTTGTACTAGTGTCTTCATCTTAAAAAATGTGTTGTTGTGAATTGCTATGGAAATTCTTTTCCTGCGTCAAAGGTAGGCAAGAAAATTGATATTAAAAAGTAGCAGTATAAAAATTTGTAATCAGTAGAGATATTGCACGCAATGCCTGTTTAATATTGTAGCGTAGAGGCGCTGCGTGCAACGGCTCTACGTTAACCAAGCTAGATATTGTTCAGCTATCGTACTCCAATCCAAATATTTTTCGTAGTAATCACGAGTGCGTTGGGCATGAAGCTGCCTTTTGGCAGGATGTTCGAGGAGCGATATAAGGATGGGTAAATTTTCTTCTCCCTGCTTATCCGCAAAAACAATAACTTCCTCATCTATTAAAGTTTGATTGGTCATGTCACCTTTATTACCCAAGATAGGTAATCCTGCAACAAAAGCCGCAGCAAGCGAGCCACTTTTGTTGCAAACGCCGCCTTCCCCTGTGCTAAATTGCATAAATAAGTCACTGCATTTCAAATGTTTATATACTTCTTCTCGATTCAAATAGCCCGTAATATGTAGATACGGTAGTAAGGTTGAATCAATGTCTATTTTAGGCGTTTTTGCCACAAATTAGAAGTTTACAGTTTGGATGCGTGGTGATTAATTTTTTGAAAAGCCTCAATAATGCTACGTGGTCACGCTTGCCAAAAGTAGCGATTAGGAACTCGCCATTGGGTGTGATGGATTGCCTAAGTTGCGTCAATTCTTTATCGGTACATAGCACGGGCGGGATGTTTGAACCGATTTGAATTTGTTGTACCTGCGAAGTCCATTGTCGGAGATAGTTTACGTAAAAGTCAATACTGGTGATATTCTTAACACTTTGTTTGGCTATCGAACGCGCGATAAGCCGTTGTGATAATCCGCGAATGAGGGTCTTTAAATTATTGAATTTCAAACGGATACAAACTTCGTGAAAAGTGGTACACATCGGAATACCCAGTTTTTTTAATTCAGTAGCCAAATAGCGCATTTCCCAAGGCGTGCCAGTGTTTGAAAAACTATATGGTACGTACTGTAAAAGTACCCAATCGGGTTGAATGGCTTGAATACACTGAATAGCCTGACGAATACCTGCTTGATTCCATTTCGATACGACAGGATGCACTTGCATACTTTGTGTCACTTCTGCATCTAAAGTATCCAAAGTGGCACATACGACATGCACCTCGTGTTCGGTGATTGCAAATTCTTCTCCTAAAAAATACGTGTAATCCCCTACCCCATCTACTGCTGGCGGTAGTTTATCGGAAATAAATACAATTTTCATTAAATAATTGGTTTTTTATAATCGAATAAGGTAATATCTTCCTGATACGCTTCCCATACTAAATCAATAGTTTCAGGATTGTAATACTTTAAATAGTCACGGTTGTCGCGGCTTTTGTTGAGGTGATTCAAGGAATCGTTGATACCAATTTTCTTTTTGATGTGTTCAAAGTCGTTGGCTAAGTTTTCATATTTTCCTACAAAGTCCACTATCAATTCGCCAAATTCATTACAAAAAAAGTTTTCTGTGGCTTAAAATCCTCCGAAATCCGCCATTCCAAGTAAGTGCGAAAGTCTTTCATCCCCTGAATGAGTTGGTGTTGTTTATGATTTGGATTTTTTGAGTGCGTATTCGTAAAGCGAAGCCTGCCAGTCCCAAGGATTACGAACGAATCCAAATTTAAAATACTGCTCAAATATATTTTTGGGTATTTTAGCTTTTACTTCTAACGCGGTCAAATGGTTATCTGCTGTTCGTTGATGATTGCGCGGCAATAGTCCTAGTTTTTGTTGCAGTCTAGCCCATTTTGAAAGGCGATATTTCCCCAATACTTCGCGCACGCTTGTTCCCGCGACTTTGTAATTGTGGATGAAAATGAATTTTTTTGTATGAGAAATTAACATGGCTACTGCAAATTAGTTATGAGTTAATTAAGTAAGTTGGTTATATTGTTTATTGGTTGAGGTGATTGGGAATTGGTATTATGCAGTCAAACTTTGTGAGCCTATCAAATAACCCTACCCACAAATAGCCGAATAACCAGTAACACTTTACCAGTTGCTCATCTCTTGTGAATTAAAAACTAGTAAAACCGTCGTGCAGGTATTTTATTTTTTTTAGTATTTTGATTAGGCTTTGTGGTATTAATCTATTTCGGACGCTGTATTGCTTCAAAACTTTTGCGGATTGTTTATTTTCAAAGCGATAATATCGCCAAAACTGAAGAATATCATTCCATGTTTTTTTACCTTCTTTTTCTTTGTGGCTAATGACGCGGATTTGATGCTTGAAGGCGTATAAATCTATAAGTCCTGAAGGAATTCCTTCCATTTTTTTTAACTGGTGCAAAGTACCAATTGAAGATTGTAACAAACGTTGGTGTCTTTTCGCTACAGCTTCTTTAGTTCTGACTTTTCCAGAGTAGTTTTTACCGTGTACGCGCCAAACGCTCAATGGTTTCGCAAAAAAATATGAATTACCGTACAATAAAGTAGCAAAAATAAGGTATTCGTCAATATACATATCCACTTCTTTGGGAATAGGCATTCGTTTCAACACATTTGCTCTCGCTGCATAAGTAGAACCGCCACCAAATAACATATTATTTTCCAAGAAAAAACGATTAAGTTCCAATCCGTTTAGTTCTTTTTCTTTCATCCAATTTGGTATGGGTTCTATTTTTTCAGTTTTCTCTTCTTCCTTAATAATGAGGGCAGGGTTACCGATGTGAACAATATTTGGATATTGCTCAAAAATAGCTACGGTTGTGCTGATTTTATGAGGTAAATAGTAATCATCTGCATCCAAATTGAAAATATATTTTCCGCGCGCCAACTCTACTGCATGGCTTGTGGCAGCTGCTTTTCCTTGATTTTCTTGATAAACATATCGGATTCGGTGGTCTTGAAGTTGCGCAATTACGGTTGCTGTATCGTCCTGCGAACCATCATCCACGATAACTATTTCTATCTTTTCAGATGGATAGTCTTGATGGAAAACACTTTCGACAGCATATTTGATAAAATGAGCGTAATTGTAAGTTGGAATAATGACCGAAATGAGTGGTTGTTCCATGAAAAGTACATACTATTTTGAACAGGTATCAATTATAAATTGATGTTACGCAGTTTTTGGTTGAATTGGTTACTGATTTGGATATAAAAGGCTCATTTGAGGCATTACACCAAACCGTTTGTTGTAAAAAAATTAGCTGGTCTCGTAGTATATTTATGACATCATTTGGAAAAATTATTCCTATCAAAAATATAATTTTGTTGAATTACTTTGTTGGCAAATAATTATTTTATCACCAGTGTTTATGCCCTGCAAAGAAACAACATTACAAGTATTTATACAAGCAACCATTTCAACAATTCTGTTAATCGCCATAAATTCATGAACTTCTCCACAGCACTTGACCTTTAGTGGAGTAATTTTAGTAACTCTATGCCTGTAATTAAGTTATCAATACCAGAATTAGGTTGCTGCAACCCTGCATTAGAGATGTGACGAACACCAAAGATTAATCCTAGACTATAATCTCCTGCTTTTCTTTGATAATTGAAAGCTACGTTGTCAGAAAAAATAAATCCTTTTGCTTGTCGAGCGGTATTTACATTTACATAATGAGGTCCTGCACCAAAGCGAATACCAACGATGTTGCTATTTCCAATTTGATAGTTCACATCCAGTTGTACGTTTACCCCAAATTCTATGGATTTTCTTCGAGGCACATAATTAAATTGAGGCAAGATATTAAATCCTACATTAAATCTTCCTTTGCTTTGATAAAAAGGCTGATGATAGCTAGCACCTAGTAAAATAGGTTGATATGGTTCTCCTTCTGGCAAATCGTAAAATGCTTTGCCAAAAGAAATGAATCCACCCAAATGACGTTGATTAACGAAAGATTTTTGTCCAAATCCTTTTGTCAAAAACAATCCAAATAAAAAACAGGATATCAAAAAGGCTAATTTTACTACACTTTTGAAATCGGTCATTTGCAACGAGTAATGGATGGTGAATAGTTGTTTTTGGGTTTTAGATATTTATTTCGTGTCTAAAAAAATCTAATCACTGACACTGCTCAACTAGTCTTTAGGTTTTGGTTCTTCACTGGATAAAACATATTAATATATGCGCTACACAAAGACAATCCTCTAGCTGCTTTACCATAAATTAATTAAAGCCCCATCGTGTAACCCTAGTGAATGAGACTTAGAAAAAGCCTAAATCATTTACTTAGGTCAAAACTAAAGCACAATAGTCGCACAATTTTTGAACTTTTTTTACGAATCTAAAAACTTTTCCTACCTTTCCACTCTAAAATATTTGATAAGTGTTAAAAAGTGTATGGTTGATTTCAAAAAAATATACGTAAAAAGTTATTAATCAACATGTTATAGCCTATCAAATAAAGAATTTACTTTCTATACCAAAGGAAAACCTAATTACACATACGATTTCTAGTAGCAACAATTCTATCTATGAAGTTCAATCAGTTATTCAAGAGTTTGACGTTTTGGATATTTTTCAGTTTAGTGGCTGGAGTTTTAGTCGGTATGTTTTTCCCTGAATTTGCCCAGCAAATGGATGTGTTGAGTAAAATTTTCTTAAAACTCATCAAAACCATCATTGCACCCCTACTTTTCTCCACCCTAGTGATTGGTATTGCTGGTCACGCGGACATTAAGCAAGTCGGGCGCATGGGCTGGAAATCCATACTTTATTTTGAGTTAGTAACTACGGTTGCACTTTTATTCGGATTGCTCGCTGCTAATATTATTCGTCCTGGCGATGGTATTGATTTAAGTAGCGTGGAAGTGGAACAAACCATCACTGCTACTAAGCAAGATTGGAAAGAGATTATTTTGCATACTTTCCCCGAAAATATTGCTAAATCTATTGCAGAAGGTCAGGTACTGCAAATCGTGGTATTCAGTATTTTGTTTGCCATTGGTTTGACGATGGTGCCAAATGAACATCACCGCAGAACGATGCTTGACTGGACAGAAAGCCTTGCAGAGGTAATGTTCAAGTTTACTAAAGTGGTGATGTACCTAGCCCCATTCGGCGTATTTGGAGCAATGGCTTTTGCAGTAGGAAAAATGGGTTTAGATATTTTTGGACCTATCATCAAACTCATTTTGACGCTTTACGGTGCGCTAATCCTATTTATTTTACTGGTGCTGTTACCGATTGCCTTGTTTATGCGCATCAAAATTTCAAAATTCCTACGTGCTATCTCAGAACCTATTACGATTGCATTTGGTACAGCGAGTAGCGAAGCTGCGTTAGCTCCTGCGATGGAATCCTTAGAGAAATATGGCGTACCGAGAAAGTTTGTTTCCTTTGTTTTACCTACGGGCATGAGTTTTAATTTGGATGGCACTACACTTTACTTGGCAGCGGCATCCATCTTTGTTGCACAAGCCAATGGAGTAGAAATGAGTGTTGGGGAGCAAATTGTAATGATGCTTACCCTGATGTTGACCTCTAAAGGAGTAGCAGGTGTGGCACGCGCTTCACTGGTAATTTTGCTAGGCACAGTAGCAATGTTTGGACTTTCGGACGCTCCTATTTATATAATTTTGGCAGTGGACGTTGTAATGGATATGGCACGAACTTCAGTCAATATGCTTGGAAACTGCCTTGCCACTGTGGTGGTTGCTAAATGGGAAGGAGAATTTGAAGAAGCCTAAAATGTGTTTAGTATCTAATCTTTAGTTACCTAGCATGAATTGCCTGACGATAAAAATCAAGTATTTTCTATCGTTAGGCAATTTATTATAATAGTTGATTTGGGTATAAAATCGGTAATCAATAGATGTTAAACCTTAACTGATGCCATAAGAAGTAAGACGACATTTTACTTTGTGGAGTTGGATAATTTCTTCTAGTTCCAACTCATAGGGCTGATACAAAGTGTGATTATCAGAAATAAGTCTTAACCTTGCCAAGTGCCCGTTTTCTTTTATTTGTTGAATACGTTTTGCTACCACAGTTTCACTGACGATTACGTAAATATGATTATCATTAAGTGATTCTCCACGCTTTACGGGGTCGCAAATCACAATGTCTCCATTTGTCAAAGTTGGCATCATGCTATCACCGCTTATCTCTACGGCTAGTAGATCACCTTGCAAACCTGGCACAGAGAATTTTGTAACATCGTCATTATCCTCACTGGTGGCGTTTGGCAATCCATAACCTGCAAGTGCTTTATGGGGAACTAGTGTAATATTGGGAATCGTGCCGAAATTGCGTTCAGATAAGTCACGAATAGGTAAGCGATGCTCGACGTTGCCGTTTTCTGTAAACATTTGGTCGCTGATGCCGAAGACATAATTGGCGTTAACCATATATTTATCGAACAAAGTATTTAACTGGTCTATGGTGATGTTGCGCTCTCCTTTTAAGATACTATTAATAATATGATTGTAAGTGCCAAGCTCATTGGCAATATCTGATTTACCTTTAATAAGGTTCTTTTGCTCTAGGGCTTCATATATCATTTAAACCGTTGATTTACAATACTACTGTTGTATTT
>JAAUTG010000207.1 GCA_012031785.1 Saprospiraceae bacterium | reverse complement strand
AGCCAACCGAAACCAAAGACTAGCAATTGAGCAATTTTTACTGACAAAGCAAATGATGGGTTCGGTAGTGATTCGATTACTCTCGTTGCCATCTTGATCAATAATAAAACTGTGTACGTCAAAGTATCCGTCGGGAAAGCAGTAGAAGGCGTACAAGGGTCTTCACCATCTTTGTCATCATAAATACAACACATTCCGCTATTACCAGAATAAATGGTAAACGCAATGGTGCCAGACAAGCCACTACCTACGCCCAAAGTAGGAATAAAAGGAACACTAGAGAAAGTCTCCAAATTATTTCGACTGTCAATATAGACGACATTATTCTGAAAATCATCCTCTGAAGGTGCGCCAATATTACCATCACCATCCGTGTAACCAATCGTGATGGTGACTGAATCATTGGGTGTTCCGACACTTCCTTGCCGAATACTTTTCTTACTTACTCCCACATATTCAATCACAGGTTCATTAGGATATTCTGGTGGCTGCGCACAAGCCGTGAACATTAAAAACAGGGCATACCAATAAATTTGATTCCACTTCATGGGCAATTAAATTTTACGTTTTAGTACAATTACAAAAAAAATTAGCACAAGCTGAAGTTACGCAACTGGCTTTTGTTATCAGACATCTACCCAAATAGAATTACTTCCGACAGCCTCAATCTGCATGCTTCCCCTACAAACCTATAAAACTCCTTTAAAAAGCGAATAGCCAAATACAAATTGCGAACTACTTAACATGAAATACAAACTAGAGGCGGATGTAGTTCAAAAGAATGAAAGTTAAGGTCTTATATTACGCCATTAGCTGTTCGCCTTTTGCTCAAATATAATTATTTTGACAAGTAATACTTATTTTCAATAATTTATGTATTTAAAAATCTTAAAATTATCTTGTTAATGATAATAAGATTTTCCGTAAGTTGACAATATTCCATGAGGTGTTACCTATTCCGACAAAAGGTTCTTAGACAGAAGGTTCTTATATGTGCAAAATACCCGAATTAAAAATTACTTTTTTCTTTGGCGTTTTGTACTCTTGTTGACTATTTCGTTTTTTCTACACCAAAATTGATGGCTATTTATTTTAATTTGGCAAAATTAATAAAATAAACTACTGATTATCTGAAAGTTAACTCTTCTTTATTTACATTTATTTAATACAGATTTTATCTTCTGCTCATAGATAATCCTCATCTTGTGCCTAAATATTGAAAGGCTGGGTGTTATATTCCTTAGCAATAAAGATTAATTTATTAAATAACAATAGTTTATGAAACTTTTTGGACAAATCTCTCTCTTTTCGAGATGCCGTTATGTTTTGGTGCTGGCAATGCTAAGTATAGCTATGCTTCAAGCAACTGCTCAACAGGCTATTTCTGGAAAAATCACAGATGCAGAAAACGGTGATGCGCTGATTGGTGTCAGCATTATGGTACAAGGAACTACCACAGGTACTATTTCGGATGCAGATGGGCAGTACAGCCTAAACATTCCTGCTGACGCGGGTACTTTACTACTTTCTTATGTTGGCTATAAGTCAAAAGAAGTAGCCCTTAGCGGACAAGCCATTTTGGATATTCAATTAGAGGCAGACGCTGCACAATTAGATGAAGTTATTGTCATTGGTTATGGTCAGCAGCGCAAGGCAGACTTAACTACTGCGGTAGCTACATTGAGCGCGAAAGACATCAAAGATCAGCCTGTAAATAGTTTTGATCAGGCACTGATTGGTAAATTAGCTGGCGTACAGGTACTACAGCCTTCAGGCTCTCCTGGAGCGGGTGTTTCCATCCGAGTGCGCGGTACAGGTTCTATCACAGCGGGTAATGAACCATTATATGTGATTGACGGGGTGCCAGTTTCTAACGACAACAACCGCGCCACAGGACAAAATCCTGGTAACCAATATTCTGAACAACCTATTAACGTGTTAAGTACGCTGAACCCTGCGGACATCGAGTCTATCCAGGTGTTGAAAGATGCTTCTGCAGCGGCTATTTATGGCTCTCGCGGCTCTAATGGCGTGGTATTGATTACGACTAAAAAAGGAAAATCAGGTAAGCCAACTATTTCGTACAACGCTTACTATGGTATTCAGGAAACAGCCAAGCGTATTGATATGTTAAACGGATACGAGTGGTCATTAATCAATTTTGAAGGTCGCAACAACGCTTACAGAGACCGTTTCCCTGCTGGTTTGGATACCGATGACAACCCTACAAGAGCGGCAAACGTACCGAATCAACCTGCTACTTTGATTCCACCTCAAATTACACCTTATTTGAGCAATACTCCTGGTTTGACAGACACCGATTGGCAGGATGAAATTTTCCGTGAATCCCCAATTCAAAGTCACACGGTTTCCATTTCTGGTGGTAGCGATAATGTCCGTTACTACGCTTCTGGTGAATTTATGGATCAGGAAGGTATCGTAATTAGCTCTGGTTTCAAGCGTTATAGCGGTCGTTTCAATATGGATGTGAATTATGGTAAGTTGAAAGTAGGTATGACCTTAAACCCAGCCCTTACTAATCACGATTTAGTAAACTCTGATGGTCCTTGGTTCGACGAAGGCGTAATCGGTTTGGCATTGAGTATTTCCCCAATTTGGCCCGTTTATAACGAAGATGGTACTTACAACTTTGGAGCAAACGCTTGGGGTTTTGCAATGACTGACTTTTTTAAACCCAGTAGCACTAGCGTTAGAAACACAAGATAACCTAGACCATTTGCGTTTCTTGGGTAATGTATATGCAGAGTATAGCATTTTGAAGAATTTGAGCTATCGTTTGTCCGTTGGTACAGACGTAAACAACTTCCGTAGAGATTTCTATCGTCCATCTATTTTGGAAACTCGTGGACGCAAAGGTGCATCCGTAGCAGTTGGCAGTTCTCGCAATCGCTTTTCTAGCAACTGGTTGGTAGAAAACTTATTGAACTACGACTTAGATTTTGGGAAAAGCAGACTTTCTGCAATTGCTGGCTTTTCTTCTCAGTTCGAGCAGTTTAACATTACCGAAGTATCGGCAAATAACTTTCCTAACGACTTAGTACAGACCTTGAATGCAGGTCAAATCACAGGTGGTGGCTCTTTTGAAGAAGCTTGGTCGCTGTTGTCTTTCTTAGGACGTGTTCAGTACAACTATAACGATAAATACTATGCTTCTGCGGCGATTCGTGCAGATGGTTCTTCTCGTTTCGGAGCGAACAATAAGTGGGGTTATTTCCCTTCTGCATCCGCAGGTTGGAGAATCTCTGGAGAACCTTTCTTAGCGGATTCTAAGGTGATTAGCAACTTAAAAATTACGCGCCAGCTACGGGGTGACAGGTAATTTCCAAATTCCAAACTACGGTTCTATCGGCTTGCTTGGATTTGATGATTACGTACTAGGAGGAACCATTGTGAACAGTGGTCTTTCACCAAGCACACCTTCTAACCCGAACTTAAGTTGGGAAAGAACCAACTCTTTTGATGTAGGTTTAGACTTTGGTTTATTGAGCGATGCCATCTTTTTGGAATTTGATTACTACGTGGCAAATACTACGGATTTGTTGTTAAACGTACCTGTGCCTATGAGTTCTGGCTTTACTACCGAGTTGAGAAACATCGGTGAAGTAGAAAACAGAGGTGTTGAATTGTCTTTGACTTTACAAGATCGCATCGGCGACTTTGGTTGGGCTATCACAGGTAACTTTGCGCGCAATCAAAACGAAGTGATTAGCTTGGCAGATGGCGTACCACAAATCTTGACGGCTGGTGGTACAGGTGTTACACTTTGGATTACTAAGCCAGGTGAACCAATTGGCTCTTACTTCAATCCAATTTACGACGGCGTATTCAACAACCAAGCTGAAATTGACGCTTATCCACACGTAGCAAATGCAAAGCCAGGTGATTTCCGCTTTATTGACGTAAACGAAGACGGCAAAATTGATTTTGCTACTGACCGCGTAATTCAGGGTAACTACTTCCCAGATTACACTTATGGTGCTACTTTGAACTTGACTTACAAAGGTTTGGATTTCAGTGCTGCACTACAAGGCGCGCAAGGTCAAGAAATTATGTAACTTAATGCGTCGTTATATCTACAACATCGAAGGAAACATGAACTTGATGCGTGGGTCTTTTGAATCGTTGGGTTTCTGAATCTCAGCCAGGCGATGGTCAGACAAACCGCGCTAACCGTCTTGCAACAGGTTCAAACGGTCAAACTTCAAACTGGCACTTGGAAGATGGTTCGTTCACCAGAGTGCGTAACATCACTTTGGGCTACACTTTCCCTAATGCAATGATGCAACGTGCAAAAATCAATAATTTGCGCATCTACACTGGAGTACAAAACCCATTCACATTCACGGATTATTTGGGCTACAATCCAGAGGTAAACAGCCGTCCTGATAGTGCCTTGAATCCAGGAGAAGACTATGGTACTTATCCATTGGCACGCACTTACACAATTGGTTTGAATTTGTCATTTAATTAAAATATCAACAGCGTTAGGGCTTTTGAAGGCTTTTGAGCTTTCAAAAGTCCGAACGCTACAAACATACAAACAATGAAAAAAATACTTTTTTCTTTCCTGCTTATTGGCTTATTAACCGCATGTGGAGATGACTTTTTAGAGCTTTCTCCAGTGTCACAGCCGAACGTAAATGATTTTTACAAAACATCAAACGACATTATAAATGCAGTGAATGCAACCTATGCTTCTTTGCAAACAGGTAGTTTGTACGGTGGACGCGATTTACAAGACTTGACCGAATATCGCGCGGATAATGCTTTTGACAACGACCCTTCTGCGAACTCAGGTTTGCGCTACAACATTGACCGTTTTATTGCAGGTTCTGAAAATACAGTTTACGAAAACGTATGGCGTCGTCTTTATTTGACGATTTATCGTTGCAACTTGGTGTTGGACAACGCCGACCAAGTAGCCATGGACGAGAAATTGCGCAATCAGTCCAAAGGAGAAGTAAGTTTCATCCGTGCTTTAGCTTACTTCCATTTGGTGCAGTTGTGGGGAGCAGTGCCAGTGGTGCTGCGAGCGGACGATACAGAAACATCGCGCAGCCACGTTCGCAATGCTATTCCAGAAGTGTATGCGGCAATTGAAAACGACTTGAAATTTGCTGCTGCCAACCTACCGACTACTTATCCAGCAGCGCAAATAGGTCGCGTGACTTCAGGTGCTGCTAGTGGTTTGTTGGGTAAAGTATATTTGACACAAAAGAAATACAATGATGCGGTCACTACGTTGAGCAGCGTAGTAAGTTCTGGAACTTTCGAGTTGATGCCTACCGTAGCGCAGGTGTTTGACCCAAAAAATGAGTACAATAAGGAAATCCTTTTTGCAGTGCGCTTTACCACTTCTAACGTGAATGAAGGACACGGTTTGTACTTTGCTTCTCAAATTGGTGACTTTATCGAGCCTACTTTCCGCACCCTTTACAACGATAACGATGCACGCAAAGGAATGCTTGAATTGAGAAAACCAGTGGGTACACAGAACCAAACGCCTATCAAATATTTTGAAGAACCGACTGCAAACATTGTAGGTACAGACTTCCCAGTATTGCGCTATGCAGATGTGCTCTTGATGTTGGCAGAAGCCTTGAACGAAGTAGGTTATCAAGCTGACGGCGAAGCCTTTACACGCCTCAATGCAGTGCGTACTCGCGCAGGTTTACCTGCTTACACGGCTTCCGATTTAGGTACACAAGCTGCTTTCCGCGATGCGGTGTTGTTGGAAAGACGTTTAGAGTTGCCTTTAGAATTACACCGTTGGTACGATCTGTTGCGCACTGGCAAAGCTAAAGAAGCATTGGCAGCAGTAGGCTTGAACATTCAAGACTTTCAATTGCTATTCCCGATTCCAAATTCACAGGTATTGATCTATGATAATCCAACAGGTTTCCCGCAGAATCCTGGATATTAATATTGGTCTTTAGTAATTTAGTCTTTGGTCTTTGGTTCGTTTTATTACGGCTAAAGACCAAAGCCTAAAACCCAATTTACAAAATCATTCAAGCCTATCAAACATGCAACTTAGGAACACAACAAAAATCACTTGTCCAGCTTCAGAAAACAATAATTTGATTTTCAATTACTTAAAAAATAATTCATTTTTAATTTTTAATTTTTCATTCCTTCTCCTCGTAACCTTCAGTTGTTCCAGCCACAAAGCTAGTCTGGAAAAAGTAAACCAAAGATTTGACCGTCCTGGACACGTAGAAAAGGTGGACAAAGGCATCTATTGGTTTCAATGGTTGGGAAAAGACACGGTGTTGAATCGGAACATGAGCATTAACCTCCTTGATATTGACCTAGAAAAAAGCGGCAGTAACATTTGATTTTGCATGGTTTAACGACCAACCCGCCACCCTCAGCGAAATAGCAGATACGGCTTTAGCTATCGTGGCAGTGAATAGTGCTTATTTTGAAAAACTGGACGACGGTGGCTACGTTTCCTTTCACAAAAGCAACGGCAAGGTGGATCAATACGTAGAAGTGCCAACCACACACACTCGATTTTGGAAACACCAAGCCGCGTTTGTGCAAACTGGAGAGAAAGATTTTGCTTTCATACAAGGGAATCAAAGACTTTATGACAGCTTAGATTTTGCCAACATCATTAGCAGCGCGCCTTTACTCATTTCGGATGGCATACCCGTTGGAAAATATTTTGTAACCAGAAAAGCAGGCGACAAATCAGACTTGGAATCTGAACATCCAGATCGCCATCAAGCAGGACTTGGACCTAGAATGGCTTATGCTAAAACCGCAGACAACCATTTGCTCCTCCTAGCAGTGGATGGCAGGTCTCCTAAAGCACAAGGCATCAATGCAGAAGAATTAACCGACTTCCTCTCACAATACCTCTACGCCACCGATGCCCTCAACATGGATGGCGGCGGCTCCGTCACGATGTTTGTCAGAGGTGCAACACCAACTGGCGTTGTGAATTATCCAAGCGACCAAAGAAAAACCGACATCAATAGCTTCGAACACATTGGGCAACGTAGAAATGGCGCAGCACTGCTAGTAATGCCCACCCGCCCAAAAACCTTGAAGAAAATGCAGCAACTAGAAGTCGCTAAGGATTCTATTGCCTTTGATTACAATGATCCTAAGAACAGGAAGAATTAGGAGACTTTTCTTTTTAAGCAGCAATAAAAAGTTTGATTGCCATAAGTTCTAGATTTTCAACATTTTCTTGATAAAATACCTAGCGGTAATTAAGTCTTTTGCAGTCTAAATAGAAAAGCCTCCTGGTGATACTTATTTTTGCAATCATCCGAGCAATACTTTTTATCCTCCCGCCCTGTCATTTTTTGACCACATTGAATACAAGTTAGCATATACACCTTACTGTCGGATAAAGTGCTGCAAGCCCTTCGGGCTTATGTGAAGATTTATCGTCCGAGCTACTGGCTTTTTGAAGGGCAAAACGGTGGACAATACAGCGAAAGAAGCCTCCAAGAAGTATTCACGCAAGCAAAAATAAAATCCAAGATTAACCCCAACGCTACCACCCATTGGCTGCGCCATTCCTTCGCCACGCACTTGCTGGAAAAGGGGTGGATCTTCGCTACATCCAAGAACTGCTAGGGCACGAAAGCTCCAAAACAACCGAGATTTATACCCACATCACCAAAAAAGGCTGGAATGCGCTAAAAAGTCCTTTGGATGATTTGGATATTTGATAAAAATTAGTTCATTTTTGATGGAGAAAAAATTGGAGTTTTGATGGGATAGGTGTAATATTATAAAGAAAATATTGCCGACAATTTGGATATTGTCGCAATAAATTTTAACAGTGTTGCGTCAATACATAAGTTGGTGGCTATTCAAACAACAATAATATGACTAAAGAAGAAGAACTTATCAAAGATACCGAACAGTTGAAACAACTGATTAGCCAAGTAGATAACTCTGGTATATCTGCTTGGATTGCTGGAGATTTACTCAAAACTGTAAAAATAAAAGAAGGCTATAAATCAAAATTCAAAAACTTTTGAAAACTACACCAAGAAAGAAGTTGGTATAAACCCGCAAACAGCGAATAATTATATTGCTATTTGTGTAAATTTCACTAAGGAGGAAATCGGAAATTTAATGCTTGTAACTCATTTAAAAGTTATAGCAGGGATTCAAAATGATAAAATACGAAAAACTGTATTGAAAAAATTTAAAGAAAGGGAATTAGCAAATAAAGAAAAGCCTATAGATAATGAATCTGTTTATAAAACTAAACTTGCCGATATTGTTGGTACAGTTTCAATGATTGTAGATAGTGGGGAAACTGAATACACAGAGGAACAGATAGAGAATATAATAGAATTAAATATACAAAAAGATCACGTGCATTTGTTAGTAAGCATATCTCCTAAAACTCGGTTTGAGAATATGTAGGGACAATAAAGGGAAGATCGGCAATAAGATTGTTTAGTAGATTTCCACAACTGAAAAAGAAGTATTGGGGAAATCGCTTTTGGGCACGTGGATATTGTGTTGATACTATAGGACTAAATTTGGAAATGATACAAAAATACATAAAATATCAAGATAAAAAAAGAGATACAGT
>JAAUTG010000206.1 GCA_012031785.1 Saprospiraceae bacterium | reverse complement strand
AATGAAAGTCGGACTCTTTTTGGCTCTTTCAATCCTATTCACATTGGGCATCTTATTATCGCCAATTTATGCAAACCAAACGGATTTAGATAAGGTTTGGTTGGTAGTTACACCTCAAAACCCTCTAAAACCTAAGCAAACTCTAGCAAAAGACTACGACCGCTTGCACCTCGTTCGCTTAGCCATAGCAGACAATCCTTGCCTAGAAGCTTCTGATGCAGAATTTAAACTCCCCAAACCTTCTTTTACTATTGATACGTTGACGCACTTGCAGGACAAGTCTCCACAACATCAATTTGTACTCATTATGGGAGGTGATAACCTTGCCAGTTTACACAAATGGAAAAACTATGAACGTATTTTGGAGTATTACCGCATCTATGTATATCAACGTTCTGGATTTGAAGCAACTGCTCTTTCCTCACATCCTAGCATTCGTTTTTTTGACCAAGTACCTTTGATGGATATTTCTGCCAGTTACATCCGAGATAGTATTAAGTGGGGAAAGTCTATACAATACCTTGTACCAGAACTGGTGCTTAAAGAAATCGAAGTAACTGGCATATACGATTTTTGTAAGAAATGAGTTGCACACATAGGAGTCTCTTGCTACTTTACTTCAAAAAAGAACGCTCGAATACACTTTGGTTACCCATTGCATCTGTCAATTCAAGCCGGACAAAGTGTTCTCCACTTGTTACGCGCTCGTCAAACCGATAAAACAGTTTGCTCGTCTTTTGGTCATACTCAAAAAGCACCCATTGCCCATCTATTGTGCCTCTAAAACTAAGTGGTTGGGCAGCACCTGTAGTGCTGAAGTTATCCCGAATGCTGAAAGTCATGCTACTCTTTCCGCGCATGTCACGTTGAAAAGCAACTGGGCGAATGGTTGGTGCCACAGTATCAACCATTATGTAATAGTCACCTAACACTCTGGCTTCTCCCCAAAGACGGTCGTATTTCCATTCGCTTCCCACATTGGTTATGCTCCCATTGGTGCTACAATAAGCCACGAACGCCTTGTCCTTCAGAGATTCAGGAAGGTTTTTAGGGCGAATAGCAATATCAAAGAAATGATGAACAGGGGTTAAATGGCTATGTAAATGATGCACCTTAGAAAATACATTATCTGATGCGTCATCAGTCATACGATAATTAAAATACAAATCTTCGTAAAAACTTCCATTTGGGAAGTGTAAATATACTTCCCCATTGTCAATGGCGTTCTCGTCGTCGTGGAGTAGCAGATAATTGTGGGGCTTTTGCGGCGGATTCAAAGCTATTCTATATTTTAGCCAAAACTGGCTACGGCTCTTGTTGCCAAATATATCTTCTGCTACAAGCGTGATTTTGGAAGCGCGATTGGGAGAAAGTGCAATGGTTCCGTAATCCTGAAGATAATCGTACAGATTGAGTTGATTGCCAGGAAGTAAATAACAACGATTCAAATAAGCTGTTCTTAAAACACGTTCTTCGTAGTCCAAGTGAGCGTTTAAGTACCTAGTTTGGGAAAAAGAGAAACGCTCTGCCTTGAAACGATAGACTAATGAATCATTGCAAAACATAGAAATAGCATAAACACCATTCCAGTTGGATGCGCCGTTGGTGTGGTCGTAAGTCTTTAGCGCAACTCCTGCTCGAAGCGAACCACTGTACAAAGTGTCTCCCTTGATGCGATAGGTGCCACCAGCAGCACTCAAATTATAGGCTTGCGAACGTATCGCTGATCTATTCTCGTTCAAATCGTAGAGTTTGATTTGGTGCATTCTGGGAGCTTGCGTATCCAATACTTTTAATCCAAAAAGCAGCGGATTGATAGGGTCATCGGTCTTAGTATCTCGTATTTCAAAATGCAAGTGAGGACCACCAGAGCTTCCTGTATTACCCATTTTCCCAATTTCTGTTCCTCTATTTACTACAAATTGGTCAGGCTTTAAAGTAACATCTATGGCAAAAGACTCGCGTGCGTATTGTTCCGACTTTACGAATGCAGTAATCTCTGGATTAAACCGCTGTAAATGAGCATAAACAGTTGTATATCCATTTGGATGCGCCACATATAGAGAATTACCATAACCTGCACCATCTACCTTGATGCGCGCAACATATCCATCACCAGCCGACAAAATCGGGTCTCCTTCTGCCCCTTTGGACGATTTGATGTCAATACCAGAATGAAAATGATTGCTTCGCAACTCTCCAAAAGAGCCAGAAAGTCGAATTGGATGACTGATTGGCGCACGAAAAAAATCTTTAGGGTAATCGTCGCCATCTGTATTATTTAGAAATAGTAACCCCAAAAGTGGGAATATCCAAGGACGCATAGTTGGGTAATTTTTTTGTTTTTTGCGATTAATAATTTGTACTTGGTGTACTGTTTTGGTTTGTCAAGAGTTGATTTTTAGCCCTCAACCTAAAAACCAACTCTTAAAACCTATTTTACTGCTATACATCAATTAAATTATACGTAAAAAATTGGCATTCAATAGTTTAAATCTTTATTACTTAACCAATTACCTACCAAATTATCTAAACCACTACCCTTCTTTAACAGAAAATCTAGTGTTCAGGTTTCATTTGAGGGAAAAATAATACTTCTTGAATAGATGGTTGGTTCGTGAGCAGCATAGTCAAACGGTCAATACCAATACCAAGCCCAGAAGTAGGCGGCATTCCGTACTCTAGCGCGCGCAAGAAATCCTCATCCAATGCCATCGCTTCATCATCTCCACGAGCAGCTAATTTGAGTTGTTCCTCGAATCGTTCGCGCTGGTCAATTGGGTCGTTCAATTCCGAATAAGCGTTGGCAATTTCTTTGCCATTGACAAATAACTCAAAACGCTCTACTAGACCTTCTTTGCTTCGGTGTTTTTTGGCAAGTGGAGTCATCTCAATTGGATAATCAGTGATATAGGTGGGCTGAATAAGGTTTGCTTCCACCTTTTCTCCAAATATTTCATCAATTATTTTTCCTTTACCCATATAATCATCCGTTTCAATACCCATATTTTTGCATACTTTTCGTAATGCTACTTCGTCCATTTCTGACACATCAATGCCTGTGTATTTTTTAATGGAATCGTACATACTAATTCGCTCGTAAGGTCCTGCAAATTCAATGATGTTATCACCTACTTGTGCTTGCGTAGAACCATTCACTGCTTTTGCGATAGTTTCAAGTAAGGTTTCGACCATACGCATCATCCAGTCGTAGTCTTTGTAAGCAACGTAAATTTCCATAGAAGTAAACTCGGGATTGTGAGTTCTATCCATCCCTTCGTTGCGGAACATTTTCCAATTTCATACACGCCATCAAAACCCCCTACGATTAATCGCTTCAGATACAATTCATTAGCAATACGCATGTACAACTCCATATCCAAAGAATTGTGGTGCGTTTTGAAAGGTCGCGCTGCTGCACCACCATGAATGGGTTGTAGAATAGGAGTTTCTACTTCTATCCAACCTTGTGCGTCAAAATAATTACGCATGGCACGCACAATATGGCTGCGCTTAAGAAAGATATTTTTCACTTCTGGATTGACGGTCAAGTCCACATATCGCTGACGGTAGCGCAGTTCGGGATTGGTGAACGCATCATAGATATGACCTTCGTCGTCGCGCTTCACGATAGGAAGTGGACGCAGGGATTTGCTTAAAAAATAAAATTCTTTAACATGCACACTGATTTGTCCTGTCTTGGTTTTAAAGGCAAACCCTTTGATGCCAATATAATCACCTATATCTAATAGCTTCTTAAACAATTCATTATACATAGCTTTGTCTTCGCCTGGCGCTATATCATCCCTAGACACATAGATTTGAATGCGCCCTGTGCTATCTTGTAACTCTGCGAATCCAGCTTTTCCCATGATGCGTTGGCTCATTATTCTGCCTGCCATTGCCACATCTTGGAAATTAGGTTGCGATTCGTCGAATTGTTCCATAATTTCTGACGCAAATGCAGTGACTACAAATGCTTCTGCAGGGTAAGGATTAATACCTAATTGTCTGATTTTTTGAAGATTATCTCTTCTTACCAGTTCTTGCTCACTTAATTGCATATTAGAATATTTCTAGTTTTAAACTCTACAACAAAGGTACGTTGCGGATTCTAATTTAAAAAATGCTACTATCATTGTTTGACGATTTGTTAGCACCAACCCTTAGCAGCCTGGTGTATTCAATTTGATGGTTTATGTAGAATGTAGATGTAAAAATTGAATTGATACCATGATAACCATAGGCAGCAAATTACAAGCTATCAATTAGAAGAGATTAATTTACAAATTCTTTTAGTTTGTTGATTGCAATTTAGTTGGTTAAAGATTAGTAAGTTATGAAAGCAAATTACAGTTAACTTACTCACTTGCCCACTCTAAAAATTGTTCTAAACCAGGCAAATTCTGGTTAAGAATATACATGCTAAGCAAAATTAGCCCCGCCACAATGAGGATAAATCTGATGTTGGAAGCTCGAATCTGCTTAGAGCGAGAAGAACCAAAACCACTTGATGCAGCTCGTCGTTTGAAATTGTTAGAGATACGTGCTTTTATGGCATCAGGGTCTTGCTCTTTGGACTTATCAGCAAGTTCTAAGCGTGATTTCAATTCTTCCTTCTTAGGATCGTAATATCTTGGAATGTAGTTAAATTTTTGAGGTTTTGGTGTTCTTACAAATCTGAAAAAAGCCATAGCAGAGAGCGTTTTGATTTAGATAATCATCATTTTTAGTGGTGTGATTTGCGCAATGGTTCAGGACTTAGTTTGTTTTTTCTTGCAAATCAATTTTTGTTTAAGTTTAACGTTTGGCAGCTAAGGCATTTAACCTAAGCCACCTTCTTTAGCCAACTGAACCATATCTCTAATTAACAATCTTCTTCGGTTGAAAGTTAAAATATTTTTACTGCGCAATTCATTTAACACAGTGGTTACAGTTTGTCGAGAAGTGGCAGTCAGGTTCGCAATCTCTTGATGCGTCATAAAAGTACGTACCACCGTTTCGTAACCTACGCGCTGCCCTTTTCGCTCGCCAAGATTTTTCAAAAATTCGACAATTCGCGTCTCGAATCTTTGAACACCAAAGATTCTAAACGTTGCTCCATGTCCAGCAACCTAGAACCCATAATGCGCATCAGAAAAATGCTGAATCCGTTGTGTTCACGCATCAATTCTTTGATTTCTGCTTTCTGAATCACACAAGTGGCAGCATTCTCCGTCGCTATGGCAAAGTCTCTTCGTCTTTCTTCACCTGTCAAGATAAGTTCGCCAAATACTTCGCCAGCAGTAAGCATGGCTTTGGTAATTTCCTTCCCATTTTCCCCGAAAGTCCCAATTTTTACTTGTCCTTCGGTAATGAGATACATCTTATCTGCTTCTTCGTTTTGCAGATAGATGTATTCCCCCTTTTTAAAGGTTTTAGTTACATGACTCTCTTTCATGCCAACCTGTTTCTTGGGACAAAAGATGCCATTCACGTCAATATTTTCTAAATACCAAATAGATTGATTGTTTGCCATAAAATGTATATAATGATTAACCAGTTAAGGCTTTGGGGCTTTCACTCATTTTAAAACTACCCTAAAAAAAGGGGAAAAAAGTTGTCTAAAAAAAGTAGGAAAGAAAAAGGGAAAATAGGCAAAAAGAGCACTTGAGCATAAAATATTGTACAACAAAGCTAGAAAGATGGTTAAAACAATCTCCGAGAAAAAAGATTAAAGGAGGCGGCTCAATTGGCAGCCTACATCAGAACCATAAACTGTTTGTTCCTTCTTTTCTTTTGCCCTTGATTTACTCGACTGTTTTCTTGACCATGCCATCCCTTTTTCTTTCGACTTTTCAAAGAACTTTTCTTGATTTTTTTGGGGTGGTTTTAAATTCATACCTTACAAAATAAAAATAGGAAGTCATAATGCTCCTATCTTTTTTAACTTATTTATTATGGAAACACTATGCTTAGGCAATGGTTTTAAAGTGTTAAAAAGTTGAGAAACAATGTCTCAAAACTAACACTTTAGTGTTTAAAAGGAGTAATTTTTTCATACTTTTTACACTTTTTGTTCTTTACTTAACGTTCTATGCCGTTTCATTTAATCGCATTACAGACTATTTTACTGCTTTTTACGTACAACTTTTATTGCTTTTTTTTAGTCTCTTTATAAGGCTGAAGAATAATCTTTAAATGCAAAATACTGCAACCCGTTTACTGAAATCGCCTCAAATAAGCTATCTTTGCACACAAATTAGAAGATTAATACATGATGAATCGAGTAATAGTAAGTACAGCTTGTCTGCTGTTGTTGTTTTTGGGGCTTTCTGCTCAAGTTGAACTAGGATATGGATTCCGAGCGGGTTTGAGTTTTTCTAATATTGACGGACCGATAGCAACTGATGCTGATGGTAATGAGCTGGAATCGCGTAGCATTTCTAATGGCTTTACCATAGGAGCTTTGATTAATTTCGGATTCAATAAGTTTTTGGACTGCGCACAGAAATATTGTACGCACAAAAAGGTCAAATCTATAACTTTGACGGTCCTTCCTATTTTATTTTTGACCCTCAAGAAAGTCGGACAGTGGTATTCGGTATCCGAAATGTCATGCAAGAAATTTCTAATTCCTATATAGAAATTCCAATCCTAGCTTACGCCAAGTTTGGTCCTATTGAGTTACAAGGTGGCGCTTATGCAGGGTTTTTAGTCGCCTCTACATCCACTGGAACGCTGACTTTCAAAGCAAACGGCAATAATGCACAGCCTCTTGAGTTTGACTTGGATTATCGTTTTATTAGTGATGAAGCTGGTGAATTTACGGGAGAATTGGGGTTTGTCACGTTCGATAACAGGAGATTGCCATTACCTAATACGCTCGGGGCTTACTATGAAGCTTCAAGCGGTAAAGAAAACTTTTACCGCACTTTTGATGGGGGCTTAGTTGGGGCAATTTCACTTTACATTAATCAAGGACTTTTCCTAAACGTGCGCGCAGAATATGGACTAACCGATGTAACTAACGAAACAAGGGATGTTTCTTTATCTGCCCTAGAAGGAAAAGAATTTATACCAAGTAATGATACCGATAAAAATATTTCTTTTCAGGCTTCTATCGGATTCAAATTCTAAAATAAAATCAATAACCAAATTAAAAAATATTTTTACGTTTAAGGGCGGAATAA
Source organism: Saprospiraceae bacterium (assembly GCA_012031785.1). GTDB lineage: Bacteria > Bacteroidota > Bacteroidia > Chitinophagales > Saprospiraceae > JAAUTG01. Next base: position 1,421 of record JAAUTG010000206.1, on the reverse strand, counting down.
TAGGCATGTCTTGACATGCCTATTATTCTTAAAAAAGATAATTATTTTAATCACTTAATTCATTGCTAATCAAACATAAACGAACTAAATTATTAAACTTACTTACCAACTCGCGGAACAAACTCAGCGTAATTTTTTGTTAATGTGAAAGCCTCATGTTTAATTACGCTCTATGTCAAACGCTAGAAAAAGCTATCTATCCTTCAAGCAAAATTCGCTAGGCTTGAATTTAAACTTTCATCGCTCTGAAGCTACCAAAAGTTATCTGCTAGGATTTAGTCTAGTTTTTGTTGGTGCTTTACTGTTTTCTGTCAAGGCAATTTTAGTCAAATTAGCATATCAATATCCAGTAGATAGCGTCTCTTTGCTGGCTTTGCGAATGCTATTTGCACTACCATTTTATCTAGTCATTGGGCAGTTGGTTTCCACGAATAGTCGTGCGACTTACCCTAAAACAAAATTGAGTAAAGAAATTGTACTCATGGGGTTGATGGGGTATTATTTTGCGAGTTTATTTGATTTTTGGGGACTAAAATTCGTAACAGCAGGTATAGAAAGATTGGTGCTTTATATTTATCCTACCATTGTTTTATTAATCACCGTATTAGTTTGGAAACAGAAGATACAAACTATTCAATATGTGGCACTTGTCCTGACTTATTTGGGGGTTGGTATTGCTTTCATGGATAAAGCCGCCATCAACGAAAGTGAGAATTTTTGGTTGGGTACCTTATTAATTGCGTTAGCTGCCATTACTTACGCGATTTATATTGCGGGGAGCGGAAAATTGTTGCCTCAATATGGCACTTTTCGCTACACAGTATTAACCATGACCGTTTCTTGTGCGGCTATTGTGTTGCACCACGCACTGTTTTTTCAACTCCAGTTGTTTCATTTCCCACCTCAAGTCTATTGGCTATCTTTATTTATGGCATTTTTTTCTACCGTATTGCCTTCTTTCCTAATGTCAGAAGGCATCAGGTTAATCGGTTCTAATAATACAGCAATCGTGGGGAGTATTGGACCTATTTCTACTATTATCTTGGCGTACTTTGTGTTAGGTGAATCCTTTGGTATTGCACAGTTTATCGGCACAGTGGTGGTAGTCGCTGGTGTGTTACTACTCTCTTTTAAGCGATAGGGAACTTAGATTTTGGGGTCTAGGATTTAGGGGAGTTACCTTTACTTAATGATCTAAAACGAGGTTTACAATTGGACAAAAAAACATCCCTACGTTCATTAAAAATGAAGATACCAAACTCAAAGAGTTCATTCATCGTGCAGCATAGACAGGCAACTGAAACCGAAACGTAGCTCCTTGAGCGGGTTGACTATGTACTTGTATGGTTTGATTGTGTATTTCTAATATTTTTTCACAATTGCCAACCCAAGTCCTGCGCCTTTGTCGTGTTCACTATTAC
>JAAUTG010000205.1 GCA_012031785.1 Saprospiraceae bacterium | reverse complement strand
TTAACGGAGGTAGAATTAATGGCTGGAGTTACTTACTTATTTCACGAAGATTAGACCTAGATTTAAAGTGGACAGATTTTTTCATAGCGAAGACTCAGGATTTTTTTAATTTATTATAATTAATTGTTATTCAGTGGATTAATCAGATACAACAGCGGTTGCGTTACTCTAAAATCACTAACTGTTGTACTAAGTGACCCATTTGCACTTCGCCAGTATCGTCTGTTAGTTCATACTGTACTTTGATCAAATATACGCCTGGTAGCGCGGATTTTCCGCTAATTTTTCCATCCCAAGGCGTTGGTGTACCTTGTTGGTGAAACACTTTACTACCCCAACGGTCATAGACAGAAAGATGCAAAGATTGAATCGTACAGTTGCTAAAGAGTTGAAATTGTTCGTTTTGGTGGTCAAGATTTGGGACTAAAAGCAGTGGGTAAAAAGACTGTACAGTTGCAAGCTACTCGTTGAAGTTGATAAGATTGTACTATAGGGGCAGTACAGTCTTGGTTGTTAATGGCGCGGTAAGTACCTACTTGAGTCAGTAGCCTCGGGTTGGTTCTATTTCGGTCTTCCCAAACAAACCCGGTCGGTAAGTTCACCAACCAGTTGTCGCCACAAGCTAGGGTACTATCCAATTCCGTCAACATATTAAAAGCGTCGGCATTGCAATAATCAAGGAAAGGAGGTTTAAAATCAGTAGTGACCAAGTTTTCGGAATCTAATTTTAACATATTGGTAGTTACTGCAACCGTGTCAAGGATTTGCAACGCCAAATTCATATTGCTAGGCGTAGAGGTATTCATGCTTTCCCATTGAAAACAATCAGATGGTATGGGAGTTGATAAAGGAAATTGGATTAAAAAATTAAATGCCTCGCGTTGAAAAGCATTTTTATTCCCTGCAATCTGTACCACATCGTTTTCGGTGATGCTAGTGTAAATACTACTCATTTCCAGTGTATTAGAGGCGTGCTGTAAGTAGCGTTGTTCCAAGATTGTTCCATTTTGTTGTACGAGTAAATAAGCCAGCTTGGAATCGTTACCTTCTTTTAAATTATAGACCACCAGAATTTGTTGCTGCGCTGTCATCATCATATCAGCTTCCACGGCGGTGGATGGAAAAGCCCGACTGCTCCAAATCAGGTCTCCTTGCGCACTGATGTTGTAAAGGGTACTGAATCCATTTGAATAACCTTGAAACACATAGCCATTATTGATTTCTAACGGTCCAGCCAAGAGCTTTAGTCCTGAGTTAGTAGCTACGCTTTTTGACCATTCGATATCGCCTTGTGCATTAAGTTTGTAAAGATATGCACCTGCGTGACATAAAAAGCCGCCATCTTTCGTAAAAATAGCGTTGCCATCGGAATCGAAAGGGGTAAATTTTTTACCCCAAACAAAATTTAGTCGCTCGTCGAATACAGCTATAAAGCCTTGTTTTTGAGTACCAAAATCTAGCAAAAGTCCATACAACATCAGTTGTCCACTTTTCAGTTCGATAACATAGCTGAAATGATCTACGGTTTCAGGTCTGAACATTCTAAATTGTATCACATTGCCTTCTGGACTGATTTTGAGTAAGAAAATTAATTCATTTAAGCCAATATAAGCACTTCCATAAGCAAAAATTTCATCCGATGAATTGATTTTAATATCCTTAAACTCTAGGTATTCTGGAGTTCTATTGTAGGCTTTTGCCCAAATCAGATTGCCACATTCATCCAGTCTAGTCATTGTGATTTGTCCCCCTTCGCCTGTGCGTTGCGCTTCGATAGAAGAGTCACAAATGATTATATCCCCGTTTTGAAAACTGGCTATTCTTTGCCTAAAAAATTTGTCCGAACCTTCAACCCGCTTGAAATAGGGCTGCCCGCTGACCACAAAACTGAGCAGGAAAAAAGCAAGACCAACACTACATCTTAGTGCATGGAAAGCAGAAATATTCTTTGTGTGTAAGTGATTAGCCAGCATTTTACAGGTGCATTCTAAGTATGTGACAAAAAAGGTTTTTACTTGATGTGTTAAAGTCTAAGCCAATTAACAACTGTTGTTAGGCAAATGGTTACTTGTTGGATTGACTAGTGAATTGGTACTATACAGTTTACCTTTAGTTGCTTTGTGGTAAAGCATTCGGAAGGTTCAAAATAGAATATCCTCAAATAACCTCACCAATAAATAACCAAATGACCAGTTACGTAACCGGAGTGAACCAGTATAGCCTTTCTTTATCAACGGTTTATCGGTAGTTTGGGTCTAAATGATTTGTCAAAAATTACAAAAAAATATAGGTAAAGGTAAAAATGGTTGTATAGTTTACCTTTTTTGAACTAATTTTGCGTCATGGGCTAAATGAAGTCCACAACTATTTATCTTACAAGAAAAAAACAAAAAATGTCTGACGAAAATCAAAAACGCTGGAAAAAAAGGTAGAATTTTGATGTGGGTACTGATTTATGCTTTCACATTCATTATTCTTCTTATTTGGGTGTATCTCTACAATCAAAGATATTTACCTCAATAAGTTATAAATAACTGGTACAACATCAATGTGTTCATTCGAGTAATTACTCTTTTTTAACATACAATTAATCGAAGTTGGGTTTACCTAGACACGTACTTTGGCGAATCCAACTCCGAAACATGATTCAACTGTTCGCACCTGCTGTCGTAGCCATCCATCAGCTTAACATTGTATGAATATACTTCTCCTTACCTATCAAGGTGATTTAGCGGGTTCTACTTATTCCATTAGTTTTTTAGCCAAAGGATTATCAGCCAAAGGTCATACTGTGGTGGTGGGTTGCCGAAAAGGAGTCACTTTTATACGAACTCTTACAAGATACTGCGGTTGTTTGCGTACCCATGACATTTAAAGCAAGCTAGACTTTGCCAACATGCGCCAAATTAAAGCCATCGTGGAGAAGTATCAGATTCAACTCATTAACGCGCAGTCAAGTAAAGACCGCTATACCTCTATTCTGTCGCGTTGGCGGTACGGCTTAAATGTGAAATTGGTGCATACTCGTCGGCAAACACCCCAAAGTGTAGGAGGATGGTTACAAAATACGTTTTACACAAAAGGTACAGACAAAATTATTGTTATTAGTGAGCAGCTAAAAAAAACTTTTATTCGGCAGGGTATTCCTGCTAGTCATTTGGAAGTTATTTACAACGGAGTCCATCCTGATTTTTTTGCCGCGCTAGATGACAATAAAGTACAGGCATTGCGGAGCCATTACCAACTCACGCCTGAAGATAGAGTAATTGGTTGTGTAGCAAGATTAAAAAAACAAGATCAACTTGTGCGTGCTTTGCAATGGTTGGGGAAAGAAGTAAAATTGCTGCTTGTGGGCGTGGAGGTAGGAACATTTGATGAACTCGCTCATCGTCTAAATCTTACACAAACTATTCTTTACGCAGGAAAAGTCAAGCGCGAAGAACTAGCAAATTATTACGCACTTTTTGATGTTTTTGTATTGCCTTCCACCACTGATGGTTTTGGCTTAGTGCTGATTGAAGCAATGGGAATGGGCATTCCCGTCATAGGTACGCGAAGTGAAGGCATCATTGACGTGCTGGAAAACGGCAAAAATGGGTTACTTTTTGAAGATGGTGATGACAAAGGTCTAGCTGATAGTATTGAACTCATTATGAACACGCCACAGGTGCGCAATGAACTTATTGCAGCAGGTCGGATTGCGGTTCAACAAACGTTCACTTTAGAACGAACTATTGAACGCTACGAACAATTTTTTGAAGCACTAATTGGTAATTAGTGCCATAATTTGCTTTTTGTCGTTCACTTTTGGCTGCCGTTAGCTGCACCTAAAGTGCCGATTATCAAAAGAAACCTACCTTAACATTTTTTATTTTGTTAATTTACTTTAACGACGATAAAAATAACATCATATTGTCACTTGTCATCTTGATTATTACTTAAAAAGTGCTTAATTTTGAATTTAGTTCTTTTACTAACTAAATTTAACTAAGCCATGACTATACATGACAATCGCACACTTAGAGAAATTCAAATAGAATTTCAATCGTACTTTCCTTTCCTGAAAATAGAATTTTACGATGCTCAGCATACAGCAGGCGAAGGTTCGCCACCCTGCCAACAAATTTTTGACTTGAGTAGAACCATTCGAGACATCAAACGCGCTCGGACGGCAGGAGAAATTAATATCAATGATAACCTAAAAGTCAGCACATTAGAACAGAGTTTTTATGAATTGTATGGACTTAATGTGCAGGTGTTCAGAAATTCATGTGGTGTATGGCTACAAACTACCATCACTGACCACTGGACATTGGGAGAACAGAACAGTAAAGCCAAAGAATTTTTGCACGTAAGAGGAATTTAGAGTGGTGACATTGTTGATTAATAAAATAAATGATGTTAAAACGATACAGTGACAACAAAAAAAATAAGTATTTAAAATTTATAATTTTACAATGTATAGTGGACAGGCAATCTGTATTCGCCTGTCCACGCCTTTTTTAGCCACGCAATCAAATTGATTAGGTATTATCTACAGGCTACTGTAAAAAAAATATACTTGTTTATTTTTTTGTTTGTGTAAAAATTTATAAATCAAATATTTAGGTGTGTTGTTTATTGTTTATTTAGATATTTAACTAATCTGATACTTAAATTTTTCATAAAACATTTGCACAACAAATTAAAATACGTACTATTGCCAAATAATATCATTCATTTACTTAAAAGTACATATATGTATATGTTGTTTAGCAAATTCGTTGTAATTTTATCTTTTTGCTTTCCAGTAATTACTTTTGGTCAGGGTTTGTCTGGAATTGTTACCAATGCTGATGGTCCAGTAATTGGAGCTAACGTGAGTGTTGGTCCAGGAAACGTAGGAGCTGTTACGGACTTGGACGGGCGTTATCAGCTAGATTTAGTAGGTGGTCGGCAGTACACCGTAAACGTGAGCTATGTGGGTTATGCCACACAAACTAAAGTAATCACGTTAGCAGAAGGAGAATCGCAGGTTTGGAATGTGACTTTGTCGGAATCAACCACTGATTTTCAGGACATTATTGTAGTAGGAACACGAACTATTCCAAGAAGTTCGACTACCACGCCACTGCCAGTGGATGTCTTATCGGCTAGAGAATTAACCGCCACAGGACAAAACTCTTTTGACAAGGCATTGCAGTACAGAATACCATCGTTTAACACCGTGCAAACGCCTGTCAACGATGCGACTTCATTACTTGACCCTTATGAAATTCGGAATATGGGACCTAGCCGAACTTTAATTCTGATAAATGGAAAAAGAAAAAATATGAGTTCTTTGCTTTACACGCAGACCTCACCAGGACGTGGAGAAACAGGCGCGGATATTTCTGCCATTCCAACAGATGCTATTGAGCGCGTGGAGATATTGCGCGATGGTGCATCGGCGCAATACGGCTCAGATGCTATTGCAGGGGTAATGAATATTATTTTAAAGCGAGATGCACAAAACTCGAATTTAACCCTCCGAACGGGTATCACTTCGGAAGGTGACGGTGAGATGGTAGGTGCTGCATTCAATAGTGGAGCGAAGTTAGGTAGTGACGGCTTTATCAATTACACGTTGGATCTTTCTAAAATTCAATTGGCAAATCGTCCAGGCACTGTTGATGCAGCAGGAGATGCAGCTGACTTTGGTGCATCACTAGCCGAGGTTCAGTCTTTTTTAAATCGTTTCCCAGATGCAGGCAATATTAACGGTTCACCTGCCACTACAGCTGCTAAGTTTGCATTAAACGCAGGGACAAACCTCTCCGAAAATACAGAAGTTTATGGAAATGCAGCTTACGTCTATAAAAAAGTGAACAGCTATGCGAATTACAGAACGCCTTATTGGCGTCCACTTTCTTCTTTTCCTTACTTGTTAGACTTTTTTGGCGTGGATGGTGAATATATAGGCTACGTACCTACGTTTGATGGCGACTTAAACGATTATAATGCAACTGTAGGTTTCAAAACCAACAAAAACGGCTGGATTAGCGATGTGAGTTTCACTACAGGTGGAAATCAGCAAACGTACACAGTAACTAACTCTCACAACAGAAATGGTACTTTGAATCCAGATGGTACGTTCAAGTATAGAGAAAACAGTCCAATTGTTTTTTATCCAGGTGGAACGCGCTTTAACCATAATGTAGGTAACTTAGATGTAGCAAAACGCTTTTCTGATGTGGTAAGTATGGCTTTTGGTACAGAGTTTAGAACTGAAACATTTACCGTGATAGAAGGGGATGAAGCCTCTTACGAGGATGGTGGCGCAGACTCTTTTGCGGGCAATGACCCACGAAACTCTGGAAAATTCAACCGCTACAACTTTGGTGGCTACTTAGATTTTTCTTTTGACATCACCGAAGATTTCTTAGTGAATGCGACTGGTCGTATGGAAAATTACAGCGACTTTGGAGATGCTTTTGTTTGGAAATTAAGCTCGCGCTACAAGTTTGCGGATAACAAAGTTACGTTGCGTGGTTCGGTTTCCACAGGTTTCCGCGCGCCTACGCTACACCAGATTTATACACAAAAAGCACAATACAGCTTCGTACCAGGTCAAGGTATTCAGGTGGGTGGTTTGGTAAGCAACGTGTCTAGAGAAGCTCGATTGTTAGGCGTGCCAGAACTTGACCCAGAAAAATCAACTAACATTACTCTGGGTGTTGGGTTAAGACCAAGTACAAACTTTAGCTTGACAGTAGATTATTTCAATATCGCAGTGGAAGATCGTATTATTTTGAGTACAGAAATTGGTGCTACAGATGCTGGAAATACTGCCTTAGATGAGATTTTGAAGAATAATAACTTATCCGACTTGAGCTTTTTTGTAAATGCGCTCGACACGCGCACTTCAGGGATAGATTTGGTAATGAATTACAGAGATTTAGCAGTAGGAACTGGAAATATAGGATTTAATTTGTCTGGAAATTACATGTTGCAAAATGAACGAGATGGTGACGTGAACAACCCAGCACTTGTAGAACAGGCGAATCAATCGGTGGCGAATCCGACACAAGAGGCTTTATTCTTTACTTCTCGGCCTAAGTTCAAAGGAATTTTGGGTATAGAATACAACGTAGCCAAATTCATTTTTTCTTTGAACAATACTTTGTTTGGTCCGACCACTTTCCGTCAGCAAGGGTTAGATCCAAATCTTTACACAGAGTTCAAAACTAAATTAGTGACAGATTTGGGCATCAACTACAAGTTGTCAGAAAAAAACAACCGTAGCACTAAACTTAAACAATATCTTTAATGTGTTACCAGAATGGGAGTTCAAAGCCGATAACTCAGCAGGTGAAGCTATCTTGAATGATGCGGCAGCGTTGAAGAATAACTCTAATTTGATTACTTTCAATCAGCGTTATTCCCAAACTACTTATGATGGTTCTCATTTTAGTCAGTTGGGCACTATATTCAATCTTTCTTTTAACATTAGACTATAATCCATCATCTGGATTGAAAAGCACGAAATGAAGCAGATTGCTTACTAAAGAAATTTAGTAAGCAATCTGCTATTTACTATCCAGCTACAAGTGTGTTTGAATAGCCATAGATGGAGTGCTTTAGCTCACCCCTATCTATCACCAATCTTGTAGAATAAATAAAAAGTTGTTAACAAATAGCAAATTGCGCACAACAATCAGTGAATCAAATAGGTAATTCAACTATCGTCTTATCCCAACCCACTTGCATGAGAGCTTCTTGATTTTACCTGCAACGAATCGGATAGATAAATGCTCAACTGCTTCGTTGGTTGTTTTAGTGGTTACTTTTACGCGCAACACGTCTTTAGCTTCGTTATAGCTGTACGCTCCCCAAGTATCCAAATCTGAATTGAAGATAATCGTCCATTCTTTCTCAGAGGGGATGATGTAAAGGCTATAAACACCAGCTTTAAGTTTTTTCCCTTGAATAGTTACTTTTTGATAAAATTTAATTTCGGGAGCTTCATTTGCGCCTACTCGCCAAACCTTGTTGTAAGGGATTAATTCACCAAAAATAGCCCTATCCTTTTTAGCGGGGCGAGAATAAATCAATCGAATGAACGCTTTGTCACCCACTTTCTCTGGCGCAAATTTACGGTCATGCGAAAAATCATCAGGATAGTAGGACATATCCATCGGACTTTTATCCAGTCCTCTAAAAGTTTGTGCGCCAAGATTCCACGCCATAACCAATGCAAACATACAAAAAATATTTTTTCATAACGAGACCAAATTTTATGTGTTTAAATAGTTTGAATTATGACAACACCTTCATACTGCCAAGCAAGATACAAATTTATCCCAAACACAATATCGGCAACTTATATTATGCCATCAGTCTTGAGTGTTATGTACCTTCCTATTTGCTATTAATCAGTAACCAATAGAGTTCAAATCGTTTTACACGATTAGGACACAACAAGTTCGTAGAAAACCCTATTTAACGAGGAAGAAGTTCAAAGGTGATAATTTTAATCGCTTGATAAAGTTGTTGGTTAGAATAAAAAAGCACAAAGGCAACCAAAAGTGCCTCAAAAGGGTTTTGATTGATGTTAGACATAAACAATAAAATAGG
>JAAUTG010000204.1 GCA_012031785.1 Saprospiraceae bacterium | reverse complement strand
AAGTGAGTTAGAAAATCGTGTGCTTGTTATAGATATAGGCTCTCAACTACTGATTTACACTATTGAACAATCTTTACATTCATGTCGAATCCACTTTCCTTGAACTATAAAATTTTTGGACAAGGCAGTCCTGTTGTCATCTTACATGGCCTCTTCGGGACATTAGACAACTGGCAAACAATTGGTAAACAATTAGCAGAACATTATATGGTCGTGTTGATAGACCAACGCAATCATGGACGTTCTCCACATGTGGTGGGTATGAATTATCAACTCCTTGCGGATGACCTTCACCATTTTTTAGGACAAAATTGGATACACCAAACCCATCTAATTGGGCATTCGATGGGAGGAAAAGTGGCAATGCAGATGGCTTTAGAATATGGTGATGCAGTGGATAAACTAGTGGTGGTGGATATTGCACCAAAATCATATTCGGGTGGTCATGAGCTGATTCTCGACGCGCTGCTGGCTTTTCCATTAGACGCAGTGGAAGATAGAAAAGAGGCGGAGGTATTTTTATCGCAACATGGAATAGCAGACTTTGGGATAAGGCAATTTTTGCTCAAAAATTTAACAAGAACCAAAGACGGGAACTATGAATGGAAAATGAATTTGTTGGAAATCAACAAGCATTATGAGGATATTCTAGCGAACGTTCCCGCTACGGCATCTTTTAAGGGCAAAACGCTCTTTGTAAGAGGAGAACAATCAAATTATATTTTGGATAGTGATGTACCCACGATTCAAACTTATTTTCCAAATGCAGCTTTACAGACTGTTCCGCAAGCAGGTCATTGGGTTCATGCGGACGCACCTAAAGCCTTATTGGAGATTATTTTGAATTTTCTTGGTGGCGCATGATAGTAAGCACGGAATTACTTATTGGTCTAAAATACTGGATTTTATGAAATATTTATTCATTTTACTGCCTTTGTTGGCGGCTTGCCAACAGGGCGCTACTCCGAGTGCTAACTATAAATTGCCTACATTTTCTGAAGATGGCGTTTATGCAGTTGTAGAAATCCCTGCTGGCACTACCCTTAAAACGGAATATAATCCTAGCTCTAAACGCTTCGAGCCAGACACGTTAGATGGAAAAGTTAGGCGAATTAATTTTCTACCTTATTTGGGTAACTACGGATTCATTCCTTCCACCAAGATGGATAAAGCACGCGGTGGCGATGGCGACGCACTTGATGTGTTGGTGCTTTCAGAATCAGTGACACTTGGTACGGTGATGCAAATACTACCTATTGCGGCTCTGTTACTGCTGGATGATGGAGAAATTGATACTAAGATCATTGCTGTACCCATAGATACTACGAAGCGTATCTTACAAGTGGATGATTTTCAAGACCTTTTTATTCATTATGACGTGGCTAAACGCTTGATAGAAGAGTGGTTTTTGAACTATAAAGGAGCCAATCGCACCACATTGATTGGTTGGCAGGATGAAGTGTATGCTATTGAAGAAATTAAGAAATGGTCAGTTAAATAATGCTGCTTCCACCAATTCGCAGATAATATGACCGACTAAAATATGTGCTTCTTGAATGCGAGGGGTGTCATTGGATGGTACGTTTAAAAGTAAATCAGCATGAGCAGCAAGTTTGCCACCACTATCGCCAGTCATCGCGATAACTTTCATGCCTAAAAGCTGAGCGGCTTGAGCAGCCCTAAGTATATTCTCGGAGTTGCCAGAAGTAGAAATAGCCACCAAAATATCTCCAGGTTTTCCCCATAGCCTGCACTGCTCTAGCAAAAACAGTGGGAAAATCGTAGTCATTAGCTACGGCAGTCAAAAACGAACCATTCACATGCAAGGCTTCTGCAAACAACGGCGCGCGATCTATGTAAAAGCGTCCTGAAAACTCTGCTGCCAAGTGTTGAGCATCAGCCGCACTACCGCCGTTGCCACAAAATAAAATTTTACCTTCTTGTTTGAACGTATGGATTGACCAATCTACAGCAGTTTGGATGCGTTGGTGAAAACTAGCATCATGCAGTAGTCCTGTTTTTACCTCAATGCTGCGCTGTATGATACCCGCGACACGCGAAAAAGACATAAGATGTGAGTTACAAGTGATAAGATACTGATTATGAATTACAATTTAATTATTTCTTCATAAATGGATTAAAGGATTAATACTTTACTTGCCACCCATTCCTAAGCTAATTAGGATTTTGTGACGGATTCAATGGTCTTTATTAAATACTGCCAAGTGAACAAATGTTTATTCCTTCTCACACCTTCCTCCAAATTGCTCATTTTTTGATTTTCGTAAAAATCTACTAGCGCGTCTGCAATAGCTAGGGGGGTAGGTTCTACCACATAACCAGCTACACCATTTTCCACAATTTCTGGTAAACCGCCTACGTTAGTTACTATCATTGGTTTATCAAAATGGTAGGCAATTTGTGAAATACCACTTTGGGTGGCGCTGCGATAGGGTTGTACCACCAAATCAGCGGCACTAAAATATTGGTTTACTTTATTACTAGGAATATAAAAAGTATGTAGAACCAATTGAGGATCAATTCCTAACTGCCTTATTTTTTGTTGATAGGCACTTTCCTCCTCGTAGTATTCTCCTGCCACAATTAGCTGTATGTTTAATAATTTAATGCGCTGATCGCTCATTGCATCCAACAATAAATCTAATCCTTTGTAGGCACGAATGAAGCCAAAAAAAAGAATATAATTTTTTGATACATCTAATTCCAACATGGATTTGGCTTGTACTTTAGGTAATAGTTCGCCGTAATGGTCGTAAATGGGATGTGGCGCGTATTGAACTGGTTTTTGTGGTGCAAAATATTGTACTTCTTTTGCCACAGCAGCAGACAAAGTGACAAAACAATCTGGCACTTTAGCGAAGTAGCGCGCCAACCATTCGTCGCCGAATCTTTTTTCGTGAGGTATGATATTGTGAATCAAACCAACAACTTTACTGTGTTTATTTTTTTTTGCGATGCGAAGTATAGTACCTAAAGAAGCTGCCATGAAAGGAAGCCAAAATACGCTAATTATCCAATCTGGTTTTAATTCCTTCAGTTCTTTCCCTACTCGCCACCAGTTGAAAGGGTTAATAGAATTGATGCGTATTTTGATATTTAACCCATCTGGTGCTGGGTCGCTGGCATACTGCGTCTTGCCAGGAAAAAGTAATTTCGGATACTGAAGTGAAAAAGTGAAAATAGTGACTTCATATCCATTTGTCATCAGAGCTTTCGCTAAAGATTCACCAAAAGCAGCCAAACCACCGCGCAAAGGATAGGCTGGGGAGATTAACACCACTTTTTTCACACGCCTCCGATTTTTTTTTCAATCAAATATTGGTTGCGGTCGCTGGCACTTCTAGTAATTAGCTCTGCAAGAAATCCAGTAACAAATAATTGAGTACCAATTATGACCGCTAAAATACCAAGATAAAACAAGGGGCGGTCTGCAATTCCGTACTGGCTGTACATCAACTTGACCACACTCAAGTAAATCAATATCGCAAAGCCGACGAAGAAAGATAGTAAGCCAAACGTACCAAAAAAGTGCATTGGTTTTTTACCGAATCGTCCCAAAAAAACGAGTGCCATCAAGTCTAAAAAACCATTGAGAAACCGCTCTAACCCAAATTTGGTAACTCCATATTTTCTGGCGCGGTGCTGCACCACTTTTTCTCCAATTTTTTTGAATCCTGCCCATTTTGCTAATAATGGGATGTAGCGGTGCATTTCGCCATACACTTCGATAGATTTTACTACCTCTTTTCGATAGGCTTTCAAACCACAGTTAAAGTCATGCAGTTGAATACCACTCACTTGCTGGGTAATCCAGTTAAAAAATTTAGAGGGAATGGTTTTGCTGATAGGGTCATAGCGTTTTTGCTTCCAACCCGACACCAAGTCGTAACCATCTTGCAAAATCATTTGGTAGAGGGCTGGAATTTCATCAGGGCTGTCTTGCAAATCAGCATCCATGGTAATGATTACATTTCCGTGGGCTGCTTCAAAGCCCGTATTAAGAGCTGCTGATTTTCCGTAATTTCTACGAAATTTGATGCCCTTGACGTGAGGGTTGTTGCTTGCAAGCTCCTGAATTACTTGCCACGAACGGTCACTGCTCCCATCATCCACCATTAGAATTTCGTAGCTATACCCTTCTTTTTCTACGACTTGTCTTATCCAAGCCTCTAGCTCCCCAAGCGATTCTTCCTCATTAAATAGAGGAATGACGATAGATAAATTCATTCAAAAATTATTCGATTGCTGATAATTTGGTTTTGGAATGGCTAAAATAGCAACTTGGTTGAACTTCTAGTATGCCATTCCTGGTGGATTCCTACGCATAATCGCGCCCGTAATAGTTGATACAATTAACCCAACAGCTCCTCCTGAGAAAAGTGAAGATATCAAAGTGACAGGCAAACTAGGGACTTTTGTATTTTTGCAGCCTCTATGGTGGCTTCAATTAAATCTTCGTCCATGTTTGGTATCATTTCGTACAACCAAGTCATCTTTTCTGCCATTTGAACGACAATATCAGGATTGATAAAAGCGATGTAAAAGTAGTTAAAAATACTATTCATTAAAGTGGCAATTACAATCATTAGTACACCTAATCCAATGCACCTCCCCATAGAAATGTACCCGCCCAAATCTTTATCTCGATGCTTGCGAATGGCTAACGTTACGATGCCAAACCAGATAATAATTTGCAACAAAAACGCGCTAATCGTACCCCCAATATTGGAAATCGCAAATAGTGTCTGATAATTTATAAAAGTATAAATTATTACAATTATTCCCAACAATACACCGTAGCGTAGGGCAGTGGGAAAAACAGAAACTGCTTTGGGGTCAGGAAAAGAAGCTGGTTGATCCAAAGTTGTCATGTTGCTCAAGATAAGTTAAGTAAAAAAGTGATTAATTCCTAAAATCGTAATTAGCCAATTGATGTTACAGGGTTCGCTATTCGCATTTAGCTACTTGCTTTTTAAAAATGTTTTCTCCCGCTTGCGGAAATGCCCACCAATTGTATAACATCAATCAATCAGTGATTATTGGTGTAAGCAAGCTCGTTTTGAATAGGTCATTTCTAATATTTTTTACATAAGCCCCATGCAGTTCGCTTGCTTTGGCGATGTCTTCTGCTGGACGCCTCATGTGATTAGCGTTTTCGTCTTTGATGATTTTTTCTAGTTCTTGGGCTTTTTTGAAATAATGATAGTCGTTGTAGAGCAACATTGCTTCTTCTAAAACGTCTATTGGCTGAAATTCTGTGTTTGTCCCATAGAATTTTTCAATCATGGCAGCAGAGGCAATTTTGGAGTAAATTCCTGAAGCGCACGACGTTCGCGCCCATCAATACTTACCAAAATATAAGGCGCATCGCCTCTGTATTCTCTACCACTGACTTTGTGTATGAGTACAGGACGCTTATCTCCACTGCCATTATCAATCAAACCAGGCGTATGAGCTAAAAATTTTTCCTTATCTTTTCATTGCAAATGACCAACTGTTTGGCTTTTGCAATAGGTAGATCAGGGGTGTCAAAACGAAAAGCAATATCTTCCCTCAAAAAAGGGGAAGTTTCGAATAAAGCGCTGCCTAGTTTACCAGTCATTTTTAGCAAGGAGCTACCCACTAATAAGTAGCCATTAGCAGGTGCAAAAATAGGCAATCCTGCTGCCGAAGTGAATAGCCTCGCAATCGTTTCAAACACTTCTTTATTAAAAGTATCTGCAATCAACTCGAAAGAGCAAAATGTGGTAGTAATATCAATGGCAGGAGTGTAAAAAACAATTGGCGAACCTTGTGTAAATGCGCCTGGTTGAAGATATTGAAAATCGTCAACTTTTTCTACTAATTGGTTGATGGCTCGTGGTGCAGCACCATGAGTGAGCATACTTTTCACTCCCGAAACAACCAGTAAATCCTTTTTACCCCCAAAGAATTTGTGTGGCGCCTCACCTGTATAGACACTCAAAATTTCTACGCTTAGTGGTCCGCCTATCTTGGGTTGTGTGAACTGTGGCAAGTCCAAATTACTGTTATCCAGTAACTCAGAGGCGTGTAATGTACCTGCTCGAAAGTCAATCTGACTGTTTTCGCCCTTTGCCAATTGATTAAGAAAGTGATTGAAATCGCCTAAATGTGTTTTTTCAGCAATTTCACCTTGATCCGCTAAAATGTTACCAATGTTGAATAACAGAGCCATAGTTGTGTTTTCTAGCTTTAATGATGGGTAATCCTGACCTTGGCGTACTTGCCAATCGAAACATCTTTTGCAGCATTACCCAATTTAGAATTGGTTTCGATGGCAAGCTATAAAAAAATGATTACTTGCAAAAAAAATTATTGAAATTACTAAAATGCTTTTTATTAACCATGCGTTAAACCCCTAGTTTGAAAACCCTCAAATGGATAGATAAAACCCACTTGGCGTTATGCAATCACTTGCTTTACTACATGACCATGCACATCTGTTAGTCGAAATGCTCGCCCTTGAAATGAATAAGTTAACTGCTCGTGATTGATGCCTAAAAGATATAAAATAGTGGCTTGCAGGTCGTGTACGTGTACTTTATCTTTTGTACCATAATACCCTATCTCGTCAGTTTCTCCAAAACTAAACCCTCTTTTTACACCACCACCAGCCATCCACATGGTAAAAGCTTCTTTGTGGTGGTCTCTACCTGCGTAAGGATTGGATACACCGCCGCGATTTTCCATCATCGGGGTTCTTCCGAACTCGCCACCCCAAACTACAAGCGTGTCTTCCAGCATTCCTCGCTGTTTCAAATCTTTCAATAGTGCAGTCATAGGCTGGTCAACTTCTAAACAACGTTCTACGAAACCAATATTTAATGCCTCAAACTGATTGCTCCCATGCGAATCCCAATCTCGATGAAAAAGTTGAATAAACCGTACACCTTGTTCTGCTAATCGCCTAGCTAACAGGCAATTGTTTGCAAAAGAAGATTGACCAGGTGTCGTGCCATACATTTGGTGAATATAATCGGGTTCGTTTTTGATGTCCATTACCTCTGGCACAGACATTTGCATTTTGAATGCCATTTCATATTGCGCGATACGAGTTAAAATTTCAGGGTCGTTGGTTTCTTCGTAGCGCTGGCGGTTTATTTCGTTAATTGCTTCAATGCTGCCTTTTCTTATGTCGCGTGGCATTCCAGCAGGTTTTCGAGGTACAGCACAGGTCACCTTTGGAGCGGCACTGCACACCTTGAAAAACCGATGGTAAAAAGCCGCTTCCCCAAACACTTTTTCCTGCGCTTGGCGTACCTCCAGAGACTAAAACGACAAAACCTGGTAAGTTCTGATTTTCTGTACCTAAGCCATAAGTGACCCAAGAACCCATGCTGGGGCGACCTGCTCTAGGCGTACCTGTGTGCATAAACATTTCCGCAGGGGCGTGATTAAATTCGTCCGTGTGCATGGCGCGTAGAAAAGTAACGTCATCCACCACTGCTTTGAAGTTGGGGAGACGGTCAGAAACGAAGCTACCTGTTTCGCCATATTGTTGAAAAGCAAATTGCGGACCGAGCATTTTGGGTACTCCTTGTATAAAGGCGAATCGCTTGCCTTCTAACAAAGAAGGCGGACAGTCCAAGCCGTTGAGCTGCTGTAAGGTAGGTTTGTACTCAAAAAGTTCTAATTGTGAAGGCGCGCCTGCCATGTGCAAAAAGATGACTCTTTTTGCTTTGGGCGCAAAATGTGCCAACCTTTCCATCATTGGCGTTCTCAAGTCCACTTCGAGGGTGGGGGTGCTATTCGCTGATAGATTGGTGGGGCGATTTTCTTGGTTGCATCCTACCAAACTTGACAATGCCATTGCGCCAAGACTTAGTCCACCGACACGTAGAAAGTGGCGACGAGTGAGTTCTGCTTGATGTTCTTGTATTAATTCTTGTAGAATGCTCATTTTACAAAATATAAATCTGTCTGTTATTTAATACCCATCTAAATACAATGCAAGATAAGAAGAATACTTCAAAAACAAAATTTACTTTCACAAGTGTGCTGAAAACTACGAAGATTTTAACAAGGTCAAGTAATAAATTGTAGCGCGTGCTGAATCTACTGTTCAGAAGTATTATTTACATACCATTGCTTAACGTTTGATGGTAGGAATGTTGTATCAATTTACCTATTTTGAAAGCTATTAAAAATAGCAACCTGTACTCAACACCAAACTATTGATGAGCATACCATCTCTTTGAATTAGCCGAAATTCTGACACCAAATTTGTGCTATTGTATTCCAAATTTAAAAATGCTTCCATCCGCTCGTTAATAGCAAAAGTAATGCCAGTGCCTGCTCCGAATCCAAAATTCCCTTTAAAATTGATAGTTTGTGTTTGTGTACCTGTTATTTCACCAGCACGTATTTCGTCAATTTCTACGTCACTGCTCAACATTATGCCCAATTGAACACCACCGTAGATTTTAGGTTTCAAGCGGTCGTTTGTAAAATAATATTTTCCATATATTGGAATTTGCGTTTGCCTAAAATTGTAGAAACGTTGGTACTGTACGGTATTTACGGGTAGAAATCTCGTGTAGTTTGGCGTATATTGCGTGTAAATAACCCCTGTTTCAAGTGAAATTTTCTTGAAATAAGCGAG
>JAAUTG010000203.1 GCA_012031785.1 Saprospiraceae bacterium | reverse complement strand
TACGGGCTCGCGTACACGGCGATTCGTCATGAAATTGGAAGGAAAATTAGATTACATCTCAACTTACTTCAAAGCTGCCTGCACAAACAAAACCCTTTCGGCTCACTCACTAGCTTCGGCAACTCGCTAGTACAGGACTTTAACCTGCTAGAATTTCTTGCTTTTATCAAAAATCATCCTTACCTTTGTAAGCATAGATGCTCATTCTGGGCACATACAAAAGCTTACTGTCCATGCCGTTGGATAGCCTCACAGTCAACGCACGGTGGCAAGCTAAACGTTCCACACTATTAAAATAAAAATGAAACGATGCTAAATTTTAGTATTGAAATAGAGGAGCAAGACGAAGAATACAGTTAGGTTTAAATTAAAGAAAGGCGATAACAATCTAACTTTCAAAGATGTATTTGAACTATGGAAACATAATCCAGCATTCATAGAATTTTATAAAGATGAATTAATAAAATTAAATTTCCAGGCATTCTATTGGGAACATCCTGCAATTAAGATAGAATTCTTAGAAAAAAAATACGAATGTATTTTACAGAGAAGCACACCTTTGGAACACTTGCCCTGTGATGATAATGCCTTTAAGGAATACATACATTTAACAGATCATGTGACAGATTTTATGAATTTAGGAAAGAATGCAAGATTAGTTGTACCAACCAAAAGAACGGACAGAGAAGTTTACAATCACTTAGGCAAATTCATAAGGTTGGCGGAGAGCGAATAAATAAACGAAGTTTTCAAAAGAGTTGGTGCTAAAGTTATTGAAGAAATTGAACAGCAGAAATTGGTTTGGTTAAATACTGCGGGTTTGGGTGTAATTTGGTTGCATATCAGAATAGACACAACACCAAAGTATTATAAGACAAAGCGATATAAAGAACCTGACTTTTTAACCATCAGTAATTGATTGAACATGAAAATACTATTTCAAAGGTGCTATCATACAATCAAAAGGAATGAACCAAAAATGAAGATTACCAACTTCCAAATAGAGGAACTAATCCGAAAAGAAGAAAGCGTATTTCAGACCGTGGGCGGCAGTTTGGCAAAAAACACCTTCGTCAGGATGCCTTTACCTTTCATGTTCCTATTTTCTTGCATTCATCGCCTCTGTAAGCACTTTTCGCCCTGCATTTGCTTCTTTCTCTCCAACCTTTGCTTTTACGGTGGACAGCAAATCACCCATCTGTGCCTCGGTCATGCCAATGTTTAAGGCAATGCTAAGATGCCCTTTCAACATGGGTTCTAAACCGATCAGGCAGGTAAGGGCGGTGATGGTTGCTACTTCCCGGTCTTGATAACTGAGCACATCGCGCCCGAAAATATCGGCAAACAAGTGCTCTTTCAAAAACACGTCTATTTCCGGGCTGAATGCGCCATAGCCTGAATTTGGGGGTGTGATTTGAGGCTGCCCAGTGAGGGCTTCCAATACTTTTTTGCCGAGTTCATATTTGCTCAAATCTTCGGAAATGGGCGAAGCGGTTTTGCCGATTTCGTCTGTGATGCCCTGCGTTTTTCTTTTTTCCAGAACCGCCATCAAAGTATTTAATCCTTGTATGCTTCGGGGAAAACCGCAATAGGCGTACAAATGCACTAGCACTTCTTTTGTTTCATTGATGGTTAAACCCGCATTTAATGCCTCATGTAATGCAACTGATAATTGCTCTAAATCGCCCTTTGCGGTAAAGGAGGATATGGTGACGATATGCTGGTGGCGCACCGACAGTTCTTTGAGCTTCGCCAATTCATTTTGTTGTTTCGCAATGCCCGCTTGATACTCCTCCTCACCCACCTCATGCAGCCAAATTACTCGACCTTTCGGATGTTCTGAGGTAAGGGCTAGTTGCACAAACCAAGTGTCATGCGAAGCACCGTGCCAATGCTCCACATCTGGCGGGCAGCGCACGATGTCGCCTTTTCTCAGGATTTGGAGGGGCTTCCCTTTTTCCTGATAGTAGCCGACACCTTCCAATGCCAGCAGGGTCTGCCCGCTGGGGTGCTTGTGCCATTTCGAGCGAGCTTTGAGTTCAAAAACCACGTTACCAATGGAGGCATTGAAGGTACTGTCTGCGGCAAGCAAGGGCGTCACCCAAACGGTTCCCGTGAAGTTGCCACCCTGAACTTTTTCACCAATAGGGAATATAGTATTGAGCATATTGGATGGAGTTTGTGCTGTTGTTTTTAAACAGAAAATAACCAAGAGCAAGCATGTTCTAATCATTGAATTACACATCATTTTTTTAGTTTAATTTAAAAGTAATCAACCACTTCTACCATTATTTTATCTTCATGTCTGGAATAAGAGGAATCGTCTCTACAAGTTCGAGGGATTTGACCATGTCCTTTGTGCCAGTCTTGTATTTTATGAAATGGGGTGTCTGCAAATGTATCTTATAGGCATCTTCACTGGCATATATTTCTAAGATAGTAATATGCGCGGGATTGTCTTTTTCAGCAACAGCATACAAGGTCATTACGCCTGGTTCCAGGCGCATGGAAGCCTCAATCTCTTCTTTGAGCATTGCTTGGTAGGTTTCCAGTTGTGTGGAATCAATTATGAGTTTGGCTAACCGCACTTTTTGGTGGCTTTCCATTTGGACAGCAGGCTTGGTGCATGAAACCAATGTTTGCACAGTCAAGATAAGTATTGGGAACGCTAAGCCCGTTTTGGCAATTTTTATTTTACGCATCATATTTTCAGTTTTTAATCAAATCAATCCAACCCTTTTTCCTTCAAAAAATCCGACATCAGGTCTGCGATTTGAAGATTATTCAAGTCAGAAAAAGGGAAATGGGTATTGCCCCGTATGCCTATTTCCGGTAGGTGTACCACTGTCACATCGCCCCCGTGTTTATTGACAGCATCCCGCCATAACCTCGCCATGGCAAGACGCACGCGCCATCCATCTGCGCCAGGATTGGGAGAGGTGTTTTCGGGAATATTATCGCCATAGTAAATAATGATGGGAATTTTGGTGAGTTTCATAAAATCCGACATAGGCACTCCTGAAGCGGTGAGCGTGCCGCCTGCACTTTCCATCGGTGCTGGCACTTCCCCTTCTGGGAACAGGAAACCACTGCCGGGTTCATAAGAAACAATTGCCTTCACGTTTTGATTTTTGACTGCTGTAATCCACCCCATACCACCAGAATGGGAGTGTGTGACAAGAATACCAGAACCTATTTTGTCAAACAACGCAGAAGCGGCATCCGTTGTGACATTTATATCAATAGCCCCAATATTGGGTGTCATCGAGCGGAAATATTGGTTTAGGGTATTGGTGTCACGGGCGAACTGTACGCCGTCAAAATAATTGGGCCATATACCGATCCGAAAAACGCCAAACCATTGTTGCTCATCAGGTGTCGGTTTGATAGTGCCTTCCACTGTGCTGCGACCAGCATCGCCCCTTCTCGGTTGGTCAATTAGATACACCCCGAAGCGGCGGCGCAGGAAGATATTTTGAAAGCCCTCTCGTCCATCGGGCGTGGTTTCATAAGTTTTGGAAAACTGACCGATGCCATGCCACATGACTAATGGAAGTTTTCGGGCTTTTGCAGGAATTTGATAAAAAATGTATGCATGGTCGCCACGGAAAGTTTGTCCATCGGGCGTGGGTTTGTAAGGGTCAAAGGTACCAGGATTGGTGATTACCGTGCCACCCACGGCAAAACTGCCTTGCGCTTGAATGATTATCGGGTCGGATGTCGTACTTAAAAGGTTAGCTTGATAAAAGTTCACCAACTTATCTATTGCCTGTGAAACATACTCCGACTTCCAATAGGTCTCGATATGTGTTGCTCCATTAATAAGGAATAATTCCTTGTTTTGTGTATGGATCGCTTTTTCAAACGCTTCATCCGTCATGTAATAGGTATCCGCTTTGCTACCTGCAATCATCAGTAATGGCTGATTAATTAAGTCCATATTGGTGCTGGCATCCCAAGCCATTAAATCCAATAGGCTGCTCATGGTATATCTGAATGTGGAATTAGGATGAGCATGGGTTCTGTTGTAATAATAATGCCCCTCACGGTACAAATCAAACGGCATTTTGTCTGCCATTTCATCCGTCCATTTTATATCGGCAGCATAAAGCACTTCGCCACCAGAGGCTTCCAAAGCCTTTGCATCTGCCGCTTGATTTAAGCGGTCTTCAATCGTTGCAATTTGTGAGTTCATAAAACCATTGCGCCGTACCACGCCTGAATTGAACATACTGACCGTCGCAATCGCTTTAAACCGTTTGTCAGTCTGGGCTGCCTTCAAGGAATATCCGCCACCACCGCAAATACCGAGCAAACCTACTCTTGCCATATCTACGCCTTTATATTGGGCAATAAAGTCACCCATCGCATAAATATCTTCGATGCGGTTTGCCGGTTTGTCCACGTTGCGGGGAACGCCTCCGCTGCCGCCTTGGTATGCCGCATCTGCTGTGATGGTGACAAAACCTTGCTCCGCCAAACGTTGTGCATACAAGCCCGCAACCTGTTCTTTTACGCCACCGTTGGGGTGCGCTATGACATTGCAGGGTACTTTTGAGTATCGTCAAAATTTGGCGGGGTGTAAACGTTTGCCGCTATCGGAATATCCTTTATTTTATAAGTGACAGGCTGAATATTGACCTTGCCTTTTACATTTTTAGTAATAGCTCCCTCATAGACCAAAGTCCAAGGGTTCTGTTGGTGCGTCTTTTGAACCGATTGAGCATCTGCAAAATTGATTACCAGCATAGCTAACATGGCAATTGATGTAATTTTTTTCATTTTTAAGCGTTTTAAAATCCAAAGTTCGGAAGTTCGTTCTTCATGCTTGTTAGATGGATTACGGATTTGCCTACCAATATTACTGCCTGGCCTGACTTAATGTTCAATCACATGCGTATCCCGCACACTGCTGAATGTCAAATCAAGCAATTTCCAATCAGTACCTTGTTTTTAAAACTTCCGTGACCGTGAACTGCGTCGTCACCTCTTCACCCCGAACCACTGCCAGCAGCGTGATACGGCTCCAAAGAATGGCAGTGTCGTCAATAATTTCAACTGCCACATCGTGGACATCGGCATTTTTGTACCAGATGCTACCACTTTTGATGATTTCAAGCTCCCGTGCTTTTTTCCAAGTGCCGCTCATGTGGACGAATTTGGATTGCTCATGGAAAAGCGGTTCCAGTTTATCCACGTTTTTGTCCGCCATCCATTGCCATTTCTGCTTGGAGAGTTCGATGAGTTCTTGTTCGGCAGCAACTTTTTGTGCCCAAGCAAGCTGCACTGCCTCTGCTTTTTCTCCATCACATCCAACCGTGCCTTTCGGGTATCAGTGACGGCGGCGGCTGCCCCATCTGCCCGAAATTCAAACACCTCGTTTTTAGCTGGATTGAAGCTTGGCCATTCTGGCAGCCCATTGCCATTCGGATTACCCGTTTTGGCGAAGTTTGCCCAATAAGTGTTCATCATCTTTGCAACCTTGTGGTCTTCGGCTGGCACAGTAGCCCCATTCCAACCCCGCAAATTGTCGAAGACATAAGCGATTTCGGAGGCGTGACCTGCGCCAAAAGGCATCCGATTTTTCATCGAGGGGGAGACGTAGGAGAAAAGGTACAGGTAGGCGGGTGTGCCTTTGGCGGTAAATGCCCTCGCCGTAAACCTAGCAGGTTCCGCCCAAACATAATCGGTGTTGACCAGCGTGAGCATTTCCGCAAAATTGGTCTGCCGTTGGGGTCATAAGCCTTACTCAATTCGCCACTCAGGTTGCCATACAGTTTTAACAGTTCTTCTTTTGAAGCGGCATTGACAAAGCCAGCAGGCACTTCCGCACTGTTCGAGCCAATGATAAGCGGCACCTTCGGCGGATGCCCTGCCTCGTATGCACTTTGGGCAGTCTCCGTTACCAATTTGCCGTCGAGGATGGGACCTGAATAAATAGCTGGACCGTTGGGTCCGTCGCTTTCATTGCCACCGTCCACAATTTCGACCACACTCAAAGCACGCAGTTTTGATAATGCAGCCGCATCCGTGCCTTGAATTTTATGCCTTTTGGCAAAATTTGCTCCAATGGTTTCCGCCGACACCGGGTAATTAGCATCAGCGTTGTTCTTGCTGATAGGTCGCCCAGTGAGCACACCATCCCTTCCACCGCCAGACTCGATGATGGCTTTGTGAAAAAGCCCTTGCGCTGCTGGGATGGTCAGCAGCGAGTGTACCGAAACGCCGCCTGCCGACTCGCCAAAGATGGTCACATTGCTAGGGTCGCCACCAAATGCAGCGATGTTTTGCTGCACCCATTTCAAGGCGGCAATTTGGTCCATATAAGCATAGCTGCCCTTCATTTCATCCGGGTGCTCGGCACTCAAAGCGGGGAAAGCGAAGTGACCCAGCCGTCCTAGACGATAATTAAGGGTGACTAAAATAACGCCTTGCCGGGCAAACTGCTCCCCTGAATTTTCAGGGTGCGAGCCACTACCGAACACGAAAGCACCGCCATGAATCCAGACCATGACGGGGAGCTTCGAGGTTGGCTTGGCTTTGGCAGGCATCCACAAATTGAGGAATAGGCAATCTTCCGAGGATCCATCGGCAATCTTTGTGCTGTCCCGTGGCCACGCACCACAGGCACAGTTTGCGCCGAATTTGGTCGCATCCAATTCCCCCTTCCATGCAGCCACGGGTTGCGTCGGTCGCCAACGATACTCACCAACTGGGGGAGCGGCATAGGGAATGCCCTTAAAACTGGAGACATCGCCTTCTGTCACGCCACGTACAATGCCAGAGGCAGTACGGACTTTGTGTGCGCTGGATTGGGCATTGCTATTTGTTTGAAGAGAGAACAGTAGAACAAACTCAAAAAAGAAGACAAAGCCAAATGATAATTTTTTCATAGTGGTAAGTTTTATTAATTCATAGTACAAAGGTCTTTGCCTTTTACCTCAAAAGTGTTATATTGATTACTGAACCTTCTACCAATTTTACTGAATTGTGCTGCCCAGCCTTTCAAACTATATTGGGAAGGGCTAAATTTGGTGTTGTAAAAAAGTAAAAACAGAAGGTTTAAATTTG
This sequence comes from Saprospiraceae bacterium, assembly GCA_012031785.1. Taxonomy (GTDB): domain Bacteria; phylum Bacteroidota; class Bacteroidia; order Chitinophagales; family Saprospiraceae; genus JAAUTG01. Next base: position 1,742 of record JAAUTG010000203.1, on the reverse strand, counting down.
GTGTTGTAAAAAGTAAAAAACAGTTTCATCAATGGTTCGCACTTACAATTTCGAAACAATCAACGAATACAACGTCTTCAACAACCACAAGACGCTACACCCCTTAGTGAGCGTGATTGATTTTTCAAAGGCAAACCCACGCTCTTGGGGCGGCGAAAAGACCGTGCGGATTAACTATGGTTTTTACTGCATTTTTTTGAAGGAGATAAAATGTGGCGACCTGAAATATGGGCGCAATTACTATGACTACCAGGAAGGCACTTTGGTTTTCACGTCACCGAGGCAGGTGATGGAACTGGAAAACACAGGCGAAACCTATCAGCCAGTTGGTCACGGACTAGTATTCCATCCTGATCTATTGCCGGGTACTAGCCTCGCCAAAAGCATAAACGATTACAGTTTTTTCAGCTATAATGCCAACGAGGCGCTCCACCTTTCAAACAGAGAAAGGCAAACCGTGATGGACTGTTTATCGAACATCGAATTTGAATTGCAGCATAGTGTTGACAAGCACAGCAAGAAGCTCATTGCCTCCAATATCGAATTGTTCCTGAACTACTGCGAGCGTTTTTATGACCGCCAGTTCATCACACGGAACCATGCAAATGGAGGAATTCTGGAAAAATTCGAAGCGATATTAAATGCCTATTTTTCATCAGAAAACCCTAAGGAAATCGGCTTGCCTTCGGTGGCTTGGTGCGCCCATGAATTGAATTTATCCGCCAATTATTTCGGAGATTTAATCAAAAAAGAAACTGGGAAATCGGCACAGGAATACGTGCAAAATAAGGTTATCGAAACCGCCAAGAATAGGATTTTTGACGCGAATAAAACCATCAATGAAGTGGCTTTTGAATTGGGCTTTAAATACCCGCAGCATTTCAGTCGGCTATTCAAACAAAAAACGGGGATGTCGCCTAGCGAGTATCGAGGATAGCCCCCTGCCACAAATGTATTCTTTTTGGGCGAGCATACTTCTAGGTGAACATAATTGCTCTGACAATCTAATAGAAAACATTTTCAACTGAGTAAAATTGCACTGATGACATACGTAGCATTTACAGCATAGATAGCCGTTTTTGCATAAGCAACTAATGAACTTTTTGAAGCAGGGAGAAGCAAAAAACTAAAGTGAGTTTACAAGTCAGCAAATACTTGACATACTATGGTTATTTCAGACAACCTTAATTTGTAATGTGCGTGCTTCATGCAAGCCAAGGGAGAGAATGTGTCAAAGCTTCCCAAAATTATAAATAATTGATTACTATAATTTTATAATTTTAATTACTTTCCTCAATACGAAACTAATATTTTGTCCTTTATTTTTTACTTTTCAACAAATAATAAATTAAATATCTGTAATTTTATTTAACTTTTATCTAAGTTTGAGCCGTCAAAATTTTAATCGCCTACACAGCTACCAAATGTTGGAAAAATTAAATAAAATGATGTTGGCGAAGCAGGAACGTTATTGAATAATTTTTTCAAACAATTGATTGTCAAGAAACTACTTATTATTCGTACTAAATTATGATAATCAATAAGTTGTAAAAATTGATTGTATTCTTCTTAAATCTTTAAATATCAATGGCTAAGAGTATGATTGAAGGAAACGCGATACCTAATGGTGCTGTCACTTTGGATGAAGTTATCGTGCGTGATGAAGTTTTTTTATAAAATTTCTAACCTCGACCAAATGCGTCCATTTTTTTATGAGTGTTGTAAGCAGTTCCAATCATTGG
>JAAUTG010000202.1 GCA_012031785.1 Saprospiraceae bacterium | reverse complement strand
TTTGGCACAACATTTTCCATTTATTTTCAATTCCTTCATTACGAATTTTCTCCAATATTGATAGTTAGTAGAAAGTATATCCAGTGGAAGCATCTAATGGAGAACTAGTAATCAAATCCGTAGTATTGCGACGGTAAACTGTGGCTTCAGCCCCTACTCGACCTTGAAAAAATTTACCCTCTAAGCCCAATTCATATTCAACGTGTAGCTCTGGTTTTAAATTTGCATTACCCAGCACATTTTCTACTGAATGCGTTTGCACAGTTGCTCCAGAGCTATTTAACCAAGCTCTAGCATTTTGAGCTAGCACATTCCTTGTTTGATAAGGATCAGGGAATCCAGCTGAAGTACCTACACCTGCTCTAATTTTCAAAAAGTAAGTACATCATTTTGAAGAGCGCTAAATGCAGTGGTGGGTATAAATGAAATACTAGCAGATGGATAGAAAATTCTACGATTTTCTTCTTCTACTGTAGAAGTCCAGTCATTTCTACCTGAAAAATTCAGGAATACGAACTGTCCATAGTCAAACGTAATATCACCGAAAACCCCCATTCGAGTTTGCTCTACTATGCCGTCTGCGGCTACGTTATCAATGAAGTTATTATGGCGAAATAAATCTCTAGCCAACTGATTTTGGCTAGACACACCATTTCTTCATAAAAGTCATAGCGAAGATTACCACCCCAACGAGTGGAAATGTTAAACTTGTCGGTGACAGGAACGTCGTAAGATAAAATTACACTATTATCCCAAATAGTATTGATAATATCGCGTGTGAAATAAGCACCCGTTGGAAGTTGCACACCACCCTTATTAAACTGATACTCTTGTTCTTCTGTATAAGTATCTAAACCCACTTTATAGGCTAAAGATAATTTATCCGTAATCTGATAATTCAAAGAGGTAGCAGAGAAAAGCGACTTACTACACCAGTGGTTTATAGTTCTCCAATATCCAACGCGGATTAGGAATGTCGTTACCACTTCTAAAGTAAACAGAACTTCCATCCACTGGACTTTCATAGGGCCAGCCATTCAAATCCACCTGACGAGGTGTGTAAAGAACATTTGCTAGAACGGACGGGAAGTCATTCGCATTATTACCTTGTCCTGAACTCAAAGGCGGTGACTGTTGGTCTGTATTAGCAAACAAGAAAGAGGTATTGATAGAGAGTTTATTATTCAACTTAGCGTTTAACCCTAAGCCGAGATTGAGCTTCGTTAAATCGTTATTTTGAATGTAACCTTGTTCTTCCAAATAACCCGCAGATACATTATAACTCACGTTTTGTCCACCTCCAGAAATATTTAAAGAGGTATTAGAAATAGCACCTGTTCTGAAGAAATCCTTGACGTTATCAGGAAAGACCTGCATTTCGTAGGGACTTACAGAAGCTACATAATCCGCCATAGCCGCTCTTAGTCCTGGATTAGACAAAAACGCATAAGGGTGAGTCGTCAATGCAGAATTCGTATTTTGAGAAGGATATATTTTAGCTTCTTCAATAGTTGGTCCCCAGTTACTAAAGAAATAACCTAGGTTTTGCTGAAAGCCACCTACATAATCATTCTGATACTCTGGCAGGTTGGCAGTGTTCGTAAAATACGACTGAGTGACTGAAATTTCAGCCTTTCTATCTCCTTTACTTCCATTTTTAGTGGTGATTAAAATTACTCCATTTCTACCTTGATCACCATACGTTACTGTAGCTGCCAAGCCCTTCAAAACAGAAACACTTTCGATATTGTTTGGATCAATATCCAAAAAACGACTAGAAGCACTTTGTCCACCTGATGTAAAACCTCCTCTTGAGTTGGTATTAGAGTTAAAAGGCACGCCATCTACAATAAACAAAGGTTGGTTAGAACCAGTAATAGATGAATAACCTCGGATGGTAATGTTAGTACCCGTTCCTGTCGCACCGGAAGTAGAAGTAATATTTACTCCTGCCACCTTGCCTTGTAAAACCCGACCAACATCTGCTAAAGGTCGGTCTTGCACTGCCTTTTCCCCAACAGTAGTAACTGCATACCCTAAGGCTTTTTTATCCTTTCTTAAACCTTGCGCTGTTACGACTACATCGGCATCAATTAAGACACCTTCCGCCAATTCAATATCATAAACACTAGAGGCGGTTAATGGAATTTCTTTCGTCAAAAATCCCGTGTAACTTATAATAAGCGTGTTACCATCTTCAGGCACGGATAAAGAATATGTGCCATCTACTTCAGTAACAGTACCAGAGGTGGTACCTCGTACAAATACACTTGCACCAATCAGGGCTTCGCCCTTCGCATCGGTCACTGTACCTGTCACTGTTCGCTGCGCGAATGCTGCACCAATAGCCAGCACCGTTATCGCAAGGATGAGTGAAAGTTTTTTCATACTAACTCAGATTTTGTAATAGAATATAATTAAAATTCTGCGTGCAAACCTAATCATAAAAATATATTCGTCATAACATCTAATATAAAAAATTATTAGAAAATTATAAAAAGAAATAACAAGAAATTATATTTTATTAATTAGATTTAAGCATAATTTTCTTATTCTTTTTACTGTATTTTAAAATAATTAGTAGGTTAATGAAAACCTATTTTTTAATTTACATGAATGATTAAAAAATAGGTTTTGGGAGGATTAATTTGAGAAATATCTCAGCTATTAATAAAAAAAGCGGCTATCAGAGAGATAGCCGCTTTTTTAAAACTCATAATTATAAAATCAAAATATTATTCTACTGCCAAATACAGCATACTATGAGCGGGAAAGAAAATTGTACTTTCTGTCAAACTCGTATTGACCACTGCACTTGCTGGCACTTTAGTTCCGTCTGATAGATTCAAATCTAGTTCGACGTAAATATACGTTACACTCATGGCACCAGACGGAACGATATTCTTGATGTCTAAGTTCAATGCAGATAAGATGGTAGTGAGTGGCACACTCACTTTTGCCCTTTGATAACGTGCTTTATTATCGGGAAAAGCAAATGCACTTGCTTCTACTTGTGCAACTTTTACTCTTGCCCCACTTTCAGTAGCTCTAGCAAAAACTTCTACATTCCCTAGATTAGCAGGGTCTTCGGATTGGAAATCCATTTCAAAATCAAAAGATTCTGTTGCAGGAGCTGCGCTCACGCTGAATTTATCCACCGCGCCCAAAAACGCTCTGTCAAACAAATTATCGAAAGAAGCCCCTCTCAATGTCAAGATAGAAGCATTAGACAATTTATCAAATTGAAGTGGGTCTAATTCAGTATCTTCACAAGCAGTAAAGCATAGCACTGCACCCAAAAGGAATAATATGATGTTATTTTTCATCAGATATTGTTTTTTATTTAATGAAATCGTCTGGGTTATTATCCCAAAACACTTTAACTACTTTGTCATTCGGCTTCTGGTCCACCGAACTATTCAAGTTAACAAAGTCAGCAGGATACAACAAAGAACGAATAAAACTTCCTGGTACAGCAGCTCTCATAGGTTGAATATCAGAAGGTTTACCTGTTCTGCGATACAAGTTGTAGGCTTCTACACCATTACCCCAAAGTGCTAGATAATATTCCTTCATTGCCACGTCAAGTTTATCACTACTAGCAGCATAAATTTCTTTAACCTTCCCTACGTATTCTGTGGTAGAAGGCTCTAATCCAGATGGAAGAGCTTGACCTGAGTCATTTGAAAATTTACGCACTCTAGCAATTGATTTTTCAATACCAGAAACCATTAGTGCTTCTGCATTTCCAGCTACTCCTAGCGTCAACGCAGCCTCTGCTTTTACAAAGTCCGTGTAAAACGCCATCCAAATAGGTAAAATACCAGCTCCATTAGCACCTTGTCCTTGCTGTGTAACTATTTGATAGTTAACATCTCCATTATTTGTATCTAATCTTCCACCTGAAGGATATACACCTACACAAGTCTTAGCACGAGTGTCTGGTGGAATACCATCATTATTACCATGCTCACGACCGAAGAATCCAGGATCGAAAGAACACCACGCTTGCGCGAATGGATAATGGCTAGGACGTGGACTAATGATACAAGGAATAGCTTCTGGATCATCATTTAAAGCTTTATCTAAACTACCAACTTGACGGTAAAAATAATATCTCCATCTAGGGTCTTGTACTCCTTTTTGATTGTATGCTGCCAGCATGAAGTAGTTGTTGATATAAGTATCAGCATCACCTGCTTGTGGCTTGTACATATCGCGGTACTGAGGATGACGAGAACGAGCTGGAACATCTGCTGTTCCGTACTTGTAGATAAATTCCTCTGCGTCTGTGTCAATCAAATCAGCACTTAATAGCTGCTCAATATTGGTTTTAGCTCTAGCAGCATCGGTTAATCTAAGATTAACGAAAGCTTTCAACTTCAAGGTATTGGCAAGTGCGGTCCATCTGGTTCTATTACCTCCGTAATAAATATCGCGCGTTAATCCAATAGTTGGAGTTTGTGCTAATAAAGCAATTGCTTCATCTAAAAGTAAAATACTTGCATCGTAAATATCCTTACCTGTGTCCACTTTAGGATTGAAATTTCCTTCACCTCCTTTCACAGCTTCTGAAAAAGGAACATCGCCAAAAATATCCACTAAAGTAAGATAAATATATGCTTTCATCACACGAGCTACACCTGAATGCGCAGTACGACCTGTTCCATCAGTTGCACCCACTAGCGTTTCCAACTGAACTAGCGTCTCTTGATAAGCTCTATCCCAAATTGTATTAAAATCTTGTGGTACATAAGCTCGCGCATAGATGTCACCACCCGTCATTGCCATCATTCTGGAGAGCTGGCGAGTCTGCTCATTCGCTTCTGATACGAAATCAGCAAAATCCAACTGAACTTTATCCATTAGTAAGTTAACGTCCAAATTACCTACGCCAACTTCGTTTGGATTGTCTAACTTTTCATCTAGCTCAAACAAGTCACAAGAACTTAATGTGAACAATGAAAAAGAATAATTAAACACCAAATATTTTTCATAATTAATATTTCTTTTGAAAATTAGAAATTAACTTTAACATTCACACCCATTCTTCGTGCTGAAGGTCCACCCAAAAAGTCAAAACCCAATCCGTTATCTGTACCAAATGCAGTACGATCTGGATCAACTTTTGAGAACTTAGGGGTATTAAATGCTCTGAACCAAATGTTATTGGCGTTTAGAGAGATGTTTATTCCTTTAACAAAAGAATTAGTGAACAAAGCACTAGGTAGTGCGTAAGTCAAATAAACTTCTCTTAAACGAAGACGTGTTCCATCATAAATACCTCTATCGCTTGCTCCTCCACCAATAATGGTATTATTAAAGAAAACACCAGAAGCAGGTTGTGGAATATTATTTACTTCACCTGTTTCTTCTAGTACGCCAGGAAGCACCACTGGAAGTTCAGGATTGAAACCTTCCAATTCCTTGGCAACACCACGACCAATCAACGTACCAGCAGAATAAGAAAACAAATCGCCGCCCTGAACATAGTCCAACTGCGCACCAATTGTGACTCCTTTAAAATTAAGGTCAGTAAATCCAGATATAAGGAAGTCAGGATTTGGATCTCCGATGATACCTATCTCAGAAGATATTTTCCAGTCTCCATTTGAATTGATTAGTAAATCTCCGTTCTCATTTTTTTCTACGAAAGTCCCTTTAATGACACCGAATGGCTCGCCTTCTACTGCAAAGTTGCCTAAATCTGTGTATCCACTAATCAAAATTTCCTTTGAACCTTCTGGGAGTTCTTCTACTAAACTAACGTTTTTAGTAAAGTTTCCGCGCAAATTCCAAGAAAAATCATCCGTGCGTATAGGGGTAATAGAAAGCGATAATTCTATTCCTTCGTTAGAGATAGTACCTGCATTGATAAACGTGTTAGTAAATCCAGTAGAAGGGTCTAAAGGACGTTGAACGATTTGTCCTTCTGCCACACGACGATAAAGAGATAAATCAATACCAAAGCGGTCTTTGAAGAATCTTGCTTCCAAACCTCCTTCGATTTCACGCTGCAATTCTGGCTCCAAATCAGGATTAGCCAAAAGACTTGGTAGCCCCAAAGTGATGACGTTTCCAATAGCATCAACAGATGCGTTAGAGTTAAGCGTCAAGAAAGGACGGGTGCGATAAGGTGTAGCAAAGTTAGCAGAAGTACCATATCCTAAACGAACCTTTAAGAAGCTCAATACGTTGGAATTTGCCAAACCGTCAAAAGCATCCGTAGGCACAAAAGAAATACTTGCACCTGGATAAAATAAGCTTCTATACTCTTTCTCATGGGTGGATGCCCAGTCATTACGTCCCTGTACATTCAGATACAAATAGCTATTGTAACCAAATGTTGCATCAAAAAATGCTCCCAACCATACTTGCTCTCTAAATGAATTCAAGTTGTTCCCTCTAAAATCTCTAGAGTTAGCCAAAATAAAGTTACGGTGTTCTGATAAACCAAATACTACTTGGTTTTGACTTTCCAAACCATTTTGGTCATACAAATCCTGACGTGCGTTCACCCCAAAATTTGCAGTAAAGTCAATCTTGTCTGTGATACTTTTACCACCGCTCAAAATAACAGACTGGTCATAAATAGTATTCTTACCTATCGTAGTTCTTAGTACCCCATTAGCCATGAAGGATTCCGAACCAGCATATCCTACAGAGCCTTTATTTACGAAGTATTCCTGTTCTTCTGTGTAAGTGTCAATACCAAGACGGTAGGTTAAAGTCACCCAATCTGTCAGCTTGTAATTTGCTGCCATTACACTTAGGAAACGATCTGTATTGTTAGACTGTCGAGCATTGTCTAATACCCATCTTGGATGAGTAATACTATTATTGTTTCGATAATACACATTCGCACCTGTGAACGGGTTTTGGTAGGGCCAGCCATTCAAATCTATGTTACGAGGTGTATAAAACAAATTAGCAAACACAGAAGGACCCCCAGCAGAGTTAGAACCCTGACCTGCACCAATTGGAGGTGTTTTAAAGTCCGTTTGTACGAAAGAGAAATTAGCGTTGAAACTTAGTTTTTTAGTTAAATTAGCAACACCACCAATGCTGAAATTCAAACGCTCCAACTCGTTATTCTTAATGTAGCCTTCTTCTCCAGTTCTGCTAAAGCTCACATTGAAGCTACCAATATCGCCGCTAATACCTGCGTTTACAGAAGTAGTCAAAGATGTTCCTTGCTGAAAAAAGTCTTTAACGTTGTCAGGATAGGCTTGAGGTACATAATTTGTTCCCTCTGCAAATTCTGGATTGTCGGGGAAAGTTGCTCTATGCTCGAAATACGGGTGACGACCTCTTGGCTCACCATCAAATAAACTACCCCAGTTACTAAAAAACTCTCCGTAGTCCCCATCAAAACCGTTCGCCCAGTCGTTTTGATATTCAGGAACAAAAGCGTCAATCACGTTGTACGCCTGACTTACAGAAGCAGAGAATTTATTGCCTGATACACCAGCTCCTGTCTTTGTAGTAATTAAGATTACTCCATTTCTACCCTGTGCGCCATACAATGTGGTTGCACTTAATCCGCGAAGCACGCTTACACTAGCGATGTTATTAGGATCAATATCTAAGTTACGAGTTGGTGTAACATTACCATCCTCAAAACTATTATTCTCATTGGCTGCCGTGTTGATAGGCACACCATCCACAATCCAAAGTGGTTGAGAATTACCTGTAATGGTACTGGTTCCTCTAATATTAATTTTTGTACCTGAACCAGCTATACCAGAAGAATTGGTAATATTGATGCCTGGTGCGCGACCTATTAAAGCACGCGCAACGTCTGTCTCAGGCTTTTCAGCGATTTCAGAAGCACTGACTGTTGTAGAAGCATACCCTAATGCTTTCTTTTCACGCTTAATACCTAGTGCGGTGACCACTAACTCCTCCAAAACCACTCCTTCTCTAAGTGTAATGTTGTACAAATTAGAGGCGGTTATAGGAACTTCCAAAGTCTCGAATCCCGTGTAGCTCACAATTAAGGTATTGCCATCTGTTGGAAGGGAAAGGGAAAAACTGCCGTCAACGTCCGTAACGACACCCGTGGTGGTACCACGCACAAATACACTTGCTCCGATGAGGGCTTCTCCCTTTGCATCGGTCACTGTACCTGTCACTGTTCGCTGCGCCAGTGCTGCGCCAATAGACAGCACCATCATCGCAAGGATGAGTGTAAGTTTTTTCATACTAATTCAGATTTTGTTACAATAAAGTTGTATAAATAAATTCGACGGGCAAATTTATGCAGAAAAATTAATTTTCCAATTACAATTAATTTACAAATGCGATAAAAATTTATGCTTACCTCGTTCCTCAAAATAAATCTATGAAACGAATCTTTTTAGGGTAATAATTTCGAGACTTGAAATAATAGCAACATTTATTCGGAAAGGAAAGTAGAAGTTTTTTTTCATAATTTTGTCAAATTATAGAATTTACAAAATGGTTATTGGTTTTATTGATTGTTATTTTAATAGCCTGGCTATTTATGCTGATTCATTTATCAAAGCAATTTGGGTAAATGGGGATGTTCAAAATGATGTACCTGAACAGACTTTACAATTACAAGCTTTAGATGATGATCTAATGCTTGAATGGTATCCTATACAATCTAACGATTTAATAACTTACGGATATATACTTGAGCATTTTGATGCTGATACAATTTGGACTTCTTATCCCATTGCAAGATATACCCGACTTAATGGAGGAGATTATACATTCATTGTATATAAAAAACCAATGATTTAGTATCAGATTATTTTACATATGATATTGATGTAAAAGCTACATATATGAAAGATCTTGGTTTTTGGCCT
>JAAUTG010000201.1 GCA_012031785.1 Saprospiraceae bacterium | reverse complement strand
CATTCCATTAACTATTCCGCACCCTTCTAGTCTTATCTTTTAATATCCTTACAAAATTGATAATATCTTCTTTTAGTTGCGTAGAATTGCTTAACATTTTGATGAAAGCACTACCAATAATTGCGCCGTTAGAATGATTACAGGCAGTTTGAAAAGTTTCGGCGTTAGAAATCCCAAATCCAATCAATCGTGGGTGACGCAAATTCATCGCACTGATGCGTTGAAAATAGCTCACTTGCTTGTCTGAATAGAAGTTTTGCACCTAGTAATAGAAGCGTTGGATACCATATAGATAAACCCTTTCGTCAGTTCATCTACTTTACGGATGCGCTCGTCACTTGTCTGGGGCGTTATCAAAAAACTTACGCCCAATCCTGCTTCCTTTAGCATAGATTCAAAATAAGTTTCGTACTCATAAATAGGCAGGTCAGGAAGTATCAACCCATCAATACCTGCATCCACACAGGCTTGGATAAATTTCGCTTCACCATATTGCATCACCTGGTTGAAATAGCCCATCAGTACCAAAGGGACATCTACTTTAGGGCGTATTGCAGTAATTTGGTCAAATAAGGTAGATAAAGTCATACCGTTTTTTATGGCAATCTGCCCACTTTGTTGTATGGTCGGACCGTCAGCCAAAGGGTCTGAGTAAGGCATCCCAATTTCAATTAAGTCTGCACCTGCTTCTTCCAAACTTTCAATAATAGTGGTAGTATCTTCTAAATTTGGAAAACCTGCTGTAAAATAAATATTTAATACATTTTTGGGCTTTCGAGCGAATAATATTTCAATGCGATTCATGATGCAAAGTTATTGAGCAGTTGATTACTTTTTTGTTCTTTTTGAATGGTCTATTGATTAATCGAGGCTCAAAATAAACAATATTTACTGAAATTTTATACTTTTGTTTACTTAATGAATTTGACATGACTAAGCACATTGATGAACAATTACAAAAGTTGGACGAAGCCTTGAGACACCTATTTACGGAATTGGATAATTACAGCGAATCAAAACTTAACCAAAAGCCTACACCTAAAAGTTGGTCGGTGTTTCAAATTATGCACCACCTTATCCGTACAGAAGGATATTCTCTGAAGTATGTTCAAAAGAAACTGAGCTATAATCCAACCTTAAAAAATGCAAATTTTCTTACGCATATTCGTGTTTTCTCTGCCAAATTGTATAACCGATTTCCATTTAAGATTAAAGCTCCAGAATCTGTTGGTGAAGGGTTGCCTGATTTGTCAGCATTTTGGGAAACCGCTAAGGTTTGGAAAAATCAACGGGAAGAACTTCGCGCTTACCTGAAAGAGTTACCAGAAAGCACTTTTAAAAAAGAAGTTTACAAACATCCTATTTTTGGGAGAATGACCTTGAGCGGGATGTTAACTTTTTTTGAACAGCATTTTGAACGCCACCAACGCCAGATTTACAAAACTTTAGAGCAGGTGGATGCCGTAAAAATAAAGTAATTACTAATTTAAAATTATGACAAATCAAATACTTTGCTCCATTTTTAAAAGGGATTTAGAATTATTAAGCACCGAAATTGCAATGTACCAAAACGAAGAAAAACTTTGGTACGTTGAAAAAGGTATTGCCAATTCTAGTGGCAATCTTTGCCTACATTTAGTAGGTAATTTGAATCACTTTATCGGTACAGTGCTAGGCAATACAGGCTATGTGAGGCAACGCGATTTGGAATTTTCCTCAAAAAATATTCCTAAGTTCGTACTTTTGGAAATGGTGGCAGCTACTGCTCAATGATAGAAAGTACGCTTTCTCCACTTAGCGAGGAGCAACTACAAGCAGAATATCCTATCGTGGTTTTTACAGAAAAAATGACTACTGCCTATTTCTTGGTTCACCTCGCTACACATTTGACTTACCATCGTGGGCAAATCAACTACCATCGGCGTTTACTGGAAGGATAATTGGCATAGATAGTTTGGCATTCGCGCAGTAGCTTGATTTCAAGCTACTTACTTGCGAATCAGACTCAAAAAAGTACCTACAAACCAGTTAGAATCTGCATGAATAAGGGTGTCTAAAGTGGTGTCTGCTTTGCTAGAAAAAAGTTTGATGTCGCGGATCACATTTCTAAATTCTTCTGATTCTTCATCTTTACCCTCTACGCCAGAAAGTTCATCCAAAATACGGAGCATCGGCTCAAGTTCTTTTTTCTTGCGATGAATAATAATATTTTTGACCACTTCCCACATATCTTTCTCTGCCATAAAATATTCTTTCCGCTCTCCGGATTTTAGCTTTTTATGTACCAATCCCCAATCTATCAACATGCGAATATTCATGTTAGCATTGCCGCGAGAAATCTGTAACTCGTCCATAATATCTTCTGCACAAAGTGGTGCTGGCGCAATTAATAGTAAGGCGTGAATCTGTGCCATCGTCCGCGTGATGCCCCAACTAGAGCCTAATGTCCCCCAAGATTCGATAAATTGCTTTTTTCCTTCTTCTAAATTCATGTCAGGTTTGTAATCGTGGTAACTGCTTAATCAATAGCCGTTTTATTTTTCAACTTTAGCCTTGTCAACACAAAGCAGGAATAAGCACCCAATAAGTAGTCAAACTACTAAAATAACATCAGTGCGCTATTGATTTTACAATCAATAATTGAGGCACTTTATTCAACTTACACTACAAGATGAAGCATACAAAATAAAAAATTCCAATAAAAGTTTGCTACACCAATCAATATTCTAAATAAAAAAATAAAAGTAGCATAAAATAGTTCGGCTTTAAATTTAGGCTTTATCCCCCACGTAGCAACAACTTACTGATGTTAGCCTCCAAATGGTAATTTCACTACTTCTACAGGAATATTTTTTTTACCCACATTAACAAAGAAAGAACTTCCTAATTTTGAAAATTCAATAGGTACATAACCCATTCCAATTGGTTTTTCCAAAGATGGTGCAAGCGTACCAGAAGTAACGTGTCCTATTACGTTTCCTGCTTCGTCCTCAATTTGGTGTCCGTGGCGAGGGACGCGGCGGTCATTTGCTACAAAACCTACTAGTTTGCGGCTCACTCCTTTTTCTTTTTGCGACAACAAAAAGGACTTTCCTACAAAGTCTCCTTTTTGAAACTTAGTAACCCAGCCCAAACCTGCTTCTAAAGGGCTGGTTGTATCGTCAATATCGTTTCCGTATAGGCAGTAACCCATTTCGAGGCGCAAAGTGTCCCTTGCTCCCAACCCAATCGGTTTTAAATCAGGTAGTTCGCGAAATAAAATATCCCAAATTTCGGCGATTTGTTCATTTCGGGCGTATAATTCTACGCCACCTGCGCCAGTGTAACCTGTGGCAGAAATCAAGACATTATCTTGACCTGCAAAACTGCCTCTCTGAAAAGTATAGTAAGCAAGTTTTTGTAAATTAATATCCGTTAATCCCTGTATTGCTTCCATCACCAAGGGACCTTGCACCGCTAATAATCCCGTTTGGTAGGAGATATTAATGAGTTCTGCGCCAAATTTGTTGTGGGAGGTAATCCAGTTCCAATCTTTTTCAATATTGGAAGCATTAACGACTAGCATAAAAGCATCTTCATCACTACCCATCATGTTTTGTGGCAGACGATACACCAGCAAGTCATCTATGATACCACCAGTTTCGTTAGGTAAATAAGCATATTGAGCTTGACCAATTTTTAACTTAGAGGCATCATTTGATGTAACATATTGCACCAAGTCCAGCGCGTGTTTCCCACGCACAATAAATTCGCCCATGTGGGAAACGTCAAAAATTCCTAGTTTTTGGCGAACTGCTTGGTGTTCTTCCTTGATACCAGTATATGAAACAGGCATATTGTAACCTGCAAAATCTGTCATCTTTGCGCCTAGCGCAATATGTTGATTTGTAAGTGGTGTTGATTTCATGTATAAAAAAAATAGATTAATTAAATTTGTGTCACACAAGTAGTCTTTAATGGTTTGGGGGTTAGCTGTTTTTTTCTGAACCAAGCGTCGTTAGGCTTTAGCGCTCATCTACTTAGCGTAACTAGAGACCAAAAACCGAATAATAGAGCATCAATACTAATTTGAAATGCTAACTTCAACAATTCGATCTCCCACTTGAATCGCGTTTACTACTTCCATGCCACTAAGCACTTTTGCGAAAATAGTGTAATTGCCGTTGAGATGTAAGGCTGGGCTGTGAGTGATAAAAAAATTGTGTACCTTCTGTATGATTACCAGCAGATGCCATACCAACAAGCCCACCCTGATCGTATCGCAAAGGTGGTAATTCAGAGCGAATAGTGTAATCTAAGCCACCGTAACCGTCGCCTCTCGGGCAACCACCTTGAATAACAAAGTTAGGCACTACTCGATGGAACACTTTGTCATTGTAAAATTTACCCTTAGCAAGCGAAATAAAATTTGCTACCGTACCAGGTGCAGCATTAGGCATGAGGTCTAGAATAATTTCTCCTTTGCTAGTTTGAATAGATGCTTTGGTGGAAGACATCATTTTAGCTAGTACCTGCCAGTTGATGGGGTGATTGTAAGTTGTTTTTTTGAGGCGTAAATTCGATGCCTTTGAAGTACGCAATCGTGTGCAATAGCTCGTTGTAAGTCTCTATTTCGTTTGGAAGTGGAATTTTTTGTAAAACGGCTTCCAAAATAGGAAGGCTATCTGCCAATACGACTTTAAAATTACGAGCTGGAGTGCGCAAAGCTCCTGCTGCTAAAGCAATCATGCCAGCATCCTGACTTTGGAGTGCCTGCAAAAGATAGTTGGCAATTGCTTGAGTGGCAGTTCTGGCTGATGCACCAAAAGAAGCATCAAAATTTTCAGTTGCACATATCATGGTTAAGGCTTCCACAGCAGCCGATTTGAGGATAGGAGACGTGCTTGTAAAACTAGAATCTGCGATGTATCGGTACATTCTTACGTAATAACCCATGCCTTTCAAGGCTTGTGATTTTACATATACATCTTTAGATTGATTATAGATTTGCTGCAAAGCAGCATTAATCACGCTTTTATAGTCTGTAAAAATAGTTAGGCATGTGTTTATTGGCGGCAGTCAACAAGCCTACTTTTACGATAGGTGAGAAAGTGGAATCCTGCGCCAAACGCCTATAAGTGTTTGCGTCTCTTGAGATACCTTTTTCGAGTAAGTATTCATTTATCGTGTGAACAACGTGCAAATTAGTATCTCTTAAAGCAGCAAATATGGTGTCACGAACGCTTAAATAATCAAATTGCCTTAAAGCTCTTATGATATTGCACTTTACTCTATAATCTTGTTCGATGTTAAATTGTTGAAGGAGTGCAGACTTAGCCAATGGAGTGTTAGTTTTTCCTACCCCCAAAGCAAGTGCCATCCTGATTTCGGCATCCGCTTCCTGTTGAAAGATAGCGGAAAGTGTAGAATCAACGCCTATTAACGTATCCAAACCAAGACGCTGTCCCCTAGCCAAGTAGCTGGCAGCCACTAAACGAACTGACGAAGGGTATTGAAGTTGTGCCACTAAACTTAACATCCGATTCGTGCCTGAAGGATGAACTATATTGCGAAGCATAAAGTGGTAAATACCAAGCACTTGCCCTTCTATCAAAGCGGTATCGGTGGCTTGATAAGTTGTTACACTGCTCATCAATGGCAGGAAAAAAGCAGTTCCACATTTTCCAATAGCTTCTAAGACGTACTTGTTGAAACTTGCTCCAGTTGTATCTTCTGTGTCAAAAGCTGCTATCAAATAACGCTGTGCAGTAGTATCGCCAATTTGCCCCAGCGAGTAGGCGGCGGCAATTTTCACGCTATCCAATCTGTCGTGCAGTAGTAATTGAGCTAAAGTGTCTATGGCATTTTTATCTTTAATGGAAGCAAAAGCCATAGCTGCCCAGTAGCGCGTGGTTGCGTCCTTGCTACTCAATAGCAACAGTAAAGAATCCGTCTGTTGGCGGTCTTGCAAATCAAGTACCATTTTAACTTTAGGGTCTTTAAAGTCGCTGGTAATAGTCGTAGAAATTTCTTCTGTTGGAAGTGGCAAGCAGGCGTTACAGACAACTGCTATACACCAATACAAGCATAAATATTTTAGTGAGTTAGTTATATACACAACAAAAATGCTTAATAAGTCAAAAAAATCTTAGGCAATAGCTTTTTGAGTTTGTTTCTATATCTTAGTCTGTGCTATCGCAGCAGTTGATTGAGGTCGTTAAGCCATCAACAACTGCATTTGATATTAGAAAACTTCTGTAACTATCAACACTATTTCAGCAAGGATAGAACAATCACCATTTTTTTTAATTGTTATTTCTTGCTTTGCGAGCATCAATGAAACTTTTGATGTAAATAATCAAAGCGATTAAAGACACCACCATCATCGTTGCTACTCGGAAAATACCGATTTGATCGCCTGCTGTAATACGTCCCTTTAAGGGCATTGCTAAAGCAAAAAGCAGCAAAAAGGTAAGCAAAACCACGATGTGAGCCACCACTTTGTTGTCTTTTCTGAATAATGGGGTAGCAAGTAAAAACAATAAGCCAAAACCTACGGGAATAAGCGCAGTAGAAGATTTGTCTTCTGCGCTCAAATATGCCCACAAGCCCATGCCTATTAGAACCAACGCATTGACAATATTAATTTGAAAAGGTTTCATATAACTAATTTAAAATCTATCAAAAAAACTAAAGTTACTTACTCGTGTTAAAAAGTTGGTTGTCTTTTTTTGACAAGGTGTTCTCACGCTTACACGGAGTGCCTACAAATTGAAATTGTTCCGAATATTGTATTTGAGCATTGTGTAACATCAGTTACTTATCTCCTTGTTCCAACTCATCCCCAAAGCCGTCATCGTAAATGGATTCTTCACCTTCAAAGGCACCTGGGTTTGAGAGTTTATCATATACACCGCAGTTTAGCTCTATCCCGATGTCGCCTGTTGGTTTCTTAAAGTCGGCTAATACATCCCATTCTACTTTTGGGTTATTCTCAATGGCTTTGATTAGGTTGACAAAAAATGGACGTGCCACTACTGCACCTTGCCCATTTCCAATATCTCTAAATCGAATCCATCGGTCGTCTCCACCCACCCAAGTAGCGACCACTAAATTTGGAGTGACTCCCATAAACCAACCATCCACATAATTGTTCGTCGTTCCTGTCTTTCCACCAGCCTTAGTTTTGAGGCTAGAAAAGCTAGGCGCACCTGCCACATTGTACTGCAATAAATCAAGCATCACGTAGTTGTAACGAGGATTCAGGACTTGGCGTTCCTCTGGCATATATTCGTACAAAACCCTACCATTTCTATCTTCAATTTTCAATATATGGATGGGTTTATTGTATTTTCCGTTATTTGGGAAAGTGGTGTAAGCCCCAGCCATTTCCCAAACCATCAAATCTGCTGCACCAAGCGCGATGGAAGGTACTCTAGGAATAACATATTGACCATTTGGGTAACGCAAAGAGCTATCAATGCCCATGTTATGCACCATACCAATAACGGGTTCAGGCGACCCGATTTCTTTCATTAAATAAACTGTAACGGAGTTGGTAGAATTTTTCAATCCTTCTCTGAGTGTCATTCGGCTGTAAGAAAATTTACCTGAATTGCTAGGAGACCAAGCTTTTATCAATCGGAAATTACCTTCTCCAGGCTGAATGGTATAAGGCATGTCATCTACCTTGTAGCAAGGAGAAAACCCTTTTATTGCAATAGCAGTGGCATAGACAAACGGTTTAAACGTGGAACCAACTTGTCTGCGACTGCGCACATGGTCAAATTTAAAATACTTATGGTTGATTCCCCCTACCCACGCCTTTACAAAACCAGTGAATGGATCTACTGCAATAGAGCCAATTTGTAGAAACATTTTATGGTATTTAATCGAATCCAACGGCGACATGGTAGTGTCTTTTTCCATTTTGCTGTTGTACGCAAATACTTTCATTTTGACTGGTTTTCGGAAGTCTGTTTTCACGGTGGCTTGCAGTTTATTCCATTGCGACTTCAACTCGGTATAATGTTCGCTGCTTCGGATGGTTCGATAATTATCCGCCATCAATTCAGAAATATTCTTTGATTTTTCCAGTTTAGCAATATAACCAGATTCTCTATCCTCTCTCACCATACGCTCTACGTCCACATCTCGCAACTGATAGTCCGCAATTACGGTTTTAAGTTTTTCGCTAATTTCTGTTAAATAAACTTCTCTAAACGAAATATACCTGTCTGACTCTCTCACTGCGCGTTCAATAGCAGCTTCGCGTGCCTCCATTTCATTATCTGCCGTATTGTTAACTCTGTATTTCCAAGGGTCAAGTTTTGCCCAATGTTTCCAGTATTTGGCTTGCAACTCTGTCATGTGCTTCACCATCTGCTCTTCTGCCATACGCTGTATTTCAGGGTCAATGGTGGTATAGATTTTCAGACCGTCTCGATAAACATTATAAGGTTGTCCATTCGATTTTAGCCTAGTTTTGTCACTTAGTATCTCGCGCAAATCTTTAGCCAACTCTGAACGGTAGTAGGGAGCCATACCTTCGCTTTGGGTAGCGCGATTAAAGTTGGTCATGTCCAAAGGCTTTTGGCTGAAAATTTCATAATTTTCTGGAGAAAGATTTCCAAATTTCGTCATTTGGCTTAGTACCACATTTCGTCGCTCTTTGGCGCGGTCTGGAAAACGGCGTGGATTGTAAAGCGCAGGATTTTTCAACATTCCTACCAAAGTGGCAGCTTCTTCTAACGATAAAGCATCTTGTTTTTTACCAAAATAAATTTCAGCCGCAGCCTTAATACCATAAGCGCCATTGATGAAGTCGAATTTATTGAAGTACATTGCAATAATTTCTTCTTTCGTGTAGCTTTTTTCCAAACGAATAGCAATAATCCATT
>JAAUTG010000200.1 GCA_012031785.1 Saprospiraceae bacterium | reverse complement strand
ACTTACATTTTTGTATTTAGTATTAAATTGTTCATATTTATGTATCGTTCAAGCAGCATATTTTTATTTTTACTTTTTTTACGGTCACACCTAACGGGATGACTAGAATTTGCTGTTTGAATACTTCAAAGATAAATTCTAAAGTCCCGCAACGACGGGACTTTTTTTTTGCCCCTAATCAACTGAATTTTTTAGTGCTTCGGCACTATACAAAAAAGTCAACACAAAAAAGAAACGTATGTCATTAACACTTGCACTTGAACAAACAAAAACAACATTTTTAGCGGAGCCTACAAGGGTGGTCATACAGGGTTATCCTGGTGCATTTCACGAAATGGCAGCACGATTATATTTTCAACATCAGACAGTGGAGATTGTGCCAGCAGATACTTTTGAGGATGTCGTGGAGATGGCAGAACAGACTAAGGACGCCGACTTGGGTATCATGGCTATCGAAAACACAGTAGCTGGTAGTTTGATGTTTAACTATGATTTGTTGCAGCAATCAAAATTGAAAATCATTGGCGAGGTATATTTGCGCATTAAACAAAACTTAATGGTGCTGCCAGGGGTGAAGATAGAAGACCTGCAAGAAGTTCATTCTCATTATATGGCGTTGGCGCAATGTAGGGCTTATTTGAAACAGTATCCACACATTAAATTGGTGGAAACTAAAGATACTGCCCTGAGTGCGAAAGAAATACGCGATAAACAATGGACACATATTGGCGCAATTGCCAGTACCTTAGCTGCGGAACTTTACGGTTTGGAAATTATTGGAGAGAGTATAGAAACTAATAAGAAAAATTTTACGCGCTTCCTAATTTTACAGCCTTCTGATACCGTGCTGCCACAAGAAGGTGCTGAGAAGGTGAGTATGGTTTTTTCTGTGGACCATGAGGTAGGAAGCCTTTATAAGGTATTAACGGTGCTGGCTGCTTATAATGTCAACTTGACGAAGATTCAATCTACCCCTATTTTGGGTAAACCTTGGGAATATCAGTTCTTTGTTGATTTTGTGGTAGAAGGTAAACTGGGGTATCAGCAAGCGATTAGTGCCATTTTACCCATCACGCATGACCTAAAAATTATGGGTGTTTATGACAAAGGAATACAGCACGAATGGTAGCAAACCGTTGTCAAGTAATGAGTTGTTTGTTTAGGTCAGGAGATTAATGAATGACCATGCTTAAACTAAATAAAGAGTTATCTCATGATGTTTCAACCAGCAAAACGCTTAGGCGATGTTCAAGAATACTATTTTTCACGCAAGCTGCGGGAAATTAAGGCTATGGAAGCGGCAGGTAGAAGGGTAATCAATCTCGGCATTGGTAGTCCTGACTTGCCACCTGCACCAGAAGTGATTGAGGAATTGCATTATCAAAGTAAAATAGACCGTCATCACGCTTATCAAAGCTACAACGGGATTGCTGAATTGCGAAATGCTTTTGCATCTTGGTATAAAAGCCATTTTGGTGTGGAACTCGACCCCAGCACGGAGATTTTACCTTTGATTGGTTCTAAAGAGGGAATTATGCACGTCAGTATGACCTATTTGGAAACTGGCGATGAGGTGTTAATACCCAATCCTGGTTATCCTGCTTATCGAGCAGTTGCCAATTTGACAGGAGCTAGCATTGTGAACTATGACTTGATAGCAGCTAATCAATGGCTGCCCAATTTGGAAGCTTTAGCCGATAGCGACCTTTCTAAAGTAAAGTTGATGTGGGTAAGTTATCCAAACATGCCAACTGGTTCGGGCGCAAGCCTTGCTTTTTTTGAGGAGTTGGTGCGCTTTGCTTACGACCATCATATTCTAATTTGCAACGATAATCCGTATAGTTTTGTACTAAACGATGAACGGTTGAGTATCCTGCGTGTGGAAGGTTCGAAGGAAGTTGTGCTAGAGCTAAATTCGCTAAGCAAATCTCATAATATGGCAGGTTGGCGAATTGGGATGTTGGCGGGTAAGTCGGATTATCTTCAAGCGGTGCTGCGTTTCAAGAGTAATATGGATTCAGGAATGTTTAAACCGATTCAATTAGCGGCTGCCAAAGCGTTGCAATTAGACGCTCAGTGGTATCAAGATTTGAATGAAATTTACCGCAAACGCCGCGAAAAGGTCTATGAATTGTTAAATATCTTAGGCTGTACTTACGATAGCCAGCAAGTTGGTATGTTTGTTTGGGCAAAAATTCCAAATTTTTATCAATCTGGATATGAGCTTTCGGATAAAGTGCTTGAAGAGACTGGAGTTTTTATCACTCCAGGCAGTATTTTTGGCACAAATGGCGAACATTACATCCGAATTTCTTTGTGTAGTCCCGTAGCTGAATTTCAAGAAGCCATTGACCAGGTCAATAAGATGAAACACTGACAATTTAAAACGGACTACTTAAAGTTGACAGTAGTAGTATCAGCGTATTCGTTCGTAAAGGTAGTTCTGATTTTTTACTGCTAGTTTTTGAGGTACGCGATGCTCAACAACCAAAAAATAAATATGACGATTGCAATAGTTGGAATTGGATTAATTGGAGGTTCTTTAGCAATTACTTTGAAGGAAAATGGTTTTGCGCAATCCATTATTGGAGTGGACAATCAACAAGAAAATCTGAACAAAGCCCTACGGCGTAAGATTATTGATGAAAGCGCATCGCTGGAAGAAGCTATCCAAAGGTCAGATATTCTTATTTTGGCAGTGCCTGTTGATGTAATGTTGGAAATATTGCCACATGTGTTGGACGAGATTGACACTCAAGTGGTGATGGATGTGGGTTCTACTAAAGAAAAGTTGTTGGAACATATCCAAAGTCACAGCAATAGAAGACGATTCGTGGCTACGCACCCAATGGCAGGGACAGAATTTTCTGGTGTAGAAGCAGCGATTCCGAATTTGTTTGACCATAAATATACGGTAATTTGTAATGCTCAAGATAGTGATACTGCCGCGGTAGAACTGGTAGAAAAAATGTACCGTTCTATTCCTATGAAAATTACTTACTTGCAAGCTAAGGAACACGATATCCATACAGCTTACGTGTCACATATTTCACATATCAGTTCTTTTGCTTTAGCCTTGACGGTATTAGAAAAGGAGAAAGACGAAGATAGAATTTTTGAGTTAGCAAGTAGTGGATTTAGTTCAACTGTGCGTCTAGCTAAAAGTTCTCCAGATACGTGGATTCCTATTTTTAGACAAAATAGAGATAATTTGTTAGATGTACTAGATGAACATATTAACACGTTGTCTAAATTCAGGAGCTTGTTGATAAAACGAAATTTTGAAGAATTTTATCAACTCATTGTGGAAGCTAATCATATCAAAAAAGTATTAAAATAGTTGTCATCCGTACTGGCAACGCATTATATAGCATTTACATTATTCTTTGCTTTATGGAAATAAAACAGATTTTTGACAAAAAAGACAGTCCTATTATCATCGCAGGACCTTGTAGTGCAGAAACAGAGGAACAAGTATTAGAAACTGCACACGCTTTAGTGGGACAAGGAGTTGATTTATTTCGCTCTGGCATTTGGAAACCACGTACTCGCCCAAATAGTTTTGAAGGCGTTGGAGTTGTTGGATTGCCTTGGTTGAAGCGAGTAAAAGAAGAAACGGGATTGAAAGTAACCACCGAAGTGGCTGGACGCGAACACGTTTTTGAAGCCTTAAAAGCAGGCATTGATGTGCTTTGGTTGGGTGCAAGAACAACGGTTAACCCGTTCACTGTACAGGAAGTGGCAGACGCATTGAAAGGCGTTGATATTCCAGTAATGATTAAAAATCCAGTCAACCCAGATTTGGAACTTTGGATTGGTGCTATTGAACGTATTTACAACGCAGGTATCACTCGTATTGCAGTGATACACAGAGGCTTTTCCCATCATGGGAAGACTATTTATCGCAATGTACCTTTTTGGCAGATTCCTATTGATTTGAAGGAAAAGTTTCCAGATATTGAAATTATTTGTGACAATAGCCATATCTGTGGTCGTCGTGACATTTTACAAGATGTGGCTCAACGTGCGATGAACCTCAACTTTGATGGATTGATGACTGAAGTGCATCCACGTCCTGATGAAGCGTGGAGCGATGCAAAGCAGCAGGTGACCCCCGCGCGTTACAAAGAGATGATGAGCCAGTTGGTCATCAGGAAAGCAGACACGGACAATAAGGAATACAAGCATCATATTGATCATCTTCGCCATGAAATTGACGAAATTGACAACGACATTATGAACTTGTTGAGCCAGCGTATGCGCATTGCAGAGCGAATTGGAGAATACAAAAAGCGCAACAATATTGCTATTTTGCAACCTAATCGTTGGTCTGAAATCTTAGAGACTGCAGTAGAAAAGGGTAAATCTAAAGGTTTGAGTGAAGAATTTACGAGCATTATGTTCAAAGCCATTCACGAAGAATCTATTAATCATCAGGAGCGAGTGATGAACGCAACGGATTTGTAATCAAGTAATTGGAAGAACTATGCAGTAGAGCGACAAACCTTTAAAGGTTTGTCGCTCCCTTATACTAGAAATAAGTATTGCAGCTTTTTCAAAAGTCAAATGTGAACAGCGCATTGCATCACATTCGTTATTCTTTGCTTTCTTTTTCCCATTTTTTCTGATCTATCTCAATGATTTTATTCATCACTTCAGAAAGTTGCTCTCCTGCAATACGCTTAGAAATAATTTTTTTATCTTTATCCAAAATAAAAATCTGCGGTGTGGATTGAATAAAGTAGAGTGTTTTGTATTTGGAACGATTAAAAGGGTCAACTACATTTAGCCAGTCTCCAATTTTATTTTCCTCAATATACTGCCAGCATTTGTCCACTTCTTTTAAGGAAATTTTGCCTTCTGCATCTTTCTCCCATGATTTATTGCAAATCGCAAAAATTTCTACTCCTTTATTTTTAAATTCATCATAGAACTTTTTGACATCTGGCATAGATTTTTGCAATGTCCGCAATCTGGATCCCATACCAAAATAATAGTGTAAGGGGCTTTGACATCGTGCAGCCAAACTTCTTCCTTGTCTCGCAACTGCATCAACACATTTGGGGCGACCTTACCGATGAGAATAGGTTTTAGCTTTTCGGCATTGTCCATAATTTTGGCTAATTGCTCCTCTTCCGTCCAGGGTGCTAAACCTTTGGCGTAATATTTATCCACTAAATGCACATATACTCCATCCATACCAACGATATTCGACTGTGCATACTTATTCAAGAAATGAATTAAATAAAATTTAAACATTTCAGATTTTGGACTCATCGCTCCCAATACGCGGTCAATTGCCAATCCAATAGTATCTGGGTGCTGAATGACCATTTTGTCAGTATAATTGTTGATGTGAGGGAACAAAAACGGAGTTCTCAACAATTTGTCGTCCTGCAAATTGTAATTATCAAAATAGTGCAACAGATTCCAACGCCAACGCGCTATTTGCTGATCTTGTTCGACTTCTCCAGGAAAAGAGGCTGGCTCGTCAAGTGGCATATTGGCGCGAATAATTGCAGCGGTAAGGGACTTTGGGTATTTTTTGACTAGTGCTTTCTGAAAGTCAAGCACCTCGACATTCAGTTTTTCTATCTGCTCTACTATTTTTTGAGTATCCTCTCCTTTGTCTTTTAGTTCTTTGAAGGCTTTGTTTAACTCATCTGATTGAGGTCGTTTTTTTGCTAAAAACGCTAAATAGTCGTACAGCAATTGGTTGTCTGGTGACCCTTTTATTTTAGGATTTTCAGAAAGATTAGGTAGTGCAGTTTCAATTGTGAATTTTTGTTCATTTTCATTGATCAACAATTGAAAGTAGTTGTTGTCAGGCGGTAGAACAATTAAATAAATTCCACTCGGTAAGGTGTCTTTTCCAGAAAAGGTAAAATAACCATCTTGCCCAACTTGGGTGGTATCTTTGATATATTGTTTATCGCCATAGAAATAGCCTAAATAGAGTTCTTTTTGCTCAAAGTTTTCGATTTTTACTTTGATTTGATGTGCGTCCTGCGCAAAAGAGATACTTGTGAAGAACAAGAAAAAAATGAGCGTGCCAATTCGATTCATACTTAATGGTAATTGATAATGAATACTTAATGATGCAAACTGCCTATTGGTTTTTGACGGATAGCAAATGAATTGTTAAAGTAAAAAGAATGTCAATACTAGATAAATTTGGGCTTTTAACTTTCCAAACACGCCATGATAGAGCAACTAAAAGCCAAAGAGTAACTGCGCAACATGAGTTATAAATCAAGTAAACCTTCTGGTAAATCCATTAGGACAATACGCTGCTGCTCTAGCACTTCCACAATCCAAGTTTGATTTAATGGAATAAGGATTTCTTTCTCTTTGTACTGTACTACTGCCATTTCTTGTTGTGGCAACTCTGCAATATCTTCAATAACGCCAACTGCACCCAATTGCGTATCTTGAATCTGAAATCCGATGTAATCGGAGTATTCCAAGTCTTTCACAGGGAGTTGTCGTTCTGTATCTGGAATCAAATCTTGTTGGCGAATAAACAGTTCTTTTTTACTTATTTTTTCTGCATCTTCTCGGCTGTTAATATCTTCAAATGCAACAATCATAGCTCCTTCGCCTCTTACTTGCTCTACGAAAAAAGGAAGTTTCTGCCCCTTCAAATCTAAAAAAACCATAGGAGCTTGCAAGAAATCCTCCAAATAGGCTTCCTCCACGAACACTTTTAACTCACCCGTCAAGGCGTGTGGCTTTTGAGTGTGACCGATGGCAATAAATTCATCCATATCTATTGGTAACTCAATAATCTTTGTTTAACAATAAAACCTTTTTCTGCTTTTTGCTCCCAAAGCTCGTTGGGGTCAATTTTTTGAGTATCTAACACGCGAAGCTCTTTGTAAATCAAACCAATACCCTTTGCGTACCACTCTTGCCCCCAGCGATATTCAATTAAGTTTTCGCTATTCGCCAACGCGACCATAGCCACTTGTTCGTACATTTTACTACCCACCAACGCAGTGGTATCTGTGGTAAGCAGTTCGGATGTCCAGTTCTTAAAAATATCAATTGTTTCTCCTTTAACGCTTATCTTGAAATCTGATGGAATGTTAAGGTTCGCATTCCAATCTTGACGTGCCTGTAAAGGAAAAAGTAACTTAACAAATGCCAAATTTTCTTCTATTCTCACTGCCTGCGAAGGGGTTTGATAAGTTGTCCAAACATCCGTAATCCGCCAAGGTAACGATTCATCTATGCGTTTAGCACGTTCGATAACAAACACCCTTTGTCCTTCTCCATCTATGTAATTATTGACGATACTTTCTCGCAATAAAATTTGGTTAGTATCCACCACAACGCCTCTATTGGTAGGATCATAAATGATGGAATCTACTTCATAAATCCATTCTCCGCCAAGTGCCAAAGGGAAGAAATCGTATCCTTTGTCAGACGTTTCTGCTACTTCGCTGCGTTCGCAATTACAAAGTAAAAGTGTAGTGAAGACCAGTAGAACAATTGCTAAAATTCGCATGAATTTAACTTTGAAGCGTTGAAAGATGCTGCATCTTACAACGCTTAATTAACAATTTGTCAATAATTTAAAGCCGCTTACTTTATTTGTCGAAAAAGCACAACGTCGTGTTTCAGTTAATTAGAATTGGAAAATATACTGCTGTAAATAATTCCACCTCCCACCACATCATCGCCATCGTAAAACACAGCGGATTGTCCAGGTGCTACCCCTGTCACATTAGCTTGAAAATCAACATACAGTTTATCCCCAAGATTAGTTAAGGTGCTTAATGTCCCGCGATCCCGATAACGTATTTTTGCTACCACTTCTAAGTCGTTGGGAATTGTATCGTATTTCATGCTATTGACTTGATAAACCAACATTCCATTACGTATCAATTCATCCAAAGTTCCAAGCACTACTGTATTTGTTTCTGGTCGAATTTCAGTCACAAACATAGGTTCACCAAACGCCATACCTAATCCTTTTCGTTGCCCAATCGTGTAAAATGGATAGCCTTGATGTTTGCCCAGCACGTCGCCTTTCGTATTTACGAAATTACCACCCACTACCGTTTGCTCTAAGTCAGGTATGCGATGCTTTAAAAAACTTCGGTAGTCATTGTCAGGGACAAAACAAATTTCATAGCTTTCTGCTTTTTTTGATAGCTCTGTGTAACCTCTATCAAAAGCCATTTCCTAACTTCTGGCTTAGTGAAAGTACCCAAAGGAAACCGACTCCGTTCCAAACACGCTTGGCTTAAGCCCCATAGCACGTAAGATTGGTCTTTGTTCAAGTCCACTGCTTTGGCGACATATTTTCTACCGTCTTGTTCTTTAATTCGTGCATAGTGTCCAGTGGCGATGAACTCGCAATCCAAAGCATCTGCGCGTTTCAAAAGCGCACTCCATTTGATATGGGTGTTGCAAAGTACGCAAGGATTTGGCGTGCGTCCTGCGATATATTCCTCCACGAATTATCAATCACATAGTCGCCAAATTCATCACGAATGTCTATAATAAATGGTGAAAACCCATTTGTACTGCCACTTGACGTGCATCATTGATAGAATCTAAGCTGCAACAGCCTGTTTCTTTTTTAGTACTCCCCGAATTGGCATAATCCCAAGTTTTCATAGTTATTCCAACTACTTCGTACCCTTCTTCGTGCATCAACATCGCCGTAACGGTACTATCAATTCCACCGCTCATAGCGACTAGCACTCTACCGTGTCTGCTCATTAAAATCGTATTTATGGAACTTAGCAGAATTAACTGCTAGGCTTTTGTTGTCCTAATTTGTATTCGGTTACTTGTTAAGTTGATTATTTGAATTTACGAGTTTAGCATAAATTTAGTTTTGGAATCAAGGTAGTCAATAGCGTAATATAACCCTTAACAACCAACAAAAAAGGTTTGTTGTTCCATGATATAAAGTATCATTTTTTGATATTCATTTGGGCGTAGTCCTTTGC
>JAAUTG010000199.1 GCA_012031785.1 Saprospiraceae bacterium | reverse complement strand
GATCAGCCATGAAGCCAACTTTGGCGAACAGCATCCCACTACCGCAGGGCGTTATTCCAATTTGGCTTTAGTGCTTAAAGACCTTGGGGATTACAAAGGGTCCTTTGTTTTGGCTTTAAAAGCCTATCGCATTTATGCAGGGCTTCTTGGACAGCAGCATCCTACTACAATGATTATTGAGGGTAATTTGGAGGTTATTGAAAGTGAAATGCTTGAAAAAGGTTGGAGCATGGAGCAAATAGAAGCCTTGATGGTGCCAGGCTGAAGGGGTGTAGGGTAATTTTTTTGGGGTTGGGTTTAAATGTGATATTGTTTGATATTGTTTTCTTTTTAACTATCATCGAATCTGCTCAAACGCTACTCGAACCATAAGCGGGTAGGTTTTTTATTGAATTACGCCTAATATGTATGTTCCGCCCAATTGTAACAAAATGAAAAAGACAATAAATTACACTTCCCTATTTGGCGGTTGAACTTTCTTCGTAAATTTGTAGGCATGAATACAAAAGTAAACTAACAATTCCAAACCTTATTGAAGAAGCCCAAAATTTCTGCGTTGAACAGTCTAAATTTCAGCACAAAGAACTGTTTGGAGTTACTGATGGTAAAGCCGTCGGTACACTTATTGAACAAAAATTTCAAAAACACCTATATGATAGATATGATGTTACAATTGGTTCTTCTGCAAGTGGCATTGATTTGCCCTTCGCAGCTATTTTAACTGATATTAAAGTAACTTCCATAAAACAACCTCAATCATCTTGCCCATTCAAGGACGCAAAACAGAAAATTTTTGGGCTTGGCTATAACCTTCTTGTTTTTGTTTATGATAAAAATGATGATTTCGAAACCCAAACATCAATGCTCAACTTTGTAAGTTGCTCGTTTGTTTCAAAGGAAAGAACGGCTGATTACACCACGACTTATCGTTTGAGAGAAATGGTCAAAGACAAAGCCAATGAAGCAGATATTATTGCGTATTTACAAGATAAGAACATTCCAGCAGATGAGATAACGTTAGCACAGTTAGCGCAACAAATTCTAGCAATACCTCCAGAACAAGGCTATTTGACTATTTCTAATGCTTTACAGTGGCGACTGCAATATCAAAGAATCGTTACTTTGGCTGAGGAAGTATCTGGAATTTCCAAAATCGTTAGTTATCACAAACCTAAATGATGAAAGTATTTGGAGCAAATATTACTGATGTGGTTTTAGGTTTCTTGAATGAAAATCTGAAAACGATATCAAACTTTGAAATAGCAAATAAAAAAATGTACGACACCTTTGGTATTTTACATTTTTTCGATAACAATGATACGTTAGAAAGCCTTAAACTTACAATTTCTGACATTCAATTTGCAGTTAAAAAACCCGACAGGGCAGAGTATGGTGACTTTCAAACAAATTCAGCACTGACGAACAAAGCAACTTCATTATTATCATCAAAAAATATTTCACCAGAAATAGTAATCGAACCGACTTGTGGGAAAGGTAATTTTATTATTGCGTCGTTGCAGAATTTCAAAAATTTAAAACGAATATTTGGGATTGAGATTTATAAACCATATATATGGGAAACAAAATTTAATATAATCAACTTTTTTCTTGAAAATCCTCAAAAGCACAAACCTGAAATTTCAATTCATCATTTTAATGTTTTTGATTTTGATTTTAAAACCATTGCATCGCAGTATCCACTTGAAAATATATTGATAATTGGCAATCCGCCTTGGGTAACAAACTCAAAACTTGGCAGCCTCAACGCTTCAAACCTTCCTGAAAAACAAATTTCAAAAACACAGTGGTTTAGATGCCATGACAGGAAAAGGTAATTTTGATATTGCGGAATCTATTACCTCGAAAATGATTGAAACTTTTCAAGGTATGAATGGGTATCTTTTTTTGCTGATCAAAAATTCTGTTATAAAAAATATTATTTTCGACCAAAACACAAACCACTATAAAATTGCCTCAATGGAAAAGCAATCCATAGACAGCAAAAAGGAATTTGATGTTTCCGTCGAGTCCTCATTTTTTTATTGTAAACTAAATGCTGATCCTGAATTTTGCTGTGAAGAATTTAATTTTTACGATGACAGTAAGCCTCATCAAAAGTTCGGTTGGTCGAATGGAAAATTTGTGTCGAACATTGAAAAAATTACTTTCACACAAGCGAAATAGATGGCGAATGTCCATTTGTTTGGAGGCAAGGCTTAAAGCATGACTGTTCAACAGTTATGGAATTAGAAAAGGTAAATGGACATTACGTAAATGGGTTGAAGCAAGAAGTGAATTTAGAAGATGATTTGATTTACGGCATCCTAAAAAGTTCTGACCTAAAAAACACAGTAATTGACCAAACAAGAAAATACACCATCGTTACTCAAAAAAAAATTGGACAAGAAACCAATTTTATCAAGCAGGAATACCCAGAAACATACAGCTATTTGACTGGGCATCAAGAAAAATTTGATGCAAGAAAATCGAGTATTTACAATAATAAGCCTTTGTTTTCGATATTCGGGGTTGGCGAGTATTCTTTCAAGCCCTACAAAGTTGCAATATCTGGTTTATACAAGACTTTTCATTTTACTTTGATTTTGCCCCAAAATAATAAACCCGTAATGCTTGATGACACTTGTTATCTAATTGGGTTCGATAAAATTGAGTTTGCAGTGTATGCTTTACTACTTCTTAATTCTGATAGCGTTATGCAGTTTTTGCAATCTGTCACTTTTTCGGATGCGAAAAGAACTTTCACCAAAGATATATTGATGCGAATTGACCTGTTATGGTTGTCAAAGAATATTGATATGCAACGCTTAAACAACGAGTTGACTCGACTAAATGAAATATATAAACTTAATTTGACTTTAAACTTATGGCTTGATTTCTTGAACGAAATGACCCCAATCCGAAATGGACAACTTGCCATGTTTGAGTAAATGAAAAAACAAGGTCAGCCACCCAGTTAGCTGTTTATCCGTGTTTAATGCGGGTATATTGTCTGGGTGGTGGACAGTCGAATGTCGTCAACTTAGTAAAATCTTACTCTCATTAATAAAATAGTTTTGATATTTTTTAATACATAAATTACTGGAAATAAATGTTATTTTGTCTAATAATAGCAGTCACTCCTACAATAAACTCACGCTTGGTCAAGTCCTCAGTTGACCACATTGCTACTTCAATTCATTTATTGTCGCCAAAAATGCTAAATCTTCAAAAAATGATGGTGATGCGTTCAACTTTTAGCTTCAAAATTCGTTAACAATTCGTTATCAACAAGTAAGATGGAAGAATAGCAATAATATATATCTTTGCATCGCTATTGAAAATCTTATTTCAAAATAAAATCATAGTAACAATGTTGACAAGATTTAACTTAAGTGTATTGGTTGCGGTAGTGGGAATTTTTGTAGCTAGTTGCGCAAACGACAACAGCGTAAGAGAAAGTGCGCTTGCTAATGTGTCACCAACAGCGACACCAGTTGAGCCAACGGTAAGTGCTGATGGTAGTGTTCAACCAGTTCAACCAGCCGCACCAGTAGGACCAACTACTTCCATGACTTTCGCAGAAACGACATTTGATTTCGGAACTGTGAAGGATGGCGAAAAAGTACGTCACGTATATAAGTTCAAAAATACAGGTAAGGAGCAACTGGTCATTAGCAATGCTAAAGGAAGTTGCGGATGTACTGTGCCACAGTGGCCTCAAGCGCCAATTGCACCAGGTGGTTCAGGTGAAATTATTGTAGAGTTTGATAGCAAGGGCAAGCCTGGTCTTCAAACAAAAACAGTTACTATCACAGCTAACACAGAGCCTGCTGTAAGCACATTAACCATCACGGGTACTGTGGAAGGTGGTGCTGCTGCGCCTGTTCAGTAGTTGGGCGATAAAAGAAAATGATTTTCATTTTTTTTTGAACCTTTCAACGCTTGTAACACTTATGTTGGTGATACAAGTGTTGTTCGTTTTAGAAAACAGGAATTCATTTTACTAAGCATGGCGTACTGCAAGCTTTTACCATGAAACATTATCTTTCGCTTATTAAGTTTTCACACACCATTTTCGCGTTACCATTCGCTTTGATAGGTTTTTTCTTGGCTACTCAACAAACCGAAAATGGGGTTGATTTCAAACTTTTAGTTTTGGTCGTTTTGTGTATGGTGTTTGCTCGAAGTGCAGCAATGGCTTATAATCGCTACTTGGACAGAGACATTGATCAACTTAATCCGCGCACTGCCAAGCGAGAGATTCCTGCGGGCATTATTAGTGCTAATTCCGCGTGGTGGTTTGTGATTGTCAATTCCTTGCTATTTTGGTCTTGTACTTGGTTCATCAACACTTTGTGCTTTTTACTAGCCCCAGTGGCTCTGGCAATTGTGCTAGGATACAGCCATACCAAGCGATTCACGTTTTTTTGTCACTTTATTTTGGGCTTAGGTTTGTCACTTGCGCCCATCGGTGCGTATTTAGCAGTCAGTGGCAACTTTGATGTTATTCCTGTTTTGTTTTCTGGAATTGTTTTGCTTTGGGTGAGTGGTTTTGATATTATTTATGCTTTGCAGGATGAGGAGTTCGATAAATCTTTGAAGTTGCAATCCATTCCTGTATTTTTGGGAAAGCCCCAAGCCTTGCGTCTATCCAGCATCTTGCATGTTGGCTGCGCTGTGTGTATGTTGATAACTGGTTACTTGCTGCATCAGGATTATCCTAGTTTGGGTGTATTGAATTGGTTAGCGATAGTCGTTTTTTATTGGATTATTGATTTATCAGCATTTGATTGTGACGGCGAGTGATTTAAGTAGAGTTAATTTAGCTTTTTTTACCACTAATGGCGTTGCAAGTGTTATATTTGCTACCTTATTTATTCTTGACCTGTATATTTAGGTGGGTTATTTGTTGGTGTTGAATGGATTAATCCAGCGTATAATCAATAATTCTTACCTAAATCTATTAGATTGCTACATCTATTATTTACAATATTGATTATTATGTCCACTTTATTCGCTATCGGTACTAAAGTTAAACTCGTCAATACTGGTGATGTAGGAGTAATCACTGATATTTTGGGGGATGGTATATTTAGCGTGTTTTTGGAGGAAGAAGATATGGAAATTCCTGCCTTTGCGGATAATTTGGAGCGCATTGATAAACATAAAGCAAGTGCTAGTGTGGTGAAAGGTAAACAGCCTAAACCTGTGCCAGAACCGCCAAAACCAATGACCCAGTACAAGATATTGACTAGAAAAGGACTGCTCCTAGCTTTTGTACCTATTTTGCAAACCGATGGCACTACTAAATCGTTCGACCTTTTTTTAATCAATGATACTCCTTATGATGCTATTTTTGAGTTTGAGTTTTTCTTAAATGATAATTTAATTCATAGCATCAACAAAAAATTAGCAGCTCTGCTAGTTTTTCCTTATGCAGTATGTTAAATGATGATTTAAGCGAATCGGCAAGTGTGAAAGTAAGTTGTTGGAGAATTACTAAACAAGGCACGGACTCTAAGTTAAGTCACACTTTGCGCCTAAAACCAAAGACTTTTTTTAGCAAGTTGATGACTGCGCCATTGCTCAATCAACAGGCTTATGTATTCACGGTGTTTAGTAATTTAGAAAACGAATCTTCAAAACAGTTTTCAAAACAAGAGGAGGATTTGTTGACTTATACTCGAAAAAAAGCAACGCCATTAAAACCAGAGAAACCTAACCACCACCTTTCTCCTCACGACATAAAAGCGTATGCGGAGTTTGTGACAGAAATTGATTTGCACATCGAAAAATTAATTGAGGATTATAGCAAAATGGATAATGCGGCTATACTTAGAATGCAATTATCTCATTTTGAGGTATTTATTAACAAAGCTGTTCGGCTAGGCGTGCCAAGAGTGTTTGTGATACACGGCATTGGAAAAGGCAAACTCAAGAACACCATCGCCAGCCAATTGATTCAGCATCCTCATGTGGTGACTTTTAAAAACGAATATCATCCTAAATATGGTTGGGGGGCGACGGAAGTTATCTTTGAATAATACCAACTGCTGTTATAGATTTGAGGTATCTTGCCAAACGCTATTTATTTGAAAAGTTGCCTGTTCCTGTAAAGTATTTACGCCATCATCTTTACAAGTTCTCCCTGTCAAATGAATAACATCACCCAATAACCAGTTGTGTAACATAAGAGATTAAATATAAACTTCAATTTTGAGGTTCAAAGGTGTCAATACCAATACTATTTTGTAAAATTGCACCTAAATTATCAAATATCATGGAGTTCGTAATACCAAATTTATCTAGTCCTGCGGTGTGGTTGAGTTTAATTACCCTTACTTTTCTGGAAATTGTACTGGGAATTGATAACATCATTTTTATCTCTATTTCTGCTAATAAACTGCCAGCAGAACAACAAAAAAAAGCGACTAATATTGGCTTGATTTTAGCGATGGCGATGAGAATTGCACTACTTTTTGGCGTGAGTGCTTTAATCGCTTTAAAAGAACCTTGGCTCACGTTGCCTTTTGATTGGATACATGGATCATTTACGGGGCAAAGCCTTATCCTGATTGCGGGTGGTATTTTCCTACTTTACAAAAGTACCTCCGAAATTCACCATAAACTGGAGCGACCTGATGCACATGGTGAGGAAGGTAAACCGAGTTATTCCACGCTAAATAGTGTGATTTTACAAATTACGGTAATCAATATTGTTTTCTCTTTTGATTCTATTTTGACTGCTATTGGAATGACCAATGGTGTGTCAGGTGCGTTAGTTATTATGGTTGTGGCGGTAGTGATTTCTGTCTTGATTATGATGCTTTTTGCAGTGCCAGTAGGACGTTTTGTAAATAAGCATCCTACCATTCAAATGTTGGGTTTAGCTTTTTTAATTTTAATTGGATTTATGTTGATTACAGAAGGTGCGCATTTGGCTCACTTGGAAATTGGTGGATCACAAGTAGGAGCTGTTCCTAAAGGGTATCTGTACTTTGCTATTGCCTTCTCTTTGTTGGTAGAATTTTTGAATATGCGACTTAGAAAAAATATTAATCCTGTGCAATTGCATGGTATTCAGAAAGCAGCAGCTAAAGAAGGGCTTTTATCTGATGCGAAGAATTAAAATGACAATACCGTAGGTGCGGTGAACAAAATACGACTGTTTGAGCCTTCCGAAGGCTTAAACAATCGTATTGCTTCGACATTTTACGCCTGTTTTAAAATAAAGGCAACTTGCTGTAAAGAAAATTCAATTTACCTTAACAACTATTTCAATATGTTGATTCGATGGTCTGCTATTGCTTGTTTGGCAAGCATTGTATTGTGTTTTCAAAGTTGTAAATCCGACCCTGCCGTCACTTACCAGCAACTGGAAGGTAAAACAATGGGTACAACTTATCATATTACTTATTTTGGTGCTTCTGACTACCAAGCCGCAATTGATTCGCTGCTCAAAGTAATCAATCAAGAAGTTTCTACTTATATTCCCAATTCCACTATTTCCCAATTCAATCAAGCTGATTCTAGCTACGATTTAGGTTTAGCCGCACAGGATACTGCGCATCCAGAGTATGTTACTCGAAAGCACTTTATTATCAATTTTTAAGGTCAAAAGAGATTTTTGAACTTTCTAAAGGTGCTTTTGACCCGACGGTGATGCCTTTGGTAAATTATTGGGGATTTGGTTACACCCCTGAAAAAAGAACGATTGGGGATATAGACAGTTTGATAGTAGATTCTTTGTTGCAATATATCGGCTTTACTTACGTAGCTTACAATAACACAGAATTGGTGAAAGACCAAGCGGGCGTGCAACTTGATTTTAGTGCTATCGCTAAAGGCTATGCAGTGGACGAACTTGGTCGCTTGCTGGAAAGCAGAGGTGTGCCAGACTATATGGTGGAAATAGGCGGCGAAGTGCGGGCAAGGGGAAAGAATGAAAAAGGCGAGTTTTGGAATTTGGGTATCAACCTACCTAATGAAGACGCTGCTTTGGAAGATTTAATTGCCACCGTGAGGCTGCCCAATCTTTCTTTGGCTACTTCAGGAAATTATAGAAACTACTATGAAATAGAGGGCGTAAAGTACAGCCACACGATTAACCCATTCACTGGGTTTCCGGAAAGAAATAATCTGCTTAGTGCTTCTATTTTTTTGAAGATTGTATGACGGCTGATGCTTTAGCCACTAGCTGCATGGTGATGGGATACGAAAAAGCAGTGGAATTTATTGATGCTATTCCAGGTGCGGAGGCTTATTTCGTTTATGGTAGTTCGGATGGTAAAATAAAAACCAACATGACAGAAGGTTTGAAATCGCTTATTAAAGAGTAGCGAATGACATACATTATTTTTGGCGATGGTTGCACTTCAAGTGCAACCATCGCTAAAGGTTTTCTAAAGTAAATCCCATTGAAGTGGCGTGCCTTTTTTCAAATTTTGCTTAGCAACTGTTCCGATTATTTGCTCGTAAAATTTAGGCTCCAGCCCATTTCCTGGTCGTACTACTCGAAGATTTTGAGGAGTGAAAACGCTTCCTGCTGCAATGTCTTCTGCCACATAAATGGAACGCTTGAACTGCCGGCTTTTTTCTTCTGACTTTTGGGTATCCAACTGGACATGTCCAAGTGCTAGAAAAGCGCGCTCGGTTTCCACCACTAGCAAATTCAGTTCCTCTGGCTCTAGCGAAAACGCACTATCCACACCACCATCTGCTCGGCGGAGTGTAAAATGTTTTTCGATCACCCTTGCGCCCAAAGCGGTGGCAGCTACTGCTGCACCAATACCCATCGTGTGGTCGGAAAGTCCAATCAAGCAATCTTCAAAAATATTTTGTAACACTGGTATCGTATGGAGGTGCGTATTTTCAGGAGAAGCTGGATAAGTGCTGGTACATTTTAGCACCACAATATCTTTTGCACCGTTGGCTTTAAGATACTGCACCGATTCGTAAAGCTCATTAAGTTTGGAAGTG
>JAAUTG010000019.1 GCA_012031785.1 Saprospiraceae bacterium | reverse complement strand
TCAAGGAACAGACATTGCGCAAAATACAATTCCTTTAAACGACCTTTCAGATGTAAACACTGCTAACGTCTCCGATGGACAAGTCTTAAAATTTGAAAACGGGCAATGGGTAGCCAGAAACGACAATACAGGTGGCGGCGGCGGTACGACTTACACCGCAGGTACAGGTATCCAAATTGTTGGCAATCAAATTATTAACGGAGGAGATACCAATGCAGGCGACGATGTGCTTACTTCTTCACAAGCAGGTGGCGACCTATCTGGAACATTCAGCAACCTACAAATTCGCCAAAACGCAGTCACTGGTAACGAAATCGCTGACCGTTCCATTCAAGGAACAGACATTGCGCAAAATA
This sequence comes from Saprospiraceae bacterium, assembly GCA_012031785.1. Lineage (GTDB taxonomy): Bacteria > Bacteroidota > Bacteroidia > Chitinophagales > Saprospiraceae > JAAUTG01. Next base: position 29,912 of record JAAUTG010000019.1, on the reverse strand, counting down.
CAATTCCTTTAAACGACCTTTCAGATGTAAACACTGCTAACGTCTCCGATGGACAAGTCTTAAAATTTGAAAACGGGCAATGGGTAGCCAGAAACGACAATTTAGGAGACCCAAGCTCTTCGAATGAACTGATTACAGGTGGCAGGATTTCTGGTAATTTTTTGATTCTTGAACAAGCTGAGGTTAACCATACGATAAGCATCAATATATCAGATATTACGGGTAATGTTACAGGAGGTGGCAGCAATTCAATTTGGAACTTAGATGGTAATAATGTTTACTACTCAGGTCCGCTACAATTAAGAAATAATGGAAAAGTCTTTTTAGAAGCAACCTACACGGCGGATGTTGGAGGTAGTTTAAACATCAAAGATGCGCTTAATACCAATAAAATAAGGATGTTTGTTGATCCAAATAGAGGATATGGTCATATCGAAACCATTGGAGAAAACAACTCTACCAACGTGAAGATATGCGATTGTGTGGATTCAGATAGAGGATATGTTGGCGTGTTTGATGATGATTCCGATGTAAGTGCAGAAATATACTCAGATGGAAGCGACGCTGGAAGTGGTCTATGTAGCAGGTAGAAATGATTCCAGAAATGTCATTTTAAGTTTTTGAGGAATTACCCTAGTAATGGTTACATTAGTGTGTACGACAGTAACGGCGATATGCAAGCTGGTATGTACGTAGATGAAAATGGAAGGGGTGTTTTTTTCAAAGACCAAAATAGCTTTAGAATGGAACATCCTACTAAAAAAGATAAGGACATTTGGTACACCAGTATCGAAGGACCAGAAGCTGCCGCCTATGAAAGAGGAACCGCAGAATTGGTAAACGGAGAGGCATTTATTCCATATTCTGAAACCTTTGGTATTGTAATCAATCCAAACACTGTGACTGTTCAACTTACTGCCCTTCTGCAGAATCGTTGGGTCTAGCAATTGTAGAAAAACCGCCACGGGCTTCAGAGTGAAAGAATTGATGAAAGGAACTGGGAATTACGCTTTCGATTGGGAAGTGAAAGGCGTAAGAAAAGGGTACGAGGACTACAAAGTAATTCAAGATAGGTCTTACGGACAGCCTAGTATTTCTAAGCCTGTTGGAAGTGGCACAAGCGAAAAGAAGTAAAGAGAGAAAGCGATGAGTGAGTGAGTGATTTAATTACCACTCACTCACCATTCATTTAATCACTCATTCACTCACGACAAACAACTGTCGCTCAACTGTACCATTTTCCGCGATTCCTTGTAACACATAAATACCAGGTTTTAATTCTTCAAAAGGAACTATATTTTCTCCAATTTCCAAATGCGCGACTTGGCGGCTAATTTCTTTTCCACTTAGGTCTGCTACCACCAATTTAACGGTTTGTGCTTGTGGAAGAAAAATTTGAGCAAATACAGTCTCCTTAGTGGGATTCGGATACACTTGAAGCACAAAATCTTGCGCTTGCACGGTGGGAGAACTAACCAAACTGGCGGCATTACTCATACCACTTTGTACTATCCCTACTGTAATACTAGAACCTCTTGTGTCAGAAAAGACAATTTGGGCTGTTCTGCTTTCAGTGGAAGTATTGGTGTCGTAACAAAATTTTACTGTCGTCGCCCTACCACTCCCTCTATCGGGTGATATATCAACCCAGTCACAATTTGCTGTTGTACACTCTGCAGTCCAAGATAAAATGAAGTTGACCCTAGATTCGACACATCCACTTTCGCTGGTAACTTCGTGTCTAACTGGTACTACCCCAACTCCAGTGCCCGTGGAAGAGGCACCTTCTTGTTGCACAGTAACATTGATAGTGCTATTGTTAGAGTTGATTAAAATATTTCCTTCTCGTGCATTAGTAGATGGATTACTTGCTATCCTAATATTTAAGGTTTGGTTACCTACGCCTGAAGCAGCCGCTAAATTAATCCAATCCCTATTAGTTGACGCATTCCAAGAACTGTTAGTAATAATGTCTAAAGTCTTGTTGTTCTCCCCAGCGTCTAAATTGAGGGAGGTTGGCGTAACTGTGAATATGTTATCTGTTTGAATAACAAGCCCATAATCTTCTACCTCGCGTGAGTTACCTGTTGCACAAGGAGAACTAAAATCTCCCAAACTCATGCTGACTCGCATTCTAGTAACACCTTGAGGCACTTGTGTGGGTATGGTAATGGTACCCGTTACGGCTTCTTCGTTGGAGCCAAGACGTTCAAAAACTTGCTCGCCCGGGTCTCCAAAGTCTCCATTTTGATTGTAGTCTATCCAAACTCGCCAGTAAACCAATTTAGATTCTTCGTCTTTACCGGGCGTTAAAGTAATAGGATAAGTTTGTCCAGTTCGGAGTAGCGTGTTAGATAAGTTGGTAAAATTGGCGTAACCAAAATCAAAATCCGAATCGTTATCCAAAGTACTGAACTGCACTCTTTGTATCCAATCGTTCCAAGCTAAGCCATAAGAATAACAAAAAATGTCGTTACAACCTTCCGTATTGACAAAAATAGAGGGAGAGAAATCGCTTACCTGATTGTCCCCACAATATGCCCTCACTTGATATTCGTATGCGGTACAAGGAAGTCTATTTCCCCAACTGATGAAAGTTCCTTCGTAAATACTACCAATTAACCACGCGCCACCGTTAATACGGTAACGTGTTTGATAGCGTGTTGCACCTACCACTTCATTCCAGAATAGGACAGTGTGAGCATAACCGACGCTGGCTGCCTCCAAACCAGTAGGTGAAGCGCATGTAATTCGCAGAGGAGCGTTTTGTGTTACTGTAATAAAAGCAGAAATCCCGTTTCCTCTAATTTCAAAACTTCCTGAACGTGCGCTGGTCGTATTGTTTGGCGCGGCAGTGACAACTAGACTTCCATTTCCACTCGCACTGACTGGGCTGGCGGTAAGCCAAGTTGGTAATCCAACCACTTGCCAAGCTAGGTTAGCTTGTATATTGATAGTTCTGCTACCGCCTATTTCCCCAAATTCAATTTGTTGTGGGCTGGCAGTGAGCGAAGGTGTAATTATTCTGGCTGCTTGGGTTATCGTAACGCTTCTGGATAGTCCTGATCCGCTTACTGTTAAAGTGGCACTTCTTGGTAAAGACGTTTGGTTTGGTGCAACATTCACGGAAATAATACCGTTGTTTATTCCATTACTAGGAGAAATGCTGTTTATCCAAGTATCGGCGGATGATTTAGCCACTGACCAAGGAACGGTAGCTGTAATCCCTACTTGCTGCACACCTCCATTTTCTGTAAAATTTAATTGCACTGGATTCACAATAAGGGTAGCTGTACTACCTCCTTCTATCACAACAGTGTAGTCTTCCACTTCTTTAGAGCCACCAGCTTCGCAACTTGTTGGTAACTCGTCTATACTCATACTGACACGCATTCTTGTCGCTCCATTAGTAGCAGTATTTGGAATGAGGAAGCTGCTCGTGACCGTAGTCGTATTATTGATGTAATTTGAGCAACCTGTTCATTGGCATCCAAGAAATCCCCATCTTGGTTGTAGTCAATCCAAGCTCGCCAATACACTGGTTTATTCTCTCCATCTCTACCCGGAGCAAGCGTCAAAGTAACGGTTTGTCCTTTGCGAAGATTTGTTGATAAATTTGTAAAGTTTCTGTATCCAAAATTGTTGCCACTTGTATTGTTGATGGTGCTAAGTTGTACACGTTGTATCCAATCATCCCAAGATATTCCATAAGAGTAGCAGTATCTACTATCATTACAGCCATCTGTTTTTACAAAAATGGAGCTAGAATATTCACTTCTTCCTCCACCGCAAACCGCCAACACTTGCACCTCGTAATCTTCGCATGGAGTTGTATTCCCCCAAGTAACGCCAGGAGTATCGAGTATACTACCCTCCGTCCATCTACTTTCGCTTACCTCTTTTATTCTAGTTTGATAGCCTGTTGCGCCTGGTACCTCGTTCCAGTCTAATTCAAAATAAGCATATCCTACTGCGGAGGCAAACAAACCTGTTGGAATATCGCAGTTTACCACAGCAGCGTTTTGAGTAATTTGGATAGGTTGAACACTAGCACCCTGATTTCCAGCTAATTGAATTGTTCCACTACGACTAAACCCAGTGCTATTTTCCAATACGCGAACATTGAAACTACCATTCCTATACCTGTACCAGCAGTGACAGTTACCCAATCCAAAGTCTCAGTAACCGACCAAGCCATGTTCGACCTGACCAGTACGCTCTCGGTTTGACCGAACTCGTTGAATACTAAATTAGCAGGACTAGCTATGAGTGTATTACCTGTCCCCTTTATGTTGACTGTGTAATCCTCTACCTCTCCAAGACTATTGGTTTGGCAAGAAGTGGCAAATCCATCCGAAGCCATACTAACTCTCATTCTAGTAAAGCCAGCTAAAGCACCATTCGGTACTGAAAAAGCCGCAGTAACTGATGTTCGGTTGCCAGTGCTACGCTGAATCACCTGTTCCCCTTGGTCATCAAAATCATTGTCTTGGTTAAAGTCAATCCAGACTCGCCAAAACATACTTGCATTACTTCCGCCCGTTCCTGGTATCAAAACCATATTGTAAGTAATTCCCTTTTCTAAGATAGTGGAGCGATTCGTGAAATTGGCATATCCAAGATTAATACCTGATTCATTAATTAAGGTGTTAAGTTGAATTTTTTGAATCCAGTTTTCCTCGTAATCTCCTGAAGCGTAGCAATATACATCATTACAACCTTCTGATTTAACGATAATACTAGGAGAGTAATTACTGATGCTGCTCCCACAGATAGCTCTCACCTGAAGCTCGTATTGTTCACAAGGTAAGATAGCATACCAAGTAGTTCTTGTAGGAGCGGCTTGATTGCCTTCCACCCATTCCGTCGCTCCAACAGTTCTGATTCTAGTTTGATACTCGGTTGCTCCAGATGCTACGTTCCAGCTAAGGCTGATGTTAGTGTAAGTAGGAGTTGCTACCAAGCCAGTAGGGGTAGTACAATCTTCATTACTACCACAGTTAGCATTTAAGAATAACGGATTCTGATAGACATAGGGGCTTACTAACTGAAAATCGGAAGCTCCTGTGTTTCTTGAAAATATGACTACCTGATAGCGTCCAGATGTAAAGCCTATTCCTACACTTTCAAATCTTAATCTCAAACTAGTGCCTATCCCAAATCCATTGGTAAAGTTGATTGACTCAATAACGGAGATAAAATTACCTTCGCTATCGTAGAGCGCTGCCACAATTTCACCAGCAAAGGCAGCATCGCCTTCATTTTCGATGTCAACTGTTATTGAAAAAGGCTGGTTGCATACTAAAGTAGAAGGCGTGACATTCATTTCACTTCTCAACGATAGTTCTGCCGCTGCGGAACCAACACTGCAAGTCAGATAATCTCTGAAATTATCTTTAAAATAAACCATTCTAGCAGCCTGCTCCGCAGTGAAACGAGTTCTACATACATCGTAGCTATAAGACATAATATTCGTTACATCTGGTACGAAAAGATTACCTGTTTGATCTTTCAGTGTGCCTGTGTAATTACAATTTCTATCTATGATGAATGTTTCGCAATTACTTCCCTGTCGCAAATTCGGGTCGGCAGGCGTATCGCAGACATCATCGCCTGCTGTTTGACAATTGCTTTTGTCCACTAATTCGTCTGTAATTTTGCCACAATTGCTTTTTCCATGCGAGTGGAATAATCCAAAGTAATGTCCTAGCTCATGTGGAAGTGTTTTGGTAGTCGCACAGCTATTGTTTATAACAACAATATCTGGACTTCTACTAGAGGGCAAATAGGTGTATCCACAAACTGGAGCATCTTCTCCCACTAGAGTTTGTGCTGCAAAATAGACATTAATGACGTTAGGAACGTTGTAGCGACTAATCAGCTTAAACTCGTCTTCCAAAGCGTTGTAACTGGACAAATCATTATCATTGATCAAGCGAACCCCATTGCATAGGAAAAACTCCATACCTGCCTCTTTAAAAAAAGCATTAGTATTGACAATTGCATTTTCAACTGCATTGGTACTTATTCCTCCACTGCCATCACTACGGCGAATAATGTGGACGGTAATAGGAATAGTGGTTCGCTGTTTTAGTGCCATTTGGTTACTTGGCAAGAGTGATTGCGTAGTGTACTTTCTGCAATCGCTCCGAATATTATTCATAAAGAGCAATACGTCTTCAGACACCAAAGTACCGCAAGGATGATTGGCACGAAGCACAGTAGGGCTGGTAAACCATAGATACCCTAGTAAAAAAAATTAGATACTTACTTTTTTGAATACCTGAAATATTGATTAAATCACTCATAAAAAAGGTTTTGACGTATATTACGAAATAGGTAATAGCCTGACCGCCTAGAGCGACAATACATCGCTTAGGAATGCCCCCTATGGAGGTCTTTATTTGCTTTTGACTTTTACTCGGACTTACTCGGAACTCCTACGTTCCATGGCAGTATGTATATTTTTATTGATAGCGTATGGCACTACATTAATTACTGACATTACCCAATTCGCTATATGCTTTTAGTAAGGCTTACCTACTTGCCGCTGTAAGGCCTGTAAATTTAGCTTATCTAAAACATCTGTATTTAAGCAAAATACTTAATAGCAAAAAGCCATTTGTATGGCTTACTTACTTCCAAGCGTATCCTATCGTCACCTCGTACACATCGCCGCGCAATTGCTCCCAACCTACTGGAAAGCTGTAACTCATTCCAATATTGATAAGATACAAGTTTTCACCGTTGCTATATCCGCCGCTATCGTCTAAGGTGATGCCCAATTCGGTATGCACGAGCTTGTTGCTGCCAAAGCCTGCACCCCCCCAAAGGAATTTCCCACAGTTGACGCGCACATTAAAATCAGTGCTGATGGGTAATCCATTTTCTTGAAGGGTAATGTATGATAAATTAGGAATATAGCGCATCCAAAACGAAGTTTCTATGGTGTTCTCCTGATTGTTAAATTGTCCAAAAAAAGGCACTACTACACCCGCCAATAAATAGAGGTGTTGTGTAGGTTCAACGTAAAAGTCACCTGTATTGACTCCTATTTCTGGAAAGTTTACCAGTTGCAATGCTGAAAGTCCAGCGTAGAGCCTTCTTACACCAAAAGAGGTACACGTCATGCAATCTTCTTCATTATTGTATTGGTAAAAAATGCCTGCTGCCACATCGGGAACGATTCGATTGAAAGTTTCACTGCTAGGTGTTTGACCACTTGCAAAACGAATATTTTCCATATTGATGTCTTGTTGATAAGCTCCAACGTTCAAGCCAACGCTTAGTGTTTGGGTCCCTTCTCTATTCAGTGGAAGAATACCAGCTAGATTACCATTAAATTTGAGTGTTTCTATGGCAGCTAGTTTTTCTTGTACCACGAATGCGCCCCATTTAATTTTAACGTCGCGGTTAGGCAATTCAGGGTAGTTTTCGTAACGAAAAGTAAGTGTGAGCGGGTCAATCGCCCAATCTTCTGTAATGCGTTGCGTATTGCCAGAGACGTTTAATATGTTCTTTTTGTATTTATCTGCTATTTTGATGTAGTTGGTGGCTGCTGGATTAAGCGATTGCCAGTTATAGCGATATTGGGTGCTTAGGTCTAGTTGCTGTGCTGGCAACAACGGTATGCCAATCACAAATAAACATACTGTAATGATAGTTATTTTCATCCTGTTTTAGCGTTTTGAAAGAATGTAAAAAGGTTCTTTTTATTGTTTTTGTTATTTTAGCTTGTGCTCCACGTCCCGTTTTCAGCTGTAAAACAAAATAATAAGTACCGTTAGGTAGTAATTGACCAGTTCGCTGCTGAAAATTGTCCAAGTCCCATTCTATCTCTCCGTCTTGTCCTCGTGCGTCTTGGCGTTCGTCTAGCAGTTCACCCCAACGATTCAAGACGTAAAGGTTATAAAATACATCGCTTTTATCCGATAAAATGACTTTAAAAGCCTTATCTTCCTGTAAATCAATCCCATTGAAAATCCCCACTTCTCTTTCTGGTTCTTCTTCCACCTTTCCTTTGAAGTTGGGTTGCTGTACGCCTTGTGTGGCAACATACTTTTGTCCTTGCAAGGTCTGAATAGCAATTTCCCCCATTGACCAACTTACTTCTGTTTTGTTACCTTTTGTGGTGCCACCGACAAAAGAAAGGAGTTGTTGAGCAGGGGCATGGACAGCTACGAAGAGTAGTAAAACTATAAGTTTTTGGTGCATAATCAATTGTAATTTATTTAGGTAACGTAAAGATATTGAGTTTTTTATCTAAGTCTTCCAAACTGGGCATTGTGGGGGTTTGAGTACGGCTTTTTTGCTTCGCCAAATCAGGTACTCTTAGGCGTAGAAATTCGTAAATTTCTTCAATAGAAAGCGCGCCTTGTTGACCAGTATTGGGTTGGTCGCATTGGACAGTCCTGCCGTTTGAAAGCGTAATCGGGTCATTATTAAGTGCCTCTAGCAAGGCTTCTGTGAATGCACCATTTTCCCACTCCGAGTCTTCAAAAGATAGTTCTTGATTGCTGCATGAACCAATACTGACGAGTCCTGGACTAGCCGCGTTAAGTTCATTAAGAATGCTAGTGATGTTGGGATTGCTTGACATAGTTCTGCTGCCAGCCGCTCCACTGTGGCAGGCATCAATAAAGACTACTTTTTTACACTTGATTTTATCCAAAAACTTAATGATGTCGCGCTTGTAATCTACGGTGGTACTAAGTTCTGTGTCAGAAGCGTAGTCAGAAGGAACGATGACAAAATTACCTTTCACTATTTTGCCATGCGAGGAAATGAACACCACCAGTACATCTTTCTCCGTTATCTTATCGCGTCCTTCTGTTTGTTCGTAGCGCGAACTGAGGCGTTCAAAACTAGCTTTAATATTTTGGCAACTTGTTTCTTGTTCCGTAATAAGTTCTTGCACGAATACTTCATGGTATAACCCAAGTCCTTCTTGTTTCCGCATCGTTGCGGCAAATTCTTGCGCGTCCTTTGCAGTGTATTTAAGGTCGGCGTGCATAGCGCCAATAGCAAGTACGTGAAGGTTTGGTAATCTAGGCTCATAGTAAATGATGATGGAAGATGTGACTTCTACTTTTCCTTCTTTTTCTGCTCGAACGTATAATTCGTTTCTTCCTTCCTGCAATGGAATTTGAATGCGTATAGTCGAGCTATAAATATCTCTTGTTTTTACAGTATCCACCATGCCTTTCACTGCTTTTTGATCTTCGAGTAGCGTCCCATTCAAATAGGGTTTAAAATCCTTTTCCACCAACGGACGATTGTGGTAGGCTTGTACAGGCATTTCAATCACAGGCTCTGTGGTACGAATTTCTCTATTATTGCCCCGTAATCCAGGATTGCCCCAATCCACAATAATATCAATGTTTGAGCCGCCACCTGACCCATTGTCTTTACTTTTAAAATAGATAGGTATCTCCAGCAGTACTCTATCGCTTTCGACTAATTGTATCATAGCATCTAGTCCACCACTTTTCAAAGCACTTTGCCCATTAAATGGAATCCTGATTTGCTTTTCAGTATTTGCAGGTAAGTAACTGATATAGATCTCTCCAAAATAACTTACGCCAGTTAGATTTTTAGGAATTATCTTAATGATGGCATCTTTCAAATGAGATGTGCCAATATTCTTTATCTTAAACACAATCTCTGCACGTTCTTCAGGGGCTAATATTCCGTCTCCACTTTTGTCTTCCAATCGAGGCTTTTCTGTAATTTGTATTTTAACTTCAGATAAACTCTTGCTCTTTACCAAAGTACCTTCATTACTTAGGCACTCTATTCGAGCATTAATCAGTTTCTTTTCTGTTTTCTCTATGCCTGCTACAAAGTACTTGCCTCGATAGCCATAATATACATCCCTCACTTCGAGTGGGTTGCCAAACTCATTTAAGGTGATTTGAGAAAAAGGCTTGAAACCACGTAGCAGTAATGCTTCATTTAATGATTGACCAGCAAGGTATTGTGTCATAATATAATGCCCTTCAAAAGTTCTAATGACGCCATTTGCGTACTCATCAACAGGTCCTTTTAAGGTTTGTGACGATATTTTGAAGTTAGTGTCTATCTCTATAAGGAGAACGTCACGGAAAGTTCCTTGCGTTCCACCTGCTAAAATCAAGTTCCCGTCGAACGTATTAGATGCAAACACCACTTCGTCCCATCCTTTATTGTCTATAATTTTATCACCGATGAAATTGATCTGCTCATCCAACTTTGCTATCCATATATCCCCTTCTTGGCTAGTACTGGATTTAGCCGTGTTACCGCAAATCAAAATATGATTGTCATTAGTGGTTGCTAATCCTACCACATCTGCATATTGCTTATTTCCAATTACCTGTTGCTTTTGGACTTTTCCACGACTGTACTTAATTACAAGCACGTTCGGGTCGTCTTTTTTCGTTTTACCCACTAAAATGAGGCTATTATCTTCTAAGATATTGATATGCTCTATTACCCCCAAGCCCAGTGGAATGCGCTCCAAGTATTCCAAGTGTTCGTCTAAATGAATTAACAAAGCCTCTGGTGCTTGTTTAGTCAGGCAATAGCCTGCCACATAGAAACTACCATCTCCTACTTGCGCTATGTCGTGAAAAATATAATCATTACTGCTTTTTTCATCGAATTGAATACGTTTGATTAGCACTCCTGTTTCGGGATGAAGCATTGCCACAAAACCCTGATGGTGGTTTTTGGGGAAGTAAGTTTCTCCTACAACCAACAGATCAGCAGTCATGGACTGATACAACGAATGTACAATATCGTTTCTGCCATCCGAAGAGAGTTGCTTAGTCCAAACTCTACTTAGTTCTTGAGCAGTAACTGTATAATGATTAGGTGAAGTACAAATAGTAATACTTTTAATTTCATAGTGGGTATTAATTATTGATTTTTAAGTAATTAACTATTCATAACACGCAAATTGTTTACTGAGGTTAGTCTTTGGGGGTTTGGTCTTTGGTTGTCGTACCAGCTACAACTTGTCTAGTGAGGACAAAGGCAAATAGCCAATACGGTAACATGACTTACAGTTCTTTTATCACAATTTCCTCTGCAACGGTAGCTGTGAGGGTAGTACCAACTGGAATTTCCACCTCGTTACCTTGAACCAGCAAACCAGATATAAACATGATGCCACCAACTAATAAAAGACCAGGATTTCCTCCCAAAGCCGCCCCTAGCATTAGAATTAGCAAGCCGCTTAGAAGCATTCCCAAGGAAAAACGTGCTTTTCTCCTGTCCGAAGATTTATTGTACGGCAATCCTGAGAGGATCATCCGCTGTCCATCAATGCACTGTGCGTTCAAGGCTCGAATCTCCACACTACTTCCTTTGCCCAAAAGTCCACGTGGTTTAATCCCCACTACGTATCCCTCTGCATAAGCACCTGTTACTGCCGCTACTTTACCGTCCACCACTACGTCCAAGTATATTTCTAACAAGACGATGTGGTCTTTGTCCAAAGTGCTAGTGCTAAGGGTTTCCACTAGTTTAAGCGTCACAGGTGTACCCCGTTTTACCCTAATCTCTTGCGTCGTATTTATCGCAATTGGTGAAGCCTCTGAGACTACCCCATAGAGCATCAAGAACAGCATCCAAGCTAATTTCATTTTCCTCCTGTTTCGAGTATTTGTGTAAATGCTTTGCAGCAAGTCCCCATTTCACTTCGTAAAATTAATTTTTTTTTTCCAATAGCTGGGTACTTATCTGTTAATTTTTACACTCAACCACAAAGGATTTTTTGAAATATTAACCTGATTTTTTTGATGTAAAACCCAGATTGCTGATAATCAATAAATTAAAATATTATTTATTTTTTATTCAAAAAAACTGATTATCAAGCAATTAATTAAATTAGAAATATGCCAAAATCAATTTTTTGTTCAGTAATTACCATCAGAAGACTTTAAATAAAAGAGGAAATAGCTCTAAAAATGATGCTAACCTCTTGCAGTAAAGCCAACTCATTTTTCATATAGAATTAACATGAAATTGCCATGAAAAAATTACAATTCGTTTTGTTCGTTGCCATTTTGAATCTTCATTTTACCTGTAAAAAAGATGTTATACTTCTCGCTGGCACAAGCATTTCATTGGAACTCAAGCAGGAAGTGAACTCTGAGCAAGTAGAGCGTGGTAACATCATAGAATTTTTGGTTAAAAACAATGTCACTGTAGGCGGTCAAGTCGTCATTACAGCGGGTAGTTCTGCTGAAGGTATTGTTAAAGATGTAGTTAAATTATGTAGAGGCTGCAACGCTAACTGTGCAAAAGTGACTATTACCGTAGAGAATGTACAAACGGTGGACGGGCAACGCATTTATCTGCGAAGTATCCCTCATTCAGAAACAACTGATTGTAAAGGCTGGAAACCTGCCGTAGTAAAAATAGGAACCGCAGTAAGTGCAAAGGTTCTGAACAACGCAACCATTGCAATTTGAATCGTTTGATGTACAGAAAGTGAAAAATTGAAAGATAATTACACCTTTTCTGATAACACTTTTTAGTTTTTTGGAACAGTACATCAGAAAGTGGGAAAGACCACAACAACACAACCACCGAAAGCCATTGATTCATCGAACTCATTATCATTTACCTAAATTTTTTAAACTTTTTCTTATGAAAACTAGAATTTTGATTTTCGCTACACTATTTGTAATTGCTACCCTTTCAAGCTGTAATATGGACGAACAGTTTGACCAAGAAATGAACAACGCACAAGCTGAAAATTTGGATGCTAAAGCAACACCACAAACCACTTCACCAACTGCCATGATGGAAAATGTAGAGACTTTTTTGAAAGAATCTGCAAAACCTGAAATTGAAATTACCGATTCTACTGCTTTTGAAGACAAAACAGCCCATAAAATTCAACTCGAAATCAAAAAAGATTCAGAGCTAGAGACTCGAGGTGGCTTCTTGAGTTGCGGAAACTCAATCTACAGCTCTACTTACGGAAAAGGGAACACTGTACATAATGGAATTTACCAGAATTTTGGACTACACGCTAACTTGGACGGTCAAGATGATATTTTTGTCATCGAAATTAATAGCTACACCACTGCTGACTTTATTTTAAGCAATACGAGCCGCAACTTGGGATGGTGCTTTTCAAAGGTTACAGAAATTGTAGCAGTTGGTCTTGTCAATACACTTTTCAACAGTTGATTACACGGACTACATCTAGCGATATATATGGCGACCGATTGTATAGCGTTGGTTTAGCACCAGGTTTTTATCTCTTGGTGGTTGATAGCGAGATTTACGGAGAAAGTAATTTTAACCTTCAGATGAATTGTGTAGGTGGCACTTCTGGAGCTTGTGGTTTGTATGGTACGGATTATTTCAACCAATATTACAACGGTAACTTGACTCCACAAGCCTGCCACTGGACAAAATGGAATCCTTACGCTTACTTCGATGCACAAGTAGAAGGGGGCTCTGACAAATGGGCGCATTTAGAAAGAAAAAACACCAGCGACAATAACCAACCCGATGTGTTGTTGAACTTAAAGCGCAACAGCAACAACAACTACCACATCAACTTTGATATATGGATACCTTACTATCGAAGTGGATATTTCAACATCCAAAAAGCATTGTCTTACAACAACAGCAGCAATGAATATGGCGCAGAGGTTTTCTTTTACAGCAACGGCTCTGGTGTGATAAGAATCGGTGGAAATCGCTACCCATTCCGTTACACACAAAACAAATGGACACGAGTAAAAATCTATGCCAACGTCAATTATGGTGGATATACTACAATCAGTTTAGATGGCTACAACACGGTCACTTATCTATCTACTTGGACTGCCAGCGGCTACTACGGAAGCAGTAATATACAAGCTCTTGACTTTTACACTAATGCTTCTGATTCAGACTTCTACATTGACAATATTTCTGTAAGCAACTATTAAAGTAAGATACATCCAAGTCCAATGTTCAAATGAAAACGCTACTTTTGTGGACTAACAATCAACTCCGAAGATTTTTTCTTCGGAGTTTTTTATTTTAGATTATTTTTCGAGTCCTCCGATTTTATGGCGAAAACGTTAATCACAAGCCTTAAAATTGTAAAATATATTACTTCAAATATTTGATAATGAACGTTTTGATAATGAAATAAAGTTTGTTAAAATTGCTTGAAGATTACAGGCTTATAACGCCACAAGCGAGCATCCTTTAATTATTCGTTTTTTGATGTAATCTGTGTATCGTCATTCAAGAAGACTAATAACCAAGAATTAATAGCCACTTACGTAATATCAATTACTCATTTCAGCATATTTTTACAAAAAGTCTAATTATATTTGCCGCACAAGATTAACCTCATCTATTTTGTTTTATCTAACTTACATTACTTATGATAAAAATTTGTACTTTATTCGCCTGCCTTTTTCTCACGCAAATAATTACTGCGCAAAAGGCAAGTGACAAAAAATGGACACCACCACAGAAACTAAATCCGATACCGCCAAGCAGGAAAAGCATTCCTATGACAAACTGATTACAGAAGCAAAAGGTATTATGACGGATGATGGGCTTTTCAAAGTTCATAAAATAAAAGATGATTACTATTTTGAATTGTCCAAAGACGTGTTGGAAAAAGAAATTTTAGTGGTCAGCCGCATTGCAGGTCATGTGAAAGGGTTAAATTTCGGTGGCGCAGGTATGAAATCCCGTGAACAGCAGGTCATTCGCTGGCAAAAACATGGCGAAAAAATACTGCTTCGTTCAGTGTCTTACAACAACGTAGCTAGTGAAGAATTACCTGTTTATCAATCGGTTAAAAACAATAACTTTGAGCCAGTAATCATGTCTTTTGACATTAAAACCCCAAACAAAGATACCTCCGCTTTTGTCATTGAGGTAGGAAACTTATTCACCACTGACGTACCCATGATTGGTGCTTTGGAAGAAGCAGAACGCAAGGAATTTAGCGTAAAAGGCTTAGATAAAGGTAGAAGTTTTATTAATTACGTTAAATCTTTCCCACAAAATACCGAAGTACGCCACGTACTTACCTACAATGCGGATAAACTTCCGAATGGCTCTTTGAATGGCACGCTCTCTTTAGAGATGAATCAATCCTTCATTCTATTACCTGAAAAGCCTATGCAGCCTCGCATGTACGATGCAAGGGTGGGTTATTTTTCTGTCGCACAAACCGATTATGGCTTGGATGAACAGAAAGCAGCAACACGCCGATATATTACGCGCTGGCGCTTGGAACCAAAGGATGAAGCCGCTTTCGCAAGAGGAGAATTAGTAGAACCTATAAAGCCTATTGTCTATTACATTGACCCAGCTACCCCAGAAAAATGGAGACCTTACATCAAGCAAGGGGTGAACGATTGGCAGAAAGCCTTTGAAAAAGCTGGATTCAAAAATGCAATCATGGCAAAAGACCCACCTAGCAAAGAAGAAGATCCAGATTGGAGTCCAGAAGATGCGCGCTATTCAGTGATTCGATACATCACTACGGACATTCAAAATGCAGTCGGTCCCCACGTTCACGATCCACGTACAGGAGAAATTTTGGAAAGTGATATACTTTGGTATCACAATATTATGAATTTATTACGCAACTGGTTTTTGACACAAACCGCAGCAGTCAATCCTGACGCACAAAGTTATACCAAGTTCAAAGATGAGGTAATGGGAAGATTAATTCGCTTTGTAGCTGCCCATGAAGTAGGACACACGCTTGGACTACCACACAATATGGGTTCTAGCGTTGCTTATCCTGTGGATTCTTTACGTTCACCATCGTTTACCAAACAATTTAGGTACAGCACCTTCTATCATGGATTATGCTCGTTTAATCACGTTGCGCAGCCTGGCGATGGCGATGTAGCCCTGATGCCAGATATTGGACCTTACGACGAATGGTCAATTATCTATGGCTATAAACCAACTAAAGCAACTTCGCCAGAAGAAGAACACCGCCTCTACTTGAATAGCTGGGTGAAAGAACGCGCCAATAATCCGCTTTACCGCTATGGCGCACAACGCTTCAACCCCACAGACCCTACTGCACAAACAGAAGATTTGGGCGATGATTTGGTGAAAGCCAGCGATTATGGTATTGAAAACCTTAAACGCATGATGCCAAACCTCATTAAATGGACAGCCGAAGATGGTAAAAGCTACGAAGACTTAAACGAGCTGTACGGACAAATACTTGGACAATACAACAAATACATGCGCCATGTAGGAACTATTGTGGGAGGTGTGTACGAATTTAGAAAAACATACGACGAGGCAGGAGCCGTGTTCACGCACGTAGAAAAAAATAAGCAGCAAGAAGCAGTGCGTTTTCTTCATCGCCAGTTGTTTCAAACGCCGAGTTGGATTATCAATGAGGATATTATTCGTCGTATCCAATCTGATGGTATCGCAGAACGCTTGCGCCAATTACAAGTAGGGACTTTAAATCGTCTTTTTGAAGGGGATCGCCTCAATCGTCTGATGGAAGGAGAGGCACTCAATGGCAGTGCCGCTTACACGATGCTCAATTTATTTGACGATACGCGAGCGGGTATTTTTCAGAGCTTAAATCAGGTAGCAAAATAGACCCTTATCGGCGTAACTTGCAGCGTGCCTACTTAGACAATATGTTGGATTTACTGGCACTCAAAGATGACAAATACAACCAAACTGATATAAAAGCGTTGGCTCGTGGCACATTGAACAACTTAAAAAAAGAAATAACTCAAGCCATTAGAAAACAGAGTGACCAAGTGACGAAGTATCATTTGGAGGACTTATTGATACGAATTGAAAAAGGATTGAAACTTGAGGGGGAATAAATAAGTCGCAAAAGCGCGTTGGCAGCAGTATTCATGCCTGCCAACGCGCCAACTAAGTAGTTGCTACTTGCGTGATAATTTCTTTATGATTAACACCTTTTCCTCACCATCCAAAGGGCTATTTACAATCAAAGGATTTTGAGTAGAAGTAGCTATTTTTATCCTTTCCGTAGTCCATACTTTGCCTGTTGCCGCTTCCATCCAACTCAACTGGTAGTCACCTTTAGGCAACTTTAAGGGTACTTTCGCAGCTACTTGAGCAAATAGTGGTTCTAAATATACAGCAAATTGCTTGGCATCACGCATGGCGTAAGCAAATGCGCCCTCTACATGTCCAACAAAACGGTCGTCAGGACGAAATGTATTCAAATCAAACTGTTCGATAAAGTTTTTAAGCACTTTAAATTGCTGGCGCAGCGCAGGACTTCCACCTCCTGGTGCTTGATAATTGCTATCCGTTCCTTTTTCGTTACCCACACTGTAGGAATAATCTAAATGGTTGAACAAACCGCCACCACGCATCATAAATCGCCAAGCCTGACGACGATAAGTGGCATCGGACTTCCCTGCAAACCCAGTTTCATTGAATCCAATAGGTTTATTCAATTCGTAGTTCATATTCACCACGTCAGGGTGGGCATAATGAAAAGTGTAAATATCTATATTTGTATCATTTGCTGTCACAGGTTGTCTAAAATTGGCAATATTATGAGAAATTAGATGTTGTTTTGGGCAAATCTTTTTCGGTTTCTACAATCCAACTAGACACTTTTTGATGCCACAGTTGTGAGGCTTTGGAAGGCACTTCTAAAGTATTACGCCAGTTGTTACCCTTTTCTTTCAAATCATCAGCTTGAATGTAGTCATTCCAAACCAATACATTTTCTTTACTATCTGCCCAAGGTTCGTTTTGTATTTCAAAATAAAAATTATCATAAGTGTTAAGGGCATTTACTATTTTTTTAACATACTGCTCTTGGAATGCCAAGATATTACCATTATCTAGGGTGTTTACTTGTTCGTAGCGTAGATTAATAGGTGTACCATTAGTGTTGTTGTTGCCATGAAAAGGATGGTACGCCCAACCAGCACCGTAATAAGATGAAAATAAGGTAATCTCCACAATAATGCTGTTCGCTTGTGCTTTTTGCATAAAAGCAGTCAATCTTGCAAAATAAGCGTCATCCCAAACATTTAGGTCGTACTTATCACCTACTTTTTGCCAAGGCAGTAATATGCTTTCAGGCTTTGGTGCTAGTGTGTTTTTTTCGATACCAAACGCGCCTGGTAACTCGTAGTAAGCTCCCATAAATAGCCGCGTGGTGTTCAGTCCATCTGATTTTATAGCATCCAAATAGGTTTTGTAATCAAAATCCAAGTTAATGAGTGCGCCATAATGTTCTCCCGAACCTATCACCACCATTGGTTTACCTTGATAAAGAAAATAGTGGGAATTAGTAGGAAGTAGTTGAAGTGGCTGCGCCAAAACTGCTTGACAAAACAAACACCATACAAAAATTACCTTCTTCATATTGTCCAAAGTTAATTGTGTGTTGAAATGAAAAAACGTTTAGGAGTTCAAGGAAGTCAAAATTTTCAAGCGTATTTTTTTGACCGTAATTTTCTGATCAACTTTTTGAGGGAAGATACAGGCTGTAATTACACACGTTAAGAAAAACGACTTCAGACAAGTACAACCTGTGTAGCAGATTTGGTTTTCTTCATTACATCCACAAAAGGTGGATTTATCCGAAGTTCTTTCTCCGTGATGAATTTTAGTAAAAATCAAATAGCTCTATCTTGGAAATGACTGCCCTAAGATAAGTAATTGATTATCAAGCATCAAAATAAACCTTTCTCCTTTCCAACAAATAACCAATAACCATCAATCTTGCTTAGGTCGAAATGCACGAATCACTGCTGGATTAGTCTCCAGATAAGCACCACCAATCAAATCTATACAATATGGAATAGCTGGAAACACTGCATCCAAGCACTGTCGAATCGCTTTGGGTTTACCAGGAAGATTAACAATTAATGAGGCATCTCGAATGCCAGCAGTTTGTCTCGAGAGAATGGCAGTAGGAACGTATTTTAGACTTTCAGCGCGCATCAACTCGCCAAAACCAGGTAATATTTTCTGGCAAACGGCTAAGGTAGCTTCTGGAGTAACATCGCGCTTAGCTGGTCCAGTGCCACCTGTGGTAACAATCAAACAGCAGCCTTTTTCATCTGCCATTTCGATTAGCTTTTGTGCGATAAGTTCCTCCTCGTCTGGAATAATAGCGTATTCATAGCTCCAATCAGAAATAAGATATTCTGATAGCGTTGCCAACACAGCTCTGCCAGGAATGTCCTCATAAACTCCCTGACTAGCTCGATCCGAGACATTGATTACTCCTATTTTTGCATTCATTTTACCAAATTTTTAGGGCTGTAAAAACGGACTAGCCCAAGTCGTATCTGCATCTTTTTTTATTGTAAAAACGATTTATGCTCAAACATAACATTATCCTAATAAATCCCACTATTTTTAAAACCAATCGTGTAGCCCCTTGTTCACTTTTTAATAACAAGAATCATCTAATATGTCAGAAAAAAAGCGTGTTATAGTTTGGTTTAGACAGGATTTGCGTTTGCATGATAACGAAGCATTGACGGAAGCCATCCGCGATGGTCATCAAGTAGTGCCTGTCTATGTATTCGATACTCGTTTGTTCAAAGGTCAAACGCCGTTTGGATTCCCGAAGGTAGGCAAATTTCGAGCACAATTTATCATAGAAGCAATAGAGGATTTAAAAAATTCTTTGAAAGGGGTAGGTGCAGATTTAGTGATTCGAGTAGGAAAGACAGAAGAAGAAGTATTTAAAATCGCCAAGGTACTCAACTCCAATTGGGTGTATTGCAATCGAGAGCGTACCTACGAGGAGGTTAAAATACAAGACGCGCTGGAGGAAAAACTTTGGAGTATCGGGCAAGAACTGCGCTACCATCGCGGAAAGATGCTTTACTATACCTCGGACTTGCCGTTCCCTGTGGCACACACACCAGACGTCTTCACCCAATTTAGAAAAGAAGTAGAGCGTAGTGTGAAAGTAAGAAAGCCTTTGCCGTCTCCTAAGACGATAGTTTCGGGTATTCCCGCCGATTTGGAGTTGGGAATCTTGCCTAAAATAGAAGATTTTGGACATGAAGCCATTGAGCCTGATCCAAGAATAGTGTTGCCTTTTAAGGGTGGGGAAACCTCAGCCTTGAAGCGTCTTCACTACTATCTTTGGGAATCGAACCTTGCAAAAACTTATTTTGACACGCGCAATGACATGGTAGGGGGAGATTATTCCACTAAATTTTCGCCTTGGTTGGCGCAAGGATGTATCTCTGCAAAACAAATTTACTGGGAAATCAGAAAATACGAAGCAGAACGTGGGGAGAACAAGTCCACGTACTGGATTATTTTTGAATTGCTATGGCGCGACTTTTTTCGATTCATGGCTAAAAAATATGGGAATCGAATTTTTCAAAAAGGAGGTACACGCGGCGAATCCGACCCTAAATGGAGAGATGATGAACGACTGCTTTCCCTTTGGATAGAAGGTAAAACGGGTATTCCGTTCATTGATGCCAACATGATTGAACTGAAAAATACAGGCTTCATGTCGAATAGAGGGCGGCAGAACGTAGCTAGTTTTTTGGTAAAAGATTTATTGGTCAACTGGCAGATGGGCGCAGAATATTTTGAATCCATCCTTATTGATTACGACGTGGCAAGCAACTGGGGCAACTGGAATTATGTGGCTGGCGTGGGAAGCGACCCAAGAGAAGATAGATATTTCAATATTATAAAGCAGGCAGAAAGATACGACCCTAATGGTGACTATGTGCGCCTTTGGTTGCCTGAATTGACGAGTGTGCCAACAGAAAAAGTACATGCTCCTGATAGGATGACTTTTTCAGAACAAAGTGCAGTAAAGGTGAAAATAGGGGCGGACTACCCTAAACCTATGATTAATACGAAGAAATGGTTTCGATAAAATCTACCTCTCATTGGTTTTGTTATGCTTGTTTTTTGTGTTTAAACATGCTGGTGTTGGAAAGATTCGCCTACAAGACAGAGCCGTTTTTGTAAAAACGTCTCTGTGGTTCGTTACGCGCTGGGTAATCAAAACATAAGTGGTGTGGCGCGAGCCGTCACGACGCTCAAAGAATTGCAGCGACGAATAGTTGAAAAATAATCATTCGCTTCAAAACCAAAGATTTGTACTGGAGATTCACCTGTTGCAGCCCTCAAGTCACCTTCTCGTAGAAGCAATAAAGACCTGAAAACCAGTATCGTTTGAGGATTACTTTTTCTGCGTAGTTCAAGTAACCCCCCAATCTACAGCGGCATTGTAGCTCAAGGCATTAGTAACTGCATTCCAAGTTAGATTTACCTTGCCAAGGCAGTCCGATGTTACTACTAAATGCAGTCTGCCCCTCCTCGTAAAATGCTGACTTTCATCCGAAAATAGGAAAACGTTTCTAATGCCAATCACTCAATTACCAATCACTACGCCTTTTTCAAGCGGTGAGCATACTTTTTTCTAAATTTACTTACCTTAGGCGTAATCACAAAAGTGCAATATGAATTGCGATCCCCTACGTTATTGTAATAGTTTTGATGATAGTCTTCTGCTTTGTAGAAGGTTTCCAGCGGAACAACCTGTGTCACGATAGGGTTATCCCAAATTTCTGGTGCTACTTGCGCGATGGACTGTAAGGCAGCTTCTTTTTGTCCCTCGTTGTGGTAAAAAATAACAGAACGATATTGCGGACCAACATCGTTGCCTTGACGATTCAAAGTGGTTGGGTCGTGAGCAATCCAAAACATCTCTAAAAGTTCTGCATAAGATACCACATTAGGATCAAAAGCAATCTGCACCACTTCCGCATGTTTGGTTAAACCCGTGCAAACGGTCTTATAATCTGCTTTGTCCTCTGTGTCGCCAGCATAACCAGAAACAGCACTCTGCACGCCTTCCACTGCTTGATAAATAGCTTCTACACACCAAAAACACCCACCGCCTAGTGTAGCGAACTCTAATTGATTTATCATATATTACTTTTTAATATTAGATTTTCTGATTGGGGATATAAAAGGCTCAAAACCATATCTTCTAAAAGTTAGCTAGTTCCAAAGTTCATTCATCCCCTTATTTCCAACAATCAAACACTCCAGTAACTTATTACCAGTTTATAAACCGATAACTCGTTAATCAGTTCAGTCCAAGATAAGTGCGAAGTATCTTGCCGCAGCCTATTTCAAAAACAAAAAAAACAGCCTATCGAAGCTGAAAATTTTATCATTTTACATTAATTTGAAACACAGATAATACCTTTGCACTTGTGGCGAAAACGACAATTGCTCGCTACCATTATTTGATTTATCATTATCATTTTATGGAATTATTATCAGCGTATCAACCTGGCAATTTTATAACTCAATTTATTGTCAACTTACTTGGCTTATTCATTGCTGCTAGGGTCATGTCAAGCGTACATGTGGAGAGTTTTAATCGCGGCTTAGTGGTGGCGTTGGTGATTGCAATTTTGAATGTGACACTAGGTGCAGCGTTGAATTTTATCACCACTCCTATTCGTTGGCTTACACTTGGTTTTTTTAGTTTTGTGGTAGATGCCTTACTGATTATGTTAGCCAGCTATCTGATGAAAGGATTTAGTGTCAAAGGATTTTGGTCAGCACTTGGTCTAGCAATTGTAATCGCACTCACCAACGTCTTGTTTGACTGGATATTTTAAGAAAAATGCACCATTGAGGTTTAATTTATTTTTTTGTTGCACAAAATTTGCATCATTTTCTTTGATGTAGCCTGCTTTACTGATAAGCCTAATGGGCTAAAGACTTGATTGTTGTTTAGAAAAAATGGGTCGTTAATTACGTACAAGCAAAAGCTACCAACTTTTATCCTGAAAGTGCATTGGAGATGAATAAAATCTAATTTTTGTTTTGTGCTAGTGGATGTTAAAATTTATAAGCGCAAGTTTTGTAATTTCAAAAATAGGTTATAACTTTGATGAGAGTAAAGATTTTTTCGCTATCGAAATTATTGGTTAGCAAAAAAACAAAAAACTTTTGACTAAAAATCATATAAATAGCTATTTATCAAAGTATTCGCTCGCATATTATTAATTTTCTCCAGTTGCTTTTTGCTGCTGCACCATCTTATTCCCCATGTTCATCATGGGCAAATGAGCCAAACAGAGCATGTGGAGGCGCATCAAGAAGCTACTAATTTGTTGGATCAACTCAAGTTGGTGTTCCACAACGATTTAGGGGCAGAGCATTTGGAGTGGATGTCTCAATTCAGTGATAGTAAAGAAGATGCGTCCCTAATACTATTGCCTGTATTTGCAGATGAATGGGCGTTTTCGTGGTCTGTGTTACCGCTAAGATTACCATTCAAAAATATACTGCCTGATAGTCAGCAAAATATTATTTTCACTTCCCATTATTCCAACCTCACGCGCTTCGTGCGCCGCCTTCATATACTTAGACCGCAGTTGAATTGGCATTTTTTACTTGAAGGGTTGAGGTTAATTATTGATTTTTCCTCAACGGTCTGATTCGTAAAAGCTACCTCATTTATTTACAGTTCTAAGTATTTCTAAAAATTATGTTCCTTAAAATTATTGCGTTTTCACTAGAAAACAAGCTGTTGGTATTGCTTGGCGTGTTAGGTTTGATTGTGATTGGCATTTATTCAGCAAATAAGATTCCTTTGGATGCAGTGCCAGACATCACGAATAATCAAGTCCAAATCGTCACCACTTCGCCCACACTTGCGCCGCAGGAGATAGAGCAACTTGTCACTTACCCCATCGAGGCAGCCATGACCAACATTCCCAATGTGCTAGAAGTGCGTTCCATTTCTCGCTACGGCTTATCAGTGGTCACGGTTGTCTTAGCGGAAAGTGTCCCCGTGATGCTGGCTCGCCAATACGTTCAAGAGCAGCTAAACGTTGCTAAATCCAGTATTCCTACTGGTTTGGGAGAGCCTGAACTTATGCCAATTACTACAGGTTTAGGTGAGATTTATCAATATGTCCTAACCGTTGATCCTGCTTACGAGCACCTGTACGATGCCACCGAATTGCGCACGATTCAAGATTGGCAAATTAAAAGACAGCTTAACGGCGTTCCTGGCATTATTGAGGTCAGTAGCTTTGGAGGCAATCTCAAACAGTACGAAGTAGCAGTACACCCTGAACTACTGCTCAATTTTGGGCTAACTATTCAGGACGTGATTGTAGCTTTGGAAACCAACAACGAAAATAGCGGAGGCAGCTACATTGAGCAAGGTCCTCATGCTTTTTACATCAGAACGGAAGGTCGAACGCTGGAAAAAGCCACCATCGAACAAATCGTGGTGAATAGTAC
The DNA here is from genome assembly GCA_012031785.1 of Saprospiraceae bacterium. Taxonomy (GTDB): domain Bacteria; phylum Bacteroidota; class Bacteroidia; order Chitinophagales; family Saprospiraceae; genus JAAUTG01. Next base: position 5,645 of record JAAUTG010000019.1, on the reverse strand, counting down.
ACATCCCGCGCCTGTGTTGGTCAAAGACATAGCCACCGTGCAGATTGGCTCCGCCAAACGCTATGGCGCGATGACAATGGACGGCAAAGGCGAGGTAGTTGGTGGCATTACGCTAATGTTCAAAGGTGCAAACTCCTCAGAAGCCCTCGCCAATGTGAAGCAACGCATGGAAACAGTGCAAGCAGGACTTCCAAAAGGGGTAAATATTTATCCTTACCTCGACCGTTCGCGCTTGGTGGAAAAGACGATTGATACTGCCACCCGAAATTTGGTGGAAGGCGGACTTATCGTCGTTTTTGTATTACTGCTGCTGTTGGGTAATTTTCGCGCTGGGCTGATTGTGGCTTCTATCATTCCACTTTCTATGCTTTTTGCTTTGACTATGATGCGCCTATTTGGTGTTTCTGCCAATTTAATGTCGCTGGGTGCTATTGATTTTGGAATTGTGGTGGATGGGGCAGTCATTATTGTGGAAGGATTGCTACACACGCTGGCAATCGGTTTCATGGGTCAAAAACTAACCCAAATCGAAATGAATGAAGTAGTACGCCTATCAACGAATAAAATTTATCGCGCTGCTGCCTTTGGCGTATTCATCATCTTGGTGGTATTCATTCCCATTTTAACGCTCGAAGGCACGGAGGGCAAAATGTTTCGTCCGATGGCGCAAACGGTGGGTTTTGCGATAGTAGGCTCGCTCTTACTTTCCATCACTTACGTCCCAGTGATGTCCGCGCTATTCATCAACAAAAAAATAAGAGACCATAAAAATTGGTCAGACCAGATTATAGAAAGCTTAAAATGGCTGTACCAACCCTTATTAAAATTCGCACTGCGCCTACCTATGTTAACGCTTCTAGCTGCCCTTGCGCTATTTGTGGCTACTGTATTTTTACTATCCCGCATGGGTGCTGAATTTATACCCACGCTTGATGAGGGTGATTTCGCGATGCAGCAACAAATCAAAGCAGGTAGCTCGTTGAAAGAAAGCATCCATACTTCTACAAAGGCAGAAGCCTTACTGTTAGCGCAATTTCCTGAAGTACAACACGTCGTGTCAAAAATAGGAACAGCAGAAGTGCCGACTGATCCTATGGCAATAGAAGATGCCGACATTATGATTATTTTGAAAGACAAATCAGAGTGGGTTTCTGCTACCTCTCGGGAAGAACTAATGCAGAAGATGGGGCAAGCGCTCGAACCTATTACTTGGGCTTCTTTTGAGTTTACACAACCCATACAACTTCGCTTTAATGAGTTGATGACAGGTTCTAAATCCGATGTAGCAATCAAATTGTTTGGAGAAGATATGGCGGTGTTGAAAGAATATGCAGATAAAGCAGCTGCCTTGATAGAACCTATCGAAGGTGCTAGCGACATCAAAGTAGCTCAAATAGAGGGTTTGCAACAATTGGTCATTCACTTCAATCGCCAAAAAATAGCACAATACGGACTTAATATTTCCGACTTAAATCAAATTATTCGTGCTGCTTACGCTGGGGAAATAGTGGGAAACGTGTTTGAGCAAGAACGGAAGTTTGATTTGGTGGTTCGGCTTGCACCAGCAGCGCGTTCCGAAATGAACCTCAACCGCTTGACCATTACCACACCTTCTGGTATGAATATCCCGTTGTCAGAAGTCGCAGAAGTGCGTAATCAAGAAGGTTCAATGCTCATTGAGCGCGAGCAGGCAAGGCGTTTTATCAGCATCAGCATCAACGTCAGAAATCGGGACGTAGCTAGTTTGGTCACTGATATTCAAACGGTCTTGGCAAAGCAACTATCACTTCCGCCAGGCTATGAAATACAATATGGTGGGCAGTTTGAGAACTTAGAAAATGCAAAAAAACGGCTTGCCATTGCTGTTCCTGTGGCATTGTTACTCATTTTATTACTACTTTACTTGGCATTCGGAAATCTAAAAGATGCTTTGATTATTTTCATCGCAGTTCCATTGTCCGCCATCGGTGGTATTATCGCCTTACAATTGCGCGGTTTGCCGTTCAGTATTTCTTCTGGCATTGGATTCATCGCCTTGTTTGGGGTGTCAGTGTTAAATGGAATTGTTTTATTAAGTGCCATTAAGCAACTTAATTCCAAAGATTTTGAGACCTTCAAAGATTTAATCACCCACGCTTGTCTCACGCGCTTGCGTCCAGTCTTGATGACTGCTTTAGTCGCTGCGCTCGGCTTTATTCCAATGGCACTTTCCGATGGTAGCGGCGCAGAAGTGCAACGCCCATTAGCCACCGTGGTCATTGGAGGTTTGGTCAGTTCCACCCTACTCACTTTACTGATTCTTCCGACTTTATATTGGATGACTTATCAACGTTCTTGGAAAGTGCTGTCAGTTGCGGCGGCTATACTTTGTAGCGTCCAAGTTATGCCTGCACAAAAGATAGAAAACTTTGAAGGGGTCTATCAGTATGCACTAGAAAATCACCCATTACTGAAAAACAAGCTGTTGGACATACAAAAGGAGCAATTGAATACCCGTGCGATTGGTGCTTTTGAACCTTTGCAAATAGACTATTTGGGTGGACAAATCAACTATGCCAAATTTGATCATCAATTAACCGTCAATCAAAGTCTTGATAATTTGCTAAACCAGAAAAATGCCCGACAGGTGGTTGATGCAAAAGTTGCTGTATTGAACAATGAGCAGGGGATTTTAAAAAACGAACTGCGCTTCGATTTGCTGCAACGTTATGAAAATTGGAAATATCAACAAGCGATGCTAAGGCTTTGGCGCGATATGGAAAATACCTATCAAACGGCGTATCAAAAACTACAAGCCCAATTTCAGGCAGGCGAAATTGACCAAGTGGCGTTGGCGTTGCTACAAAATGAGTTACTACAAATTCAACACGCTGCTCGTCAGGCAGCCACTGCCACCAATACCAGTTTGGTAGAACTCAAAATTAGTGCTTACCTTCCAGATAGTGTGATGGTGATAGAAGATGATTTTCGGCGTTTGGCAATGCCTAATTTGCAATACGACACCACTCAAAGCCAGTATTGGCAAAGTTTTACCTTAAAACAAAACGTGTTGGCGGTGCAATCTACTTACTTGTTGTCTGAAGCCAATAAACCTAATATTAGGATTGGCTACTTCTTGCAGTCTTTGGAAAAAGATTTTGCTTTTCAAGGGGTAATGGCTGGTGTTTCCATGCCTTTGGATAAAAGCGTGACCAAAATACAAGCTCAACAGTTGCGGTTGGAGCAAGTACAACTCCAGCACGAACGCGACTGGGTGGCTCAACAACTACAAAAACGCTTAGCTATCCTACAACTCGAAATTAAAAGTAACGAAGCAATGCTAGTTGCTTTTGAAACTAGCTTTTTAGCAACACGCGAAGCACAGTTCTCTAAATTAACTCTACAATTGGAACAGGGCGAAATAGATTTTTTCCGATTTAGTCAGTTAGCCAGAACACTTTTGGAGACAGAACAACTCTACTTCGATGTACTTCAACAGCACAATCAAGCAGTACTCGAATGGATTTATATCACTCAAAAATAAATTTTACGATGCAGAATAACATCATCAATACTATTACTTTATGTTTATTGGCAACATTAATTACAGCTTGCCAGCGCGCGCAGACAACAGAAAATACTATGGAAAGCGAAGTAGATAGCCGTGTAGAACTTACGCTCGACGCGATTCGTAGCCATCCAGATATTGAAATAGGCACACTTCAAACGCGCAGTATCCAAACTCAAGTTGCTTGCACAGGCATGTTAGATATTCCTCCCACTGACCGCATTAGTGTACACAGCAAAGTAGAAGGTTTTTTAACCGATTTGCGTTTTATTGATGGTGATTTCGTAAAGCAAGGAACCGTGTTGGCGCGTATCGAAAACATTAGTTTTGTGCAAAAACAAAAACAACTCCTCGAACTCAAAGCCCAGTTGGAATTGGCAAAAAACAACTGCAACGCCAAGAACTGCTTAACACACAAGCAGCAACCAGCCAAAAAAGCCTTGACGAAGCACAAGGTCAACTGGCACTGCTAAACGCCTCTTATCTTGGACTAAAAAAAGAGTTACAGCTCTCTGGTTTTCAGTTGGAAATGTTAGAAAAGTCTGCTCAATTTCAGTCGGAATTACCCATTTTCGCGCCAGCTACGGGTTACATTAGCCATGTAGCCGTCAATAAAGGGCAAATGGTTCATCCCAACGACGAAATTCTAGAGATTCTAAACACAGAACACCTGCACGTCGAACTTAAAATATTTCCGATTGACGCGCTTCAGGTAAAAGTAAATCAGCGCGTGACATTCAAAGCAGTGGGACATGATAAAACTTATGAGGCTTTTGTTTGGAAAATTAATCCCGACATTGACCCTAATAGCAACACGCGCAATGTACATTGTCATTTGAAGCTAGAAACAGAAAGTCGCGAATTATTACCTGGCGCAGTAGTGCAAGCAAAGCTCTACTTGCCACCACACGACGAAGTTGGGTTACCCTTAGAAGCCACCGTGAAAACTGGAGATACCTACTTTGCTTTCGTGCTGCAAGCGCAGGGGCTTGAACAAGTACCACTTCAAGACCCTATTGTGGATGGCGATTTTATTCGTTTTTCTAACGTAAAAGACTTTCAAGCGCAGCAAGTTGTGGTGAAAGGTGCTTATTACTTGACGCGGTAAGGTTGGTTAGCGATCTGTTGGGTTGGTTATTCGGTTAGACCAACCCAACAACCACAATCACATTCCTCCAAAACACAAGTATTTGATTTCCAAATACTCTTCGATACCATACTTTGAACCTTCCCTGCCAATACCGCTTTCTTTCACCCCACCAAATGGTGCAACTGCATTAGAGATGAAGCCCGTGTTGATACCAACCATACCGTATTCTAAGGCTTCCGCCACGCGCCAAACCCTTGCTATGTTATTTCCATAAAAGTAAGCCGCTAGACCGTAAGGTGTATCATTTGCTAATTGAATAACTTCTGCCTCTGTATCAAACACATAGATAGGCGCGACAGGTCCGAACACCTCTTCTTCACTAATTGCCATACCTGCTTTTGCATCACTAATCACCGTAGGTTCAAAAAAAGCGTTATTTTCAGCAGCTCGTTTGCCCCCTGTTTGTAAGACAGCTCCTTTTAGTAAGGCATCAGAAAGCAACGCTTCTACCTTTTCGAGTGCCGCTTCGTTGATGAGGGGTCCTATGGTTGTATTATTTTCCATCCCATCGCCCATTTTTTGTTGTTGCACTGCTTTTGTAAATTGCGCTATAAATTGCTGATAAACGCCCCGTTGCACATAAATTCGGTTAGTACAAACACAGGTTTGTCCTGCATTTCTAAATTTGGAGGCGATAGCACCTTCCACCGCTGCTGTCAAGTTGGCATCATCAAAAACAATAAAAGGCGCGTTGCCCCCCAATTCTAGCGAGATTTTTTTCACTGTATCCGCACATTGCCGCATGAGTAGCTTTCCAATTTCCGTAGAACCAGTAAAAGACAGTTTACGCACTAAAGGATGGCGCGTCAGTGCTGCACCTACTTTTTCTGGCGCACTGGTGGTGATAATGTTTAATACGCCTTTCGGAATACCCGCTTTTTTCTGCCAACACTGCGAGGGCAAGAGCAGTAAGTGGCGTATCTTCGGCGGGTTTCACCACTACCGTGC
>JAAUTG010000198.1 GCA_012031785.1 Saprospiraceae bacterium | reverse complement strand
CTCTAGCAGCAGCATCTGCTGCTAGAGAATTAATGATTAATGATGATTTTGTTATCTGTATAAGGTAATAAATCCTTTTTGAACATCTTCACTACCACCTGTGGTGAAGATGTAGAAGTAAGTTCCGTCAGGTAGAGGTTTATCGTTATAAGTTCCTCCCCAATCGTTTCTGTACGGACTAGCGCGGAATACCTCGTCTCCCCATTCGTTGAAGATAGTTAATTCATTATTGGGATACAGATCTGATGTTGCACAAGTTACTATCAGTAAATCGTTCTTACCATCTTCGTTTGGTGTGACTAGGTTAGTAATTATACACTCCTCGTCAGGGTACTGGATGGTAATATTTGCGATTTCTAATTCACAAAGCACAATAGTTGAATCTGCGCAACCAGTATAGCAAACTTCATAAGTGAAGTTGTCATTTCCTGTTACTCCTGTGTTTGGACGATAGGTTAATACACCTAAATTATCTATGTTTACAGAGCCTAAAAAGGCTGGTTTAGATAATCCATAAGTGATTGGTACTGTGTTAAGTAAACTATCATTGGCGAGCACATCTAGTGTATCCAACTGATCTACAGATACGATGAATTGGTCTGGATTCAACTTCGGTTTGCTAACAATAGTGACCAAGAAAGTATCTGACGGTTCAGAAGCACAGCCTAGTTCTTTAGATATGACTTCTACGGTGTAGCCACCTGCTAACAGTTCTACTGCTTGTAGTGATATGCCGTTGCCAGACGTAGAGGACACAACACCAGTTGGAGCAGTCCAGAGATATTCTACATTGTCAGGTATGTTTCCAATTCCTCTTAATACAATGTCTTCTCCTATACAGAAACTACTAGGTCCTTCGATAGTGAGTTTAGGAATACCTTGTGTGAAGTCTAGGTCTATGAAATCAGTAGCTTCACAGCCATTTTCTCCAAGCACAGTGACAAAGTATCGTCCAGAGCGTACTTGTGCATTGTCGTAGTTGACGACAAAAGTAGGACTGGGTGAACCGTCTCCTCCAAATCCATCAGGTCCTTGCCAGTTCCATTTTGCACCTTCACCGCCCGTTTCGTTTAGTTGAATTAAGCTATCTCCTACGACACAGATATATTCGGTTTCGATAGTGGAAAGGTCTATCATAGGGCTTTCAATAGGTTGGAAGGTGATGGTATCCAGTGAGGAAACACACGCTCCGTCTATTGCTTGAACTGTCACAGTATAGCTCACTGTATCCCTAGGTCGTAACATCAAGTTTGCAGTGTCTGTAGTGATGGTGGACGGTATCAAGTTAGTGTCTAGTGAGTTCCAAAGGAATTTCACGTTTTCTTGATAACTACCCATGACACGCAAGGTTAATGTATCATCTGTACAGGACAGGTTGATTGGCTCGATAATTGGTGTTGGTAAGGCACCTGTAATTTCTACGGTAATTGAATCAGTAGCAGTACAATTTCCACTGCTCGCTACTAGTACGTATGTCCCACTAACATTAGTGTTGACAGAAGCTAATACTGGGTTTTGTTCGTTGGAAGTAAATCCATTTGGTCCTGTCCATCGCCAGTTGTCAGCTTGTCCTACCAAATCAAAAAGTTGCAGGGTGGAATCTGTGCTTATACATTCTGTACTACCCACAAAATCCAGTGATATATTAGGTGATTTCCCAATAACAAGTGTTTTTGCGATGGTATCAGAAGTACAGCCCATGTCATTTACCCAGTAACGGAAAGTATAATTCGCAGCTTCTGTAAAGTTAGCAATAGCTATATTGCTGGTATCAGAACTGATGAATATTAGTCCCGTATCTGGTGTGACGCTCCACTGATACCTAATATCTCGGTCTGTGTAAGAGCGACCAATCAGCCTAAATTCTTCTCCCACACAAGCGGTATCTTTAAATGGTGCAGTATTTAAGGTAGGCATCTCAGGCTTTGCAGAAATCAAGAAAGTATCTATAATCTGTCCTTGACAACCTGTCGCTGAGGTAGCAATTAGACGATAGATACCACCATTAGCAGATGTCACAGCTAGTAGCGTGGTATCAGGATTAGTAGTTCTGAATCCGTTCGGTCCGCTCAATTCCCAGCCAGAGATTGTAGCTCCAGTGGTGTCTCTAGCTATCAACCTCAAGTCGCTGCCTGCACATATATTACCTTCATAAATAATGAAGGGCATAGGAGTGGGTTGAACTTGCAAGTTAGTTGTGCCAGTTAAAACACAACCGTTTGTGGCTTGGATAGCTACTGTGATTTCGCCAGATTGTCTGGCTTCGATGCTGTCTAGCGTGATAATTCTGCCTTCTGCACGAAGTCCATTAGTACCAAACCATCTGTAAACACCATTAGGAATACCTATATTATCAGCTGTCAAGGTGACTTGACTGCCCTCACAAGGTTGCGGATTGCTTACCTGGAATGTTTACGCTATTGGTTGAAAGTACCTCAACCACGAGCCTACATGTAGTGGTGTTACCCGCTTGGTCAGTAGCGTTAAAGACTAGGGTACTAATACCTATTGGGAAGGCGGAGCCACTTGATAGTCCTGTGTTATCTACCTGAGTTACAGTAACGTTGGAGCAAGCGTCAGTGGCTATTGGTGCCGAAAAAGGTATGGTTACAGTGCTGCATTCATTGCTCTGTATGGTACCTGTGATAACACCGCTTGGATCACTAATCAGGACTCCATCCACGCGCACACGGATAGTATCTGGGCAAACTGCAAAAACAGGTGCCAAGTTGTCTATGACTCGTATGGTAAATTCACAAATCTGTATGTTTCCTGATGCGTCTGCGGCAGTGTAAGTAACTTTGGTTGAGCCGAGTGGAAAAAGGTTTCCAGAGGCATGAGTGCTATCTAAAGTAGATATTCCACAGTTATCTGATATACTTGGTCTTGTCCAGTTGAATGTTGCACCACAGGCTCCAGGTTGTACACTGATAGTAGTATCTGATGGGCAGTTCGCAAACGTAGGAAGTTCTTGATCGAGTATGGTGATGTTGAATTTACATTCTGTGGTATCGCCGCGCTTATTTTCGATGATATAGACTACTTGTGTAGTGCCTACTTCAAATACATCACCTGGTTGGAAGTTACTAGTGACCGTAAATTCCGAGCAAGGGCTTTGTATAGCAGGAGGTGTCCAGTTGACTATTCTACCACATCTACCTGGTAGCGCAGTTTGCGTAATATCACGTGGGCAGTTGGTCACATTAACTTCTGCACTTACGATAACCAAGAAAGAACAAGTATCTGCATTACCTGCTTGGTCAATTGCAATGTAAGTCACAGTAGTTTCTCCCACTGGAAATAAGTCGCCTTGTTGATGAGAAGCAATCAAAGTATCTATTTCGCCGCAGTTATCTGTTATCGTTGGGTCTTCCCATGTTACAGGTACTTCGCAGGACGCACTTTGTACTGCCACTCGAACAGTGTCTGGACAATTTAACATCGGTGCTGTTCTATCTTCTACAGTAATGTTAAAAGAACAAGTAGTAGTATTTCCATCTAGGTCGGTAGCAGTGTAAGTAATCGTGGTTGTACCGACTGGTAATTGCGCACCTGATTGTAAGTTGCTTCTTAGTGTAACTCCACAATTGTCCGTAGCAATAGGCGGTGTCCAAGTAACAATTGCGCCACAATTGGAAGCTCTTGATGCCACAATGGTATCAGCCGGGCAATTGAAAATGATAGGAGCAATGGTGTCTCGAACAACTATATTGAAAGAGCAAGTATCTATATTACCTGATGCGTCAATTGCTGTATAAGTAACTCTATTTGTTCCCACTGAAAGCACTTGTCCTGGTTGAATATTGCTAAATAGGGTATCTAAACCACAAATATCAGAGGCTGTGGGTGCAATCCAAGTGTAGGAGGTGAGACAAGTGTCTATACCAACATAAAGAATAGTGTCAGTTGGGCAGCCCATGATACTTGGCGGCGTAGTGTCTAGCACATTTACAATGAATCGGCATGTATCTGTTTCCCCTTCAATATTAGTGGCAACATAGGTAACATTGGTCATACCTACTGGAAAGGCTTCACCTATTTGATGAGACGCGGTTATTGTTGCACCACAAGTGTCGCTTAACATTGGAGCAGTCCACGTTGCGATGGCAACACAAGTATCTGCAGCGACATTTATATTGATGTTACTTGGACAGTTGACGAAACGTAAAGTCGTGGTGTCTTGTACTATTACGTTGAAAGAGCAGGTTAATACTTCATCTGCAATTGTTGTAATCGTATAAGTGACAGTGGTGGTGTCTGTATTAAAGAATTGTCCGCTGGCAATAGCTATGGTGTCAGTTCTTGACTCAAAGGAAGTAGCACCAGTCAACGTGTAACTGATAGTAGCAAGGCGATTTATCGGTACTACGCGCGGACGAATGTTGGTCACTGTTCTGCCACAAAGCCCTGGCGATTTCAGTACAGTAGTATCATTAGGACAGTCTAATGTGGCGGAAAAGTCTGCTACTTGTACATTAAAGTTACAGGTGCTTGTATTTCCACTTTCGTCTGTGACCGTGTAACGCACTCTTGAGTTACCACGTTGGAACATGCCATTTGCACTATTTTCTCCTTCTCTAGTGGTTGTACCTGTGATGGTGTAGGAAATAGCTGGATTTTCATCACAGTTATCTGCTACTTCAATACCTACCGTTGTCACCATAATGGTTGTGTCTCCTGTCGGAATATTGACAAATTTTTCTGTCGGACAGTCGAGCGTTGGAGGTGTTTTGTCTTGCACAATAACTTGGAAAGCGCAAGTTTCTGTGTTACCAAGCGTATCCATAACAGTGTAGGTAACAATAGTGGTATCTTTGTTGAATGTCAGACCTGAAACATCACCCATACCCATACTGTCTAGTGTGGTAGCACCAGTAAGCGTGTAGGTGATTGATTTTATAATACTAGTGTCTGGAATACCAACTTCAAGGTCGTTGATGATTGCAGTACAATCATCCATAGCTGCTGTGACGATGGTATCTGTTGGACAGACAATTCCAATTGGCGCAGTCTGAATGGTGATGTTGAAAGTACAACTGTCGGTGTTTCCTGAATTGTCTTGTACGATATAAGTTACTTGTGTCACACCTAATTGAAAGGAAGTTCCACTAGCATCATTTTCGCCTGCACCCATAGTTGCGCCTGTCAAGATGTACGTGACGTTTGGTTCTGTGGTACAATTGTCTATTATATCAGTTAGCCCAATTTCCGTGATTACTTTTGCAGTATCTGCTTCAGGCACTAGTATAACCATGTCTTGCGGACAGGTGAAGGTCGGTTTGATACTATCTTGAACAACAACGAGGAAGGAACAAGTTTGTGTAATTCCAAAAGTATCTATGACCGTGTAGGTAACTAGAGTAGTATCACTATTGAAGAAGTTACCTGACGCATCAATTAGTCCGTTGGATGTAGAGTCTGCTTCCGTAGCGCCACTGAATTGGTAGCTGCTATTTGCTACGAGTGCTGCATTAGAAACGATAAGTGCTATTCCATTAACTATTGTACCACAGGTATCCATACTAGTGGAAAGTGTGGTATCTTGTGGACAGGTGATAGCAAGTTCAGAACGAATTACGACCACGTTGAAGCTACAACTGTCTATGTTTCCCGTCTGGTCTGCCACAAAATAAGTGACAGTAGTTGTTCCTATTGGAAAAGCATTACCACTAACATCCATTTGCCCCTCTCCACTAATTGCTCCACTTAGTTGGTAAACTATATCAAGTGTGTCGTCACAGTTATCAAATAGGTTGAATATTGCAAGATTTTCTACAATAGCAACTGTGTCAGCAGCGCTAATTAGGATTAACGTGTCTTGCGGGCAAGTAAATGTTGGTGCAATTTGATCTTCCACCTCTACTTCAAAGCTACAAGTGGTTATTCCTCCTAGTGTATCTTCAAGTGTGTAGGTTACAGTGGTAATTCCTACGTTAAAGTATAGTCCAGAAGCATCTATCACACCTTCATTCGTCGCTTGTGCATTGGTTGCGCCCGTCAAGGTATAAGACATTTCACGTAGGGCACTCGGGTCTGTTAAATTTCGGATACCGATGTTTTCTACGATTTGTCCGCAGGTATCTAGCGCAGTTGATACTAGCGTATCGTTTGGACAGTCGTATGCCAGCAGGGTGGTGATAATATTAACTGTGAAAGCACAACTGTCAATATTTAATTTGGTATCTGCTACGAAATAAGTGACAATAGTCTCTCCTAGATTGAAAGAAGAGCCACTGGCATCACCAAGTGCTTCTTTGATTGTCGCACCTGATAGGCGGTAGCCTAAAGTGATTAGTTCGTCGCAGTTATCAGCTATTATTGGTGATATGTTTTCTACCACTCGTGTGGTCTCTCCTTGCGCCAATACTGTTAAAACAACATCTTCTGGGCATTCCAACATCGGTGGCATCTTGTCTTCTACTACCACCTCGAAAGAACAACTTTGTGTGGCATCAGCAATATTTACAGTGTAAGTAACTATGGTAGTGCCTGCGTTGAAAAAGTTACCAGAAGCGTCTAAGATATTATTAGCTGTGGTGTCTTTTGTGGTAGCTCCTGCGAGCTGATAGCTTGTGCTGATGATTTCATCTGCATCCACAGAGATACTTCTTAGTCCAATATTTTCTACAACAGCACCACATAGCTCGCCTAAAGTCTCTACCGTAGTATCCATAGGGCACTCTATCTCAAGAGATACTTGTACTAGTTCTACATCAAATAGACAAGTGTTACTGTTACCACTCTCGTCGAAAATGAAGTATCGAATAGTAGTTACGCCCAAATTAAATAAGTTACCACTTGCATCATTGTTACCAGTGCTGGTTGTTACACCTGTGAGCGTGTAGCTAATACTGTCAATCACCCCACAATTGTCAGTGGCACTGATGAGTGCAATATCATTTACTATCAAGCTATTGTCTGGGGCTTGTACAGTAATGGTAGTGTCGTTTGGACAAACTGGAATAGGTTGAGTACGATCCCTAACAAGTACAGAGAACAAACAACTATCCGTCGAACCCAACGTGTCGGTGACGAAGTAAGTAATAAAAGTAGTATCTTTATTGAAAAACGTTCCTGCTACACTTAAATATCCCGCAAATGTACTATCCGCTACGGTTGCACCTCTTAGTCGGTAACTCATGCTCGCAATAGCTCCAACATCAGACACTGTAGGTGCGACATTGTGACTAACGTTCTGCCACAAGAATCTAAGTCTCCTACCAAATTTACTACTCTGTCGCTTGGACAAGTGATTTCAATAGAAGACTTGAGAAGGTTGACATTAAAGAAACAGGTCGCTTCGTTGCCTGTTTCGTCACGCACGATGTAAGTAACTGTATTTCTACCTGGCTGGAAAATATTGCCGCTCGCATCTCCAAAACCACTGGTGGCATTGTTGATGTTGTAAGTGATAGCAAGGTTATTGTCGCAGTTGTCAGAAAGGCTAACTAATTCAATACCTGCAACTACTCGGTTATTTTCGTCAGGAAGAAGAGAAATAGTGGTGTCTTGAGGACAAATAATATTTGGCGCGATAGTATCTGCCACGATTACATCAAAACTACACATTGCTATGGCACCTAAAGTGTCAGCAACACTATAGTTAACGTTGGTAGTGCCGATGTTAAATGTCTGTCCAGAGGCATCTACGATGCCTAAATTACTTGCAAAACCAGCCGTAGCGCCAGTAAATTCATAACTCATTACTGATAATGCACCCTGATTAGAAACGGTTGCTGAAATATCATTTACTATAAGTTGACAAGTATCCGCAGAAGCAAACACAGTAACATTGTTCGGGCAATTGATTTCAATAGGTGGTTGATTGGTGACGATCACATCAAATTGACAACTGGTAGAAATATTGCCTGAAGCATCCGTAGCGGTGTAAATTACAGTAGTTCTACCAATTGGGAAAATACTTCCAGAAAGATGGGATGTACTCACCATTACTGTATCAGAGCAGTTGTCTGTTACACTTGGTTCCGCCCAAGTTGCTATTGCGCCCGTAGCAGTGGTAGAAACGTAAATAATAGTATCCTGTGGACAGGTGCTGAAAACAGGTGCTGTAACATCATTAATCGTTACTGTAAAACTAGCTGTGGTGCGGTTCCCTGACTCGTCAATGGCGGTGTAAATTACTTCTGTTACACCAATTGGAAATTCAGTATCTGACGCTTGAGATACGATAATTGAATCTATACCACAATTATCTTGAATGATCGGTGCTTGCCATGAGACGATCTGACTGCACTCAGTAGGAGATGCAGCACGGAAAATATCGTTCGGCAGTCCTGTAATTGTTGGTGGAGTCACGTCATTCGTACTAACCGTAGTAGGTATCCAAGTGTAAGTTACGGATTGACCACTTACGGTCACTAAGTTGTTGATTCCGACTTGATCTATGAGTGTTCCTGCTCCTGTTGGACTTATTACTCGAAGCACTAGGCTGTATATCAACGAGCCGTCTGCTCTTGTCACACCATTAACGGAAGCAAAGGAGAATTTAAAGGTGGAATCTGTTGGCATACCTGTCGCACCTTGTAATAGATTGTCTGCTCGCTGAAATCTTAGAATGTTTCTATTCCAACCTAGGGTTTGTGAAACGCTAGTCACGTCTTCAAAATTTCTAACCTTAATATTGACTACCAAACGGTCTTCGCGGCAAATGCTTGTTTCTTGGGATGCTTCAATAACAACATCGCTTTCTATTACGTCATTTTCAATCGTTATATTAAACACGCAAGAATCCTGATTGCCCGCTTGGTCTGTAAAAACATAACGGACAACTGTTGTTCCCAAGCCAAAACGACCTGGTGAAGCATTGAAGAAAGTATCTACTTTGCTACAATTGTCTGTTACAGTTGGAAAATTCCAAGTAACTAATGTGTCCGTTTGACCTTGCGCCAATTTTATGTTAATATCTGACAGACAATTGGTAATCGCTGGTGCTTGAGTATCTTGGTTGTTTGTTATCAAAGTAGGTGCGAAAGTATAGCTTAATGGATTTCCAATTGCGTCCACCACCGAGTTAGGTGGCAAACGGTCAGGGTCGTCTGGTGCTTGGGCAAAGATAACGTTACGACCTAAAGTACCATTTAATCTGAATTTCAAGGT
>JAAUTG010000197.1 GCA_012031785.1 Saprospiraceae bacterium | reverse complement strand
ATAGAAACGGAATCATTAAAAAGCTATCTTGTGAAAATTTAAGTAAGGAGAAAAGAAAATGAACATTTCGTTGCTCTTTGCGCGATCCATAATTCATTAATTCATGCTCATAAAAACTAGGGGAATAGTTTTCATACCTTTAAATACGCTGAAACCAGCGTGATTGCAGAGATATATACGGAAGAAAAAGGCTTACAAAAATATATTATATCGGGAGTACGTAGTACAAAAGCAAAAATATCGGCAGGATTATTACAGGTTACCTCTTTAGTGGAAATTGTGGCTTATTATAAAGAAGATAGCGGATTGAATCGGATAAAAGAGATAAAACCAGCCTTTGTGTATCAGCAAATTCCATTTGACGTTTATCGTGGAGCAATTGGATTATTTATCGTGGAAGTGACGAGAAAGGTGTTGCGACAGGCAGACCAAAACGAAGCATTATTCAATTTCTTATTTGAAACATTAGTACTGCTCGACCAAACCTCTAATACGATTGCCAATTTACACTTATCTTTTTTGCTGAAATTTTCTGAATATCTCGGTTTTGCACCTCAAGGCACGCATAACCATACAACGCCCTGTTTTGACCTACAAGAAGGGACATTTGTACCATTTTTTACGGTAAAATTTGGACTTGATGAGGCGAGTAGTCAAACCTTTTCTCAGCTTCTACACAGCAATTTGGAAGATGCACATTTGGTAAAAATTAATCGCCAACAACGCCAACAAATGCTAGAATATCTTATTCAATTCTTTCAATTGCACCTTGATAATTTTCCCGAAATCAATGCACATCAGGTACTTAGAGAAATATTCTCATAAAAGAGTCTAAGGATTTGATACTTTTTAAAAAATCTTCGTCAAAATCATTGTGAGCATATTTGAAATATTGAGCGTATCTTCATACCTTACAGCGTTTGATTAACTAAACTTTTGCAAATTGAACAAACTCTGTCACAGCAACATGAAAGATATGGAGGTGATTCAGACTTATATTGAGACTCAATCGCCTGTCTGCTTTAGATTGCTGTATCAACGCTACGCTGGAAAAGTTTATAGCAAGTGTATCTCACTCTTGAAAGATGAAGCACTTGCTGAGGACGCGACACAGGAAATCTTTACAAAGATTTTTATGAATGTCTCTAAATTCGCGGAACGTTCAAAGTTTTCCACTTGGGTCTATTCTATCACTTATAATTATTGTATTGATTATTTGAGAAAGAAAAATAAGCAAAAAGATTTGTTTTCTGAAGACATTGAGAAAGCACCTGACGTGGAGGACGAAGTACACGATGAAGTACTCTTAGAGATGGAAGTGTATCAACTCAAGCAAGTCTTAGAAAACTTGCCAGCAGATGATAGAATGGTGCTCCTGATGAAGTATCAGGATGATATGTCTATCAAAGAAATCGCAGATGCACTGGACAAGACAGAAAGTGCTATCAAGATGAGAATTAAACGAGCGAAAGCTAAGGCGCAACAGATTCGAGAAGAAATGTTTGAAGAAGAATATAGCTAGAAGCTGCATTCTTCTGTTGGATGCCTTGGCGAGCTAAAATATATATGTATGTCGTCAAACATCAACAATTTCAAACAGTTACAAGAAGAAGATGAACTGTTTTTCTACAGTTCGGGTAAATCAAAACTTCGTAGAGAAAGGGGTCAGTCAGAAAATTAATATTTTACAACTTTTCGGTAGCATCGCAGAACTATATCTTCCTATGTTTGTAGATACTATCCTTGAAATGACCAAAGGGTCAGATGAAGAGTTAAGCACAGCGAAAGATTGAAAAGTTAGTTTCTGCAATTGCAAAAACTGATATAGGAAAAGTGCTTTTAATCTAATAGCACTATTGGTGAGCATTCAAGCAAAAAGCGTAAATAGCTCCATTCATCCACGTAACAACAGCACCTGAACTATTATGGATTATCTAAGAGAGATATGGCTTCAAATTGTAGAGTACGCGCCTAAAATTTCACTCGCATTAGGAATTATTATTCTAAGTTTCATCTTAATTCGAGTGCTTACTCGATTGCTCAGAAGGTTACTTAGAAAAGTAGGAATTGATAAACTCGCTGACAATTATGTCAATCGTATTGACTTTTTGGAAAAGAACAACGTTCGATTCATTCCTAGTAGTTTTATATCAGAAGTAATTTATTACTTGTTCTTACTCATCAGTTTAGTAATTGCTACTGATTTTTTACAGATGGCAGCTGTTTCTGATCTTGTCAAAAGTGCGATTGATTACATCCCATCATTGATTACTGCGACTGCGCTTCTGATTGTAGGTTTGTTTATCGCGGATTTTGTGCAAGATATATCCCTAACCGCACTCCAATCTTTAAATGTACCAGCCGCTAAATTCGTAGCGGGCATTATTTTTTATTTTATCCTGCTTAATATACTAATGCTTGCCCTAGAACAAGCTAGAATCAATACAGATTTCATCACCTCCAATATTTCAATCATTCTTGCTGGCATAGTATTGGCATTTTCTATTGGTTATGGTTTCGCTTCTAAAGATGTAATGTCTAATCATATTGGATATTTTTACAACCGAAGCAAGATACGTTTAGGAGATGTAGTTAGTATTGGTGGAAAAGAAGGCATGGTAGTCGCGCTGGATAATACCACCTTAACTATTGAAGCAAGTAAAGATGCTCGCCATATTATTATTCCTTTGAGTAAACTGAACACAGAAGCAATAGAAATTATCTCTAGAGCAGTTGTAGAGCCTGTGGTTACTGTAAAGCCTCAAGAAGAATAAGAATTAGTTACGAATTTCTAATCATAAATTAATTGGTATTCGATAATCAATTTCAAACTATGTCTTTTATTGGTCAATAATGTTGGAAGTTGATTTTCTTTTCAATCTTTGACTTAATGGCTATAAAATTACAATCTTTTTGAGTCCCAATTTTTGTTTAACTTGTTGTGCTTATTTTAAATTAAATTTATTTTTTGGATTTTAAAATCAAAATCCGAAAACAAACTCGTATGAAAATTTACAAGCTACCTGCCCAAAACACTTGGGATTTTATTCTTCAACGACCAACACTAAATTATCAATCGCTGGAAAACGTAGTCAGCGAGGTGCTACAAAACGTAAAAATACAGGGCGACCAAGCTCTAATGGATTATACTGCTCGTTTTGATCAAGTTCACTTAGAATCATTGGCGGTTAGCCCAACTGAAATGGCTGCAGCCATTCAACTGGTGCCACAGAATTTAAAACTAGCCATTCAAACTGCAAAGCGCAATATTGAGCAATTTCATCGAGCGCAAATTTCAAGTGTAGAGATAGTCCAAACTATGCCTGGCGTAGAATGTTGGCGCAAAAACATAGGTATTGAAAAAGTTGGGCTTTACATTCCGGGTGGTACCGCACCACTTTTTTCCACAGTATTGATGCTGGGTGTTCCTGCAAAGTTGGCGGGTTGTAAAGAAATCATCCTCTGTTCCCCACCCGATAAATCGGGAAACCTTCACCCAGCCATTCTCTTTGCTGCTGATTTAGTAGGCGTGACGCAGGTGTATAAAGTAGGTGGCGCACAAGCTATTGCAGCAATGGCGTATGGTACAGCCTCTATTCCAGCTGTGTACAAAATATTTGGACCAGGAAACCAATATGTAACGGCTGCCAAACAATTGGTAAATAAAGAAGGAGTAGCCATTGATATGCCAGCCGGACCATCAGAAGTGCTAGTTTGTGCAGATGCTACCGCTAATCCAGCTTACGTAGCAGCCGATTTGTTATCACAAGCAGAGCATGGGGTGGACAGTCAAGTAGTGCTAGTTGCTTTTCAAGAAACCTTTGTAGAGGCTGTTTTGGAAGCCATCGAGCAGCAACTTTCAGACTTACCTCGAAAGGCAATCGCTCGTCAAGCACTTCAAAACAGTGTGGCTATTTTAGTAGAAAATCAACAACAAGCGCAAGCCGTTATCAACTATTACGCCCCAGAACATCTCATTCTTGCCCTTGACGACGCAGAAGCCTTTTCTGCTGGAATTATCAATGCAGGTTCTATATTTTTGGGACATTACACACCAGAATCTGTCGGTGATTATGCTTCTGGAACTAATCACACGCTACCAACGAATGGCTACGCCAAAGCATACAGTGGTGTTTCGCTTGATTCATTTGTGAAAAAAATTACTTTTCAAAAACTCACCCAAGCAGGGTTAGCTGCCATTGCTTCTACCGTAGAAACAATGGCTATAGCAGAGGATTTAGACGCACACAAAAGAGCCGTTTCTATTCGGTTGAAGAATTGAATTGAAAATTTATTTGCACAAATTGAAAGCAAAAGCATTTACCCATTTAACAAAAAAATCACTTGTTAATAAATCATTAGAGTGATTTAATTTCCTTTGTACAAAGGCATTTTCAAGCCTTGAATGGCAAATACACAGTATCTTGCTATTATCGTTTAGCAAAACATATATACATTTACCACGTAGAGTATATATATTACATATCAAAATAAGTGTTTTACATGAAAAGTATAAAAATTTTAGCGTTAGTTTGGATGTGTTTTTATCAGTATGGGCTGTTGACTGCACAATCCGCAGACCAATTCTGGGAAAGTATTACGGAAAATGAGGTAGTGAATGTAGAGGGAATCAGAGAGTTATTTCCTAATCGCCCCAACTATTTAAAACTGAATATCAACAGATTGCGCCAATTGTTGCAACAAGTACCTAATGAAACCAATGTAGCTTTGACAGAAAGCCCGATCAAGTTTTCTATTCCTCTTCCTAATGGAGTAAAAGTTACTTTCAAGGTGGTAAGTTACGATATGCTCGAACCTTCATTAGCCGCTCGTTTTCCAGATATTAAAAATTTCAAAGGTGTAGCCATAGACGATCCTACTTGTACGCTGCGTTTTGACTGGACAGGCAGAGGGTTTAGAGGTATGATTCGTTGGAAAGGTGAACTCATTTTTGTTGATCCTTACACGCGCAGCAATAGAGAATTTTACCTCTCCTACTTTAAAAAAGATTACGCTAATACTCAAGAATTTCAATGCTTGTTCGATGGAAAAGAAGAATTTAGAGAAAATCCGAATCTTAGTACCGATAAATCTGCGGGAGACTGTCAACTCCGAACTTATCGCTTGGCGGTAGCTACTACTGGTGAATATTCTAATTATTTTGGTGCAACTAGTGCCGAACAATCCAACCTCGTGTTTAATGAGGTGAACACTGCTATTAACCGTGTCAATGAGGTGTACGAACGAGACTTAGGCGTTCGCCTAGTCTTAATCGCCAATACAAACAGCGTTTTTTACTATAATGCTGCTACTGATCCTTACGACAACTTTAGTGGAAGTACCATGCTCGGACAAAACCAAACCACTTTGGATAACGTCATTGGAACAAACAATTACGACATAGGACACGTATTTAGTACAGGTGGTGGTGGTATTGCCACGCTGCGTTCGCCTTGTAGTCTTTCCTTGAAAGGTCGAGGCGTGACAGGGCTTCCCAACCCAATAAATGATGCTTTTTATATTGATTATGTAGCGCATGAAATAGGACATCAGTTTGGGGGTAACCACTCTTTCAATAACTCTTGTGGGGGTAATCGAAATACCAGTACCGCTTATGAACCGGGAAGTGGCTCTACCATTATGAGCTATGCAGGCATTTGTCCTCAAAATGTTCAGAACAATAGCGATGATTATTTCATAGCATTAGCCTACAAGAAATGGGCAACTTTGTCACGGGGGCGGGAAATAGCTGCGCAACCATTATCTCTTCCACCAACGCCGCGCCCATTGTAACTGACCCAAGCGACGTAACAATTCCTAAGTCAACACCTTTCGTGCTGACCGTCAATGCAACAGATGCCAATCCTGAGGATGTACTTACGTACTGTTGGGAGCAATTCGATAACGAAGTTGGAAACATGCCACCACAAGCCGCTAACACAGTTGGTCCTCTATTTCGTTCGCTCAACCCTGTAAATTCAAATTCACGTTATTTCATCAACTTACCTGACTTGGCAGCAGGTAATAATCCTACATGGGAAAAACTTCCAAGTGTAGCACGTGCTATGGAGTTTCGAGTCACTGTCCGCGATAATAATTCTAATTATGGCTGTACCGAAGAGCAAAATATAAATGTCACGGTAGCCGATGTCGGTCCATTTTTAGTGACTTCCCCAAACACAAATGTCAGTTTCTCTGAACAACAAAATATTACAGTCACCTGGAATGTAGCGCAAACCAACTTAGCCCCTGTGAGTTGCAATACAGTAGATATTTTCCTTTCCAAAGATGGTGGCTTATCTTTTCCAACTTTACTGGTGTCTGATGTACCCAATAATGGTTCTGCTAATGTTATTGTACCAAATGGTGCAAGCACTACTGCAAGAATTATGGTCAAATGTGCTTCCAGTGTCTTTTTTGACATTAGCAATAGCAATTTTACAATCCTTTCAGGTACACCTACTTACGAATTAAGCAGCCAACCCACTACACAACAATATTGCGAAAGTGGAGCTAATTTAGATTACACCATTACCGTGAGTAGTATTGGGGACTACAACAGCCCCGTCACTTTAACCGCTAGTAACTTACCGAGTGGTGTGACAGCTTCGTTTTTACCTTCTGACGTGGTTACGCCTGGTAATAATGCAACTTTACAATTAAGCGGACTAACCAATATAGCAGCGGGGAATTACACAATTGAAATAGTTGGAAACAGCGACGTGGGCGTAAAAAATACCAGCGTAGAATTAGTCGCTATTGCCCCATTTCCAACTGTTTTGACTGCTCCTGTGAATAACGCAGTGGATGTAGCAAATATTCCTACTTTTGACTGGCAAGCCACCACTAATGTTATATCTTACGACATTCAAGTGGCAAATGACCAGGACTTTACCAATATCATAGCTTCCGCTAACGTGTTCGCACCAACATGGCTGTCCTCAATTACGCTTGATGTTAATACCGTTTACTATTGGCGCGTAAGGCATGTCAGAACTTGTGGCAATGACCCTTGGTCGGTTACATTCAGCTTTACTACTAATGCTATTGTTACTAATACTTTTCAAAGTACGGATGTTCCAAAAACGATTTCTTCTGGACCTCCCAGCACCACTACGTCTATGCTAACGATTACTGATGTGGGTACTATCACAGATATAGACGTGGTAAACTTGAAAGGTACGCATACCTACATCAACGATTTGACCTTCACTTTAGTAAGTCCAACTGGAACAGAAGTAATTTTGTTGGATGATATTTGTGGTAGTCAAAATAATTTTGACATTCAATTTAATGATCAAGCAACTAACCTTTACGCGAATATTCCTTGTCCACCTTTGGATAACGACGAATACCAGCCTTTGAATAGTCTGAGTGTTTTCAACGGCAAGCAGCTATCAGGAACTTGGATGCTCAAAGTAAGAGATAACTCGAATCGAGATGGTGGCTCTTTGACGACTTGGGGATTGCGTGCAACTTATTCTTTTACTGAACTAGTGACCGCTTGCGATGAACCGCTTTTCATTAATTGTGGAGATTCAGTCAGTGACAATACCAATACAGGCATCAACTTTTTTGAAGAACATGATTCGGGTATTTTTGACTGGACGGGACCTGAATTGGTTTATCAATTTATCACCGATGATGCCGCAGTAACTATTGATGTGACTGGTTTAAGCGCTGATTTAGATTTGTACCTATTGAGTGCTTGCAGCGACCCCGCTAATACAGCCATAGCAATTAGTGAAAATAGCAACACCAACAGCGAACAAATTAACATTGAACTGGCAGCAGGTATTTATTACATCATGATTGATGGTTTTGAGGGTGCATCAAGCGCGTTCAATTTATCTTTATCATGTTCACTATTGAACAATCCATGCCCAAGTTTACTCGACATCAATGATAATCCAATAGCTACAAACACTTATACCGCATCAGATACGATTAGCTCCACAGGTAGTGTAGCAATAAATAGTACAGTAACGTTTCAGGCAGGGGAATTGATTAGGCTTTTACCAGGTTTTAACGCCGTGAATGGCTCTACTTTTACTGCTCAAATACAACCTTGTAACAGCACTATTATCAATCCAGTGGAAAATAGAACTTTGGAGAAGAAAATTACTGAAAATACTATTCGTGTCTTCCCAAATCCTTTTACTACAGAAACCACTATTGACTTAGCGTTATCCGAGAAACAACAAGTTACGGTACAATTACTTGATATGAATGGAAGACTAGTCAAAACGATATGTTCTTCCCAATTGTTGGAGGCAGGTGCGCACCAACTGGTGTATCAGGCTGACGTAGAAGCTGGTATCTATTTCTTGAGCACTCAAATTGGAACTACTTTACAAACCCATAAGCTGGTGGTTATAAAGTAAATACGAAACGATATATGAATTTAAGAGGAGAGGAGAAACATAAGTTTCTCCTCTCCTCTTTTCTGTTACCAATTCCCTTAAACACTTTTGATGGTTCAATAAAAATGAGCTAAAGCTAGGTTCTTACTGACTTCCCACCAAAATAACAGACATCAGCTAGGAACACTCACTAGAGCGTTGTAATATTTCTTCCTTAACCAGAACGCAACTCGAACCAAGAGAATCAGTGCTGGCACTTCCACAAGCGGTCCGATTACACCAACAAAGGCTTGACCAGAGTTCAATCCGAAAATGGCAATCGCCACAGCAATCGCTAATTCAAAATTATTTCCAGCAGCGGTGAATGCAATAGCTGCATTTTTATCATAAGTAGCGCCCGTAGCTTTAGTGATGAAAAATCCAATCAGAAACATAATGGCGAAATAGATAAGCATCGGAACAGCGATGCGCAATACATCCAGTGGAATTTGAACGATGAGTTCACCTTTTAGAGAAAACATAACTATAATCGTGAAGAGTAACGCCACCAACGTAATGGGTGAAATAGCAGGTAAAAATTTGGTTTTATACCAAGTTTCCCCTTTGATGGCGACTAAAATAAATCGGCTCAACATTCCTACTAAAAATGGAATCCCCAAATAAATGGCTACACTTTCCGCAATGGTGATGATAGAAATATCCACAATAGCCCCCTCAAAAACCGAACAATGGCGGCAATTTGGTAATGAATAGCCAAGCATAAAAGCTATAAGCAAACACTTAGGAAAAATACTATT
>JAAUTG010000196.1 GCA_012031785.1 Saprospiraceae bacterium | reverse complement strand
CCCAGATTTTATCTTTCAATGACAATACTTTTCACCTCAGCAACATCAAACGTTGGCAGTTTTTTACCCTTCAAGGTAATCGTATATTTGGCTTTGAAGGCGTTGTAAGCGTACCCAAATCCCGAATAAGTGCCTTCGAGAAACTCCCCAGCTAAGGTTTTGATTACCACTTTTTTATTAAGCGTTATCTGCCCTTGTTTCCCAACGGGGTTACTCAATATCGCATTCAGGTTTCGACCTTTATCTTCCTCCGCATCGGCGGGGCGTTCTTTGTTTGTACCAAATATTTCGATGCTACCAATGCTCTCGCTGTTCAGGTCGGGTACGTTACTCCCTTTTAGGGTCAACACAATTTTGTTCGCCTCGCTGTTGTCAATCGTATATTCTGTATAAACGCCTTCAGAAATAGTACCACCGATGAAGGTAACAAGTATAGTGGTATCAGCAGCATTGCCTTGTTGTATGATGCTGTCCTGCACTGCACCGTCTTGGTCGTTGGATTGCGCAAAAAGACCAGAAACGCCTATCCATAAGGCTATGGCTAAAGATAATATTTTCATAGTTCATCTGTTTTTAAAGTTTTGCCTACTCGTTTCGCTTTTCGGCTTGCGCGCCCTACTATTTTCTAAGGATGTTCGGGAGTTGTCCTGATGGGTTTATTTGGTTTTAGAGTTAGTATGGGAATTATAACCAAATGTCACTCTCTGATGCTGGCTCGAAATTTGGCAACGGATTCGGAACAGTACCCAGACTTTTTATAAACTACAGCAAAGACTTGAATGTCTGATACTGCTTCTGTTTGCTGTGTGCGTGTTTGTACCTCTAATTGAAATGAACGTTCAATATTTACTTCGGCAGTCTTAATTGTTGCGAAGCCTGATTGATATCCTCTCGCTTCGACAGTTATGGTGTAAGATGTATTTTTCTGTAGTTTAGTAGTGAAATTCCCACTTCTATCAGATACTAGTCGTATTAGATCAGATGTAGTGTTATCAAAATCTTTGTTGATCAATACTTTAGCATCTGAAACTATCTTACCTTGTTTGTCCGTAATTCTACCACTAAATTGCAGGTTGTAAATATTTAAAATGAGGTTACTCAATTGACTGTACTTGAATTGATAAATATAATCCTTTTTAAGAATCAATTTAGAATAATCAAAGCTTTTGTTATCAAATGCTGTATTTCCTGCCACACCTTGTTTTTTGTACTTCCAAGAAGTGTTTTAATGTAATATAGTGATATTAGGATTCAGTACTGTACTAGCTGGCCCAGTATTTACTGTCACCACCTTAGTGGTGTTGGTATTAATAGGAGTACTTGTCGTAGGCGATGGTTTAGTAGGCTTTGGGTTATCTATATTTCCTGAAGTATTCAATTGGAAATTATTTCCAACATTTTTGTAAAAAAGAGTTGAGCCAGAGAAACCCGAAACTTTATATTGATTATTCACTTTTGTAAAATTAGAACCACCAATTAGTAACGGTCCAAAGTTCATATACCTACCACTTCTTAGGTATTCATCAATATTCCGCTGTTCTTCTTCTTCTTTTGGACTTTCATAAGTGATAATAATTCCCTTAAGTACTACAAATGCAGTCAAAAAACCAGGTATTTCTCCTGAGTAATCATCTATCCCATTTGAGAGTGAATCTACTACTCCATTTCCTGTCTTTAATCGCCAAATTTTACTTTCAAGAAAGGATTCATCATACCACTGTCCTCTATTGATTTTTACTACACCCCATTGAAAAGTAACCTCTGTAACCTCCAAATCATCTTCTGATGGATATATTGTGTCTAAGGCTGTAAACAACAAAGGAGATTGTACCCTACAAGTATTGAAATAACTTTCAATATCTTGTTCTTTGAGTGTAATAGATTTCCATTCTGAAATAGTATAACTCATTTCTGGATATTCAAAACCCGAAGGTGACGTTATTGGGATTTGTGCACTTACGATTCTACTCAATTTAGTGATACCTGTTGAGTTAGTTTCTACAATCTTGTAGTCACGAGAAAATATTGTGTCATAAAAAACATCCCATAACGACGGACTTGAGTCAGGGGGAATAATGTGAGGCTGTTTGACTATAATGTTGGCTAGTTCGGCTAACTCGGCATTATTTTCATGTTTACTAGCTTCTTTTTCGGCTTCAGTTTCACCATTGTAACTGTTAGATAGGTAACTAGCAATAGGCTCTGTAAGAATACCATTAGCGGTAAGGCGATTTTTTGATCTCCAAATAATGTAACTTTATTGTTCAGTAAGTACTGACATATAGCGATGATAGGCTTAGAAGATTTCATTAATTTGAATGTTTTGTATTGCTGTCATTTGACAGAAATGGTGAAGTAAATAATTGGGCTACTTAAACAGTAGCCCAAGAAGTTTAATATACAAATTATGCCCATTTTTTTTCATCTACTTTTAATGGGTCTGGCGATTTTGGAAGCAAATGGCATCTAAATCCAATCAATTGCATTCCTGGTACGCTAATGCCCTGTCCCTCAAAGTGGGATTCTGCATTTTTTTCAGTTCTCGCATTTTCATACCTTCCTCCAAGATGAAGGCCAAATAGAGATAAACCGCCACCGCCTTTAATTTTTTGATCAAAATAATTATAATTACCAGAGTATGTTTCAAATTTTACGGTTATATTTCTAGCAAATATCAATGTAGTGGGATAAGCAACCATTTGTCCACTTGGAGGTATTTTCCCGTCAGATAGTAATTCTGCACTTCCTATTGCTGAAGCTGTGGGATGAAATCTCCAGTACTTAGAAGTCAAAAAATGCTCGTGAATACCCGCTCGGAGGATTGGGACTTGAGCCAATTCAAAATTCACATTTAAAGTTTCCCAATTCACATCACTATTAATCTTAGTTGTTTCTTCTCCACCAGATCCAAAAAACCAAAACCTCCAAATATACCACCTCCACCAACATTCCATTTTGTTCGCCTTTCATCGTAATGGGTGGCATGATCTTTTTTAGTAAACCAGTATTTTGTCCAACCACTTGATGTCGCAAAATTTGCTGGAAGCAGTTTGGTAAACTGAAAGTCCATTCCTGATACAGGATTCGTGATCATTGTTTTCTTAAATCGTCTTTATATTTCGCTTTTAATAGGTTCAAATCTGGATTTTGAACTTGCTCTAAAAAAGCAGTTGCTTTTTCGTAGAGTTCTTTATATCCATTAGTAATCCAATCGTTCATGGCTGCTTTTACTCGATTCCTTAATATATGGGCATTTCTAGCAAAGAAATTGACTGCTTCTACGCTTGAACCCGAAAGTGCTGCGACTTGATAACTGGTATATTGCATTGCTGCCTCTTCATAAGCATACATCTTTTCTCTATACTTTATCACCATATCAGATTCTTCAGTTACTTCAAGCTCAACTTCATTAAAAGCATCATCATATCCTCTTTTCTTTTTAGTTGTTGTGAATAATGCAGCAACTTTTTCCATTTTAGCTTTCGTATTTTCATCTACTTCGGTCTGTACAACTTGACTTTGTTCTAGTACAAATTTGTACAGATCCGAAAATCGGCTTCCTGGATTCCAAATTTTTGTAGCAAAATTCATGCGCTTTGAACCGTTCTCGATACCTGAAGCATCTGGAATAAAATCAACCAAATATGCTAAATCTTCGGCTTGATTGTACATTCTAAGTGTCTCTGCTCCTAACTTTCTTCAATTTCTTCAGCAGATGGCTTATTTTCTGGATCTTGTCCATCCACATCTCTTACTGGAATAAATCCTCGAGAAATAAAATCAAAAATCTTCTGCTTCAAAAGGAATACCAGGAGTTACCCAAGAGAAGAAATCATTTGCACTGGCAATAGAACTTTCATCTCCCATAGAAAGCTGATTGTAAAGACGTCCCAGAAAACTGTTCATCAATTGCTCTGACGTAAGTGCCATAAAATTGTAATTTTAATAATTAAAAAGTTTTGCCTACTCATCACGCTTTTCGGCATCCGCGCCCTACTGTTTTTTAAGGATGTTCGGGAGTTGTCCTGTTGTTTTCATTTAATAGTTGACATTAAAAGTTACTAACTGCATATATTTCCTTGTTCCTAAAATCGAGATTTTGTTATCAGGGAAATGGAATATTTTTTTCATTTTGTTGCACATCGTGCTTGAGTTGCCTTTATAAAGGATTTACTCACGCTATTCAAAATTGAACATTACACTACAAAACTGCAAGAAAGTTGCATAGACCGCAATACCACAAATGGGGGACAAACCTTGGTGGAGCGGTTGTTTTTGTAGTAGTTGTTTGATTTGCTGTACGTAACGAATAAGTTATTTTTAAATATAATAGTGTTTTTTGTATATCACGCGCTGGTGGAGCTACATATCATAAGTACATTTGCTGCTTCAGAGCTTGTTTTTACATTTAGTTAACAGCAAGAGGGCGTTGGTGCTTTTTTTTGTCCCCTTTTTGGGGGACATGGCGAGTGGTTTTGTTTGTGGAGTCGCGTTAGGAAACGCGAGGGATAGGTTGAGTTGGAGATAGGAATCTCCAACCATCAGAAGTTGCGCTTCCCGAAGATGCGTTCAACTATCTTTTTAAAGATCCTGTTTCTATTGAATTGGCTCGATTAAATAACATGAAATTGCTTGTTTTTTAATGTCGAAACAAAAAAAATTACTGCATGGAAAAAATAATTGCCTACAAGAAGATTGCCAAAGATATGATAGCCGATTTTGAGGGACGTAAAAATAAATCCAACCGCGCCATTCGCTATCAGGTGATTGCAGATGATGCAACTGGGAATTATTTGCTGCTTCGGAACGGATGGAAAGGGGCAGTTCGTTTTTATAATGTTCTCGTGCATATCGAAGTGACAGCAGAAGGTTTGGTATGGCTGCATCAAGATAGTACCGACCTGATTATCGCTGATAAGTTATTGGAAGCTGGTATTCCAGAAGCCAATATGGTGCTTGGTTTCCATGCACCCATTATGCGGGCAGACACTTCTTTTGCAGTGGGCGAAGAAGAATGGGGGCAAGCAATTTCTACCTTTCAGGAATGAAATGATTGCTGTGGTTTGTATTTGTTCATGCCGCGATTCTTTTACAGTGTTCACTTCAAAAATGCTTTCGCCACTGCTTCTGCTACGGAATGGACGTGCAGTTTTTCGTAGATGCGTTTGACGTGGGTGCGAACAGTCTCGAAACTGATGCCTAAGTCGGCGGCAACCATTTTGTAGCTGTTGCCTTTGGAGAGGCTTGTTAGGACTTCTAATTCACGTACACTAAGTTTGTGGAGTTCCGCACTTTGGGCGGCTTGTTTTGGAAAAATTTGTAGTACTTTTCGGGCGATGCTGGGCGACATGGGTGCGCCACCATTATAGACATCTTCGATGGCTTCTACGATTTTGGTGGGCGATGATTTTTTGAGGAGGTAGCCCGTCGCACCTGCACACAGTGCATTGAAGATGATGTCTTCTTCCTCAAAAACTGTAAGCATCAGCACTTCTGTGGTTGGGCTTATTTGTTTGGTGAGGTAAGTGCCTTCGATGCCACTTCTTCTGGGCAGTTCTATGTCCATCAAAATAACATCAATGGTGTTAGTGGTGAGGTGCGTTTCTATGTCCAAACAATTGGGGTATGCTCCAACCAACTGAATGTTGGACATTCCATGAAATAGCACCTCAAAAGCGTGGCGCAGGTCGTGGTTGTCTTCGTAAATGGCAAGTCTTATTGGCATCGCGTATTTTTTTCGTAAAATTAAGTATAACTTTCGAGCCTGTCTATACCATGATTGGGGGACAAGGAGAAAACTAATTGAATTTCAACACCTTGCGATGGATTACTTTTTAATGACAAATTTCCGCCGAGTTGTGTAGCGCGCTGTTCCATGTTGTTTAGCCCGTTTCCTCTTTTTACAGTTGCAGGGTCAAAACCTTTGCCATCGTCCCGAATGGTGAGTTTCAGGCAGTTGTTTACCTGTTGAAAGTTTACCCAAACATTTTTTGCTGCTGCATATTTGGCAGCGTTGTTGATGGCTTCTTTGAAGAGGAGGTATAGCTCTTTGCGTTGTTCGGTAGGCAGATGGGCTAAGGTCAGTTGGCTATCAAAATGCAGTTGAATATTTTTTGCTTCCAGTATTTCTATGGCGTAGGATTTTAGATGCTGGAGTAAATGGGGGACATAATCGTTTTTTGGGTCAACACTCCAAACAATGTCGTTCATGGCATCCATGACTTGCTTTGTACTTTGGATGATGGTCATCAAACGGGCTTGGCTGATGGTTGCATTCATCTGTCCTAAAGTGGCTTCGCTCAAAATAGCGATACTGCTCAAGGTCGAGCCTACTTCGTCGTGTAAATCGCGGGAGATGCGTTGGAGTTGCTTTTGATGGTTGAGTTCATTGAGCAGTATGGTTACTTTTTTGCTGTTTATCTCTAAAAAAGTACGGCTACCTATAAACAAAGTAACCAGAATGGTCTGTACGTATCCCGTTTGTAGATTGAGACTATTGTTGATATACATGCTTCTTTCGATAATACCTAATTCTGTAAGCAGCATTGCCATAGAAGCCGCCATGATGGCAGCAAAAACAAGAATGAACCAAAAGCTATTCCAGTTGCGGTGCTTGTAAAAATCCCATGCTGCGGTGAGCAAAATACAAGGCAGTAAGACCATGAGCAATAAACCCGAAACGAGTGCCGTTGCGTTAATCAAAGCGTTGGGTAATAAAAATCTGAACAATCCCATCATTGCAAATAACCAACCTGTTGGTAAAGTGGCGTTTATAAAAAAATGCAGCCAACGATAACGAGTTTTGGCTTGCAACTGTATTTTTGCCATCCACAGCAGCCCTGTGAGCATCAGTATAGCGAACCACTCTGCGGAATATTCTTCAAAATAGTTGCCATTCTTCCAAATATATTCTATACCAATGCCCGAAGAAGCTACAATATATCCTAAACTACCAAAGGCAAAACAAACGTGCGCCAAATGAAAAGCATTGCGAATCAAGAGTAAAATAACCAAACCAATCAGCAAGTGCATTAAAGCAAATCCAATGACTGTGCCATAACGATAAGAACCTATGACACGATTGTTGGCATCCACAAAAGAAAGCGGATTGCTTATGCTTAAACTGGTTTGAGCAGGAGCAAATCCTCTTTGTATGTAAACATAACAGGTATAAACTACATTGGGTTGAAACAAATATCTGGTGGCAAGATGCTTGGTGGGGTAGAGGCGCTTTTCGATGGGAACATCAATATTGTTTAGCGCAGTGGTGTCCAGCCCTAACGTTGGATGATACACCAATAAGCGCATCGCTTTTATTTCAATAGAACTTACGCCAACATCAAAAAACAAAGGTGCGTTGTCACAATTAATCAGCGAAAAGCGAACCCAATAGTTTCCTTCCTTCTGTAAGCGTAAAAAATCGCCTTGGTGGGCTTGCCAAACTAAAGTATCCCCCAGTAAGGCAGATGGGCTACGGTTTTTATCCGCATCGTGGTAAATATGCACAAATTGCATTAAATTAATATGATTTGTGCGTGCGTTTACTTTTAGGCTGAGAATTTCACTTGCCTGTACGGCTTGAGCCTGCAATACAAATGCTATCAAATAGCTAATCAGGTTAACTGTTTTCATAAAAAGGTTTTGTAAATACAGATACAAGTATATAACGAATTTGTGTAATTTCAAAAAATGGGTTATCTTTTTGATAAATAAATTTCGTTTTGAGGCAAATTACATCAATAAATTGTCAAATTATTTGCTCACTTACTTACTTTTGCTGCAAGGAATTAGTAGGTTTATTGATTGCCCTGCTTATTAACTTAATCACTGGTATTGTGTAATTGATTATTCGTTGGGTTGGTTATTTGTTAAGTGCGAAAAGTTTATTTTCAGGCACTATGCCAAATCGTTTAGGATATGATCTTTAAAGTTCTCTCTATCGAAAATGAAAAGCTATCCAATAATTTGACAGACAAATAATTAAGCGAACAAATAACCAACATCATAATATCAGTAATCCAATACACTTATGCCTTTTTTAACTACACCCATTGAAGGATTAATCGTGTTCGAGCCAACCGTTTGGCGAGATGAACGAGGCTATTTTTATGAAAGCTACAGCTTGAAAACCTTTATGGATAGCGGTATTACCACTACCTTCATTCAAGATAATCAGGCGCGTTCCACTTATGGGGTACTGCGTGGATTGCATTACCAAGCGGCTCCATTTGCACAAGCCAAGCTAGTGCGCGTGTTAGAAGGTGAGGTGCTGGACGTAGTAGTGGACTTGAGGACACACTCTAACACTTACGGACACTGGTACAGCATTCGTTTGAGTGCTGAAAACCAAAAACAACTGTTTGTACCAAGAGGCTTTGCGCATGGCTATGTCGTGTTAAGTGAAGTTGCAACTTTTTTTTATAAAGTAGATAATTACTATTCCAAAGCCAGCGAAGGTGGATTGATTTTTAATGACCCTTCGATGAATATTGATTGGCAAATTGATGCAAAAGATGTTATTCTTTCTGAAAAAGATAAAGTCTTACCCGTTTTAGGGAATCATAAGCCACTGAATTGACGGCGTAGTTGGTGATTGAGTGATTAAAAGATAGAGTCGTGCCACTTTTATTCAAAAAGAATGTTGTACCTTCTGGTTTATTGGGTATTTGGGCAATCGAAGAATCAGAAGATTATTTTCGTGAGCAACTGGTTTGGAGTGATCAGGAAATTGAACAACTCCAGCGAATGCCACACCCAACACGAAGAATAGAATGGTTGGCAAGTCGCTATTTATTGCATCATCTTTCAGGTAGAACCATTCGAGGAGCTTGCCTGAAAGATGCTTATGGAAAGCCTTATTTGGAAAATTCTCCTTTCCATATTTCTATCAGTCATTCCAATAAACTTGCTGCTGTCATGGCAGCACCTCATTTGGTTGGCGTTGACGTGCAATTGGTGGTGCCAAAGATTGAGCGAATTGCATCCAAATTTTTGGGACAAGCAGAAATGGATAGTATTCAATCCGCTCACAAGATAGAGCATTTGCACGTCTATTGGGGTGCGAAAGAAGCTTTGTTCAAGGCTTATGGCAAAAAAGAACTAAATTTTTTCAATTTAATAACTTTTTTAAATAATTTTTTTTTTTTTAATTTTTTGATAGAATGCAAGCCTCTATGAAAACCTTTGCTGTTGATGATACATCAGTAACAGGATATCTATATCATAAACTTCTTGGTCATG
>JAAUTG010000195.1 GCA_012031785.1 Saprospiraceae bacterium | reverse complement strand
CCTGCATTGCTTTTTTCAATCCATCTAGTCCGCCGTAGTTGTACCCCATCACAGACCGTTGGGCTTGCAAAGGCTCTAGGAATATAAAACTGCTCCAAAATGTTGATACTGCCAAACATGCACCAATTCATGAATTAGCAAATCATCTGACATCTTCCCCCAGCTATTAATCGTATTGAAACTGACGTAGCAAAATTGATACTGTTTAGGTCCCAAAAAGGCACGTTCGTCAATGCGCACTTTATCGTAATTTATAGCATCTTGGAAAATTAGTTTTGCTAGAAACAATTCTCGTGCCGTCAACGAGCGCACATTGGATTTCAGATGGCTGACCCATTCGTAGGCTTTACAAACCCCTAACGCGTCTAAGTATTTCCAAGTTGTCTCCCAAATAGAAGCCATATATTATATTGTGCTGTTGAATAACAGATGACTGTTATTTTGCAGCGCGAAGGTAGCAATATTGGTAACTGATGTTGCGCAATTATTGCTATTCACCGTTTGCTCTGATACAACTATTTTGGACAAACTCAATTTGTAGGCTTTCCATATAAATGAGAGAAAACTTTTTAAAAGACAAATAACTACAAACCAGTAATTTGTATGATGGTTGCGATTGGTATATAGAAGTAGTTTGGGTATGCAGCTATAAGCGCTTTATTGGAAATCAAAAAAAATAGTTCCTCTGTGCAACCCTCTTTGGCTTTTGCTGTCCTTCAGCTAGAAACTCAAACAAACCAATATTGAAAGATGTACTATGAACAAAAATAGTTTTGTGGGTAGAAAAATAAAGTGCCAACATAGTGCATTTCGTAGTCATGTTATGCAGTTAGTTTTGATGATTAGTATTCTTGAGATTATATCATTTTTATTTAAGAATGAATGCGAAGGAGATTTAAAAAGGACTTAGCCTTAAACCGCTAGTAAAATTTTAGCTATTTATTTGTCTCTTTTTTTATTTTTTTACCTTAGAAAGCCAATAGATTTTAGTACAAAACGAATCGTCACGACGAAATAAACAGGAAGCCCTTTGAGTTACGAGCAAAACCCACTAGAATTAGTTGATCAATGCAAGCGCGGAAATCGTCAGGCGCAGTTTGAACTTTACAAACGCTATTCTAAAGCGATGTACAACGTCTGTTGGCGAATGCTTGCCAATCAAAGTGATGCAGAAGATGTACTTCAAAATTCGTTTGTAGATATTTTCACGCGCTTAGATTCTTTTCGCTTTGAATCCAGTATTGGTGCGTGGATGAAGCGTATTGTGATTAACAATTGCATTAATTACCTCAATAAACGGAAAATTCGATTTGATACTTTAGAAGACCATCATGCGGAAATGGAAGCAGAATCCCACATTGAAACGACTGATTTGAACATACCGCTCGTTCATGCAACAATTGGGGAATTGCCAGAGGGGTATCGCGTAGTGCTTTCGCTTTACCTTCTGGAAGGTTACGACCACACAGAAATTGCACAAATTTTGAACATTAGCGAGGCAACTTCAAAATCGCAGTACAGCCGCGCTAAGCAAAGACTTAAACAATTATTGCAAACAAAACCATTATTTAGACCATGAATCAAGATTCTTTGGAGCAATTTATTCTCGACCATAAGGCATCTTTTGATGTCGAAACACCTAGCTTAAACAACTGGCATCAAATTGAAAAACAGTTGGAACAGCAGGCGCGAAAAGTGCGGTATTTGCAAGTTCGTAAGTATGTACTGATGGCAGCAGCCATAGTAGGTTTACTTTTTACAGGAGGCTTGATTGGCACATTTTTGATGAGTACAAATGAGCAAGTTGTGGCAGAAGTTTCACTTGAGAATATTGCGCCAGAACTAGCAGAAACAGAAGTATATTATCAACAACAAATCGCAAATAAAACGAAAATGCTAGTGGCTTTGCAGCAGGATACATCCGTACTGTCGGACATAAAAGAGATTGACATATTTTTGGAAGAATTGAAAGCGGAATTAATCAATACGCCCAAAGAAACGCAAGAACTGGTTATTTATAATATTATCAAAAGCTATCAAACCAAACTTGAAATTTTAGAGCGTGTACTCAACGCTATGCAATTAGATTCAATTTACATTCAAAATTCAGCAATTGATGAAATCAGTATATAATTATGGAGTAGCTATTCTGCTCCTTATCTTAGCTTCGGTGCCTTTAAGTGCGAGCAAGAAAGAGTTTTCAAAAACAATTGAGAAAGAGTTTCCAATATCACCTAACGGAACGACCACACTTTCCAATCGTTACGGTGCAATTAATATTAAAACTTGGGAGCGCAACGAAGTAAAAATTACCGTCACCGTAAAGGTTGATTCAGAAAACGAGAATCGCGCCAAAAGTATTCTTGATGCGATTGAAGTGCAATTTGAAAATAGTAGTAATGTTGTGAAAGCAACTACGGTTATCAATTGGACTAAAGGTGGAAATTATAAAATATTATACGAAGTCTATATGCCAGCCACCAATCAACTTCATGCCAGCATGAATTACGGCGATTTACGGGCGATGGAAATAGAAGGAAAGGCGGTGGTAGCAGTAAAATATGGTAATTTTTACTTACAAGGTGTAGGTGATGCCTCTAGTCTGGAGCTGGCTTACGGAAAGGGTACTTTGGTAAAAGGTGTTGATATTCAATCGGCATTGAGTTACGGCGAAATACATTTAGAGCAAATAAAAGATGTAGAAATCAGCAGCAAGTATTCCAAAGTGTTTATTACCAAAGGCGCAGACATTCAGGCTGAAAGTAGCTACGACACTTATGAGATAGGTGCTATCAAGGATTTCAGAAACACTGGGAAATACGACAATATTAAAATTGTACAGGCAGAAAATATTAGAATTATTAGCAAATATACCCATCTTAGATTGGAAAGGTACTCAATAGCCTTGATTTAGACTTTTCTTATGGTGGGGCAAATATTTCGTACATCGAAAAGGGTTTTTCTTATCTTACTTTGAACGGAAGGTATGCCAATTTTAAAGCCAGAATAGCTCCCGATGCAAGCTACCAAATGCAAGCTGAAGGTGAGTACGCGCATTTTGAGCATCCAGAAAATCTTGATGTTTACCACTGACATCAAAGGCAGCAGTAGATTTGAATATGTAGGTCACAAAGGCACCAAAGACGCGAGGAGCATTATCAAAGTGAAAGTACAGTATGGAGGTTTTCAATTAGAAAATTGAGGAATAAAGCCCAAAAGTGTCGTGTTGAATTAAGGAAGTGTTGAATTGTCGCTCCTTAATTCAACACTTCTACCATCAAATTACAGCCTCTCAAATCACTATTGTCCACGCGCCCTAAAATTTCAAAACTACCATCTTGCCAGCGTTTGCCCAAATCTTCGGTAGCAATAAAACTGCAGCTATCAAAATTAGCCAGATCAATCACATTGATTTTACCAGTTCTTTCATCGGGCAAAAAACTTCTTGGATCCGTAATATCACTAATCAGAATACGCATCGTAGAACTTGGTAAAAACCGCTCACCTCCCATGGCGTATGCTTGAGAAAGCAGTTCGGTCATCCCGTATTCAGAGTGAATAGAACGTTGTTGAAAAGCTTGACCGAGTTGTTCGTGCAATTCTTTTCTAATCAATTCCTTCCTTTTGCCCTTCATGCCACCAGTTTCCATAATGATTACCTTTGATAAATCCATGGGGTATTGTTCTGCAAAATCAAGTAAAGCAAAAGAAACGCCAATCAAAACTGTAGGAATATTGGCTTGGATGCAAGATTGAAGTTGCTGCGCCAAAGCATCAAAATCGTAAAGGAAGAACCCACTTTCTTTATATTTTGAACGTTGGATGAAGGCATCTACCATAGCAATTAATGAAGAACCACTGCGCTCCAAGTAAGAGGGTAATAAAGCCAAAAAACAATACTCTTCGACGCTTCCATAAAAACCTTCAAACCCTTGACGAGCAGCGGTTAAGTAAAAATTAAGATTTCGGATATGGTGGGTGCTAGGGGTTTGTCCAGTAGTGCCACTAGAAGTGAACCTGATTTCTGCTTCCCAAGTGCCCGTTTTGATAGCGTGCTGCTTGAAAAGAGCAATAGGTAAGAAAGGAATATCAGATACATGAACAACATCGCTGGGATGAATCTTCAGCAAATCCAAAAAATGTTTGTAAATAACATTATTGTTTGCTTGATACTGAAAAATTTGCAAAGTGAGATTTTCAAAGTCATTTTGCTTAACACAAAGTATTCTTTGCTTAATTTCTTCTGCGTTTGAATTAAAAGCCATGATTTAATACTTTACGGAATATTTTTATACAGTGCGGCAATGGGAACTATTACCCATGTTTTAGCATTTGATTAATTCATTGTTGGGTGTAGCTGCGCATCAGTTTGGTTCGCTAGATTCCCCAAACTAGCGTTGCTTATGACAAAATACGTCGAATCACCTGAACTGAACAAACCCCTGAAAGATAAGTTGCTGCCCCATGAATGGCGCCTATTGCTCATCCTTGCGTTGATACAGTTTACGCATATTTTGGACTTCATGATCATCATGCCGCTTGGCGCAAAGTTCATGGAAATTTTTGCAATTTCCCCAAAACAATTTAGTTTTATCGTTGCTTGCTATTCGATGGCAGCTTTCGTAGGTAGTTTCACCAGTGCTTTTTTTATTGATAAATTTGATAGGAAAAAAGCGTTGTTGCTGCTTTATGCAGGATTCACATTAGGTACAATTACCTGTTCTTTTGCACCTAGCTATCCCATCTTGCTGCTCGCTAGAATGTTGACAGGTGCTTTTGGAGGTGTATTAGCGGCATTAATTTTTTCCATCATCGGGGACGTTATTCCCCTTTCGCGTCGTGGTAGGGCAATGAGTATTGTAATGAATGGTTTTTCGGCGGCTTCGGTGTTGGGCGTTCCGATAGGCATTTACCTTGCTGCGCTTTTGGGTTGGAATATTCCATTTCTAGCGATTGGTATTTTTTCTATCTTCATCTCTGTGGCAATATTTCTGGTTGTTCCCAACATGAGCAAACATCTGACCGACCGAAAAACGCCTCATCGCCCCATGCAAGCCATCAGCAGCATTATCAGCAACAAAAACCAACTCAATGCACTCTTATTTAACGTCATTTTAATGCTTGGGCATTTTACGATTATCCCATTTATTGCACCTTACATGGAGCTAAACATTGGATTTTCCCAAACCCAAGTGCCACTCATCTACCTTTTTGGAGGCTTATTCACAGTGGTAGTGTTGCCTCTTTTTGGCTGGTTATCTGATAAATACGGACACATCAAGGTCTTTACCATAGTAAGTTTGGGTGCTGCCTGTTCCATTTTTGCCATCACTAATTTGCCAGTGGTATCCATTCCGATTGCTTTGGCAGTTACTTCTACCTTTTTCATTGCAGCAAGTGGTAGGAACATTCCTGCCTTGACGTTAATCACCTCAGTGGTAAAGCCAGAAAATAGGGGAAGTTTTATGAGCATTCGTTCGTCTATTAACGAAGCATCGTTAGCACTTTCTACCCTTCTATCAGGAGCTATCATTCAGAAGACGCTAATGGCGCTTTATTGCACTATCCAGTAGTGGGTTACGTTGCAATTGCCATGAGCCTGCTTGCCATATTTGCGGCTCAAAGAATCAAATCAATCAGCTAGAGACGTTTTAATAAAACGTCTAAAATATTTGATAGAGACGCTTTCGTAAAAACGTCTAAAATATTTTGATGGAGACACTTTCCCAAAACGTCTCTATCAAAATATTTTACAAAAAGTAAAACATCGTTTTTATTTGCTTAACTATTTTACTTTACTTACCTTAGTCACATTATTCAACCGATGCGGTTATTTGCAGGTTTTTAAAGATGAAAAATAAAGTATTTCTGTAAAAGTGAACAAGCAAATGACCAACAATAAACAACCTAAACAAGTATGAAAAATGTATTATGGCTAACGTGCCTACTGATGATGATGCTTCAAAATGGGAATGGGCAAGCATCTAAACAAACTAGCGAAGAATTGGCAGCCTCTTTTCATGGCTTACAGTGGCGCAATATTGGTCCTTTCAGGGGTGGGCGCAGCAATGCTGTCAGTGGTGTCCCTAATACTCCTTTGACCTATTATTTTGGAGGCGTTGGAGGTGGCGTTTGGAAAACAGAAGACGCGGGCATGAGTTGGAAGAATATTTCAGACCAATTTTTTAAATCCGGTTCGATAGGGGCAATAGCAGTAGCTGCCAACGATCCCAATGTAATTTATGTAGGAACAGGAGAGCACGCAGTGAGGGGCGTAATGACTTCTCAAGGCGATGGAATGTATAAATCAACAGATGCTGGAAAAACTTGGAAACACATTGGGCTACCAGAATCTCGACACATTGCTGCTGTTCGGATTCATCCTCAGCAGCCAGACCTGGTGTATGTTGCAGTGCAAGGTGCTTTGCATAACGCCAGTTCAGAACGCGGCGTTTATCGCACTACTGATGGAGGGGCAACTTGGAAAAAAATACTTTATGTAGATGAAAATACAGGTGCTGCGGACTTGAGTATGGACATCAATAACCCGCGCGTGCTGTACACTACGATGTGGGAGCATCGGCGCTATCCTTGGAAGGTAGTTAGCGGTGGTAAAGGCAGTGCCATTTACAAATCAGTGGACGGCGGCGACACTTGGCAGCAGCTTACCAAAGGATTACCTGCGGCGATGGGTAAAGCAGCAATCAGTGTGAGTGCAGCCAATTCCAAGCGTGTTTATGCAAACATTGAAGCGGAAAAAGGTGGAGTGTATCGCTCTGACGATGGTGGGGAAACATGGACACAAACCAACAGCGACCGCGTAACCATTGCCCGCGCTTGGTACTACACCGAAATTTTTGCTGACCCTAAAAATGAAGAAATCGTTTATGTACTAAATGCGCCTTTGCTAAAATCTATTGATGGTGGGCGAACATTCCGACCTGTTCCTAATCCCCATACGGATCAGCACGACCTTTGGATTAATCCACAAAATACAGAAAATATCATTCTAGGTAACGATGGTGGTGCTTGTGTATCTTTTAACGGTGGCAAATCGTGGAGTTCGCAACAAAATCAGCCTACTGCGCAGTTTTATCGCGTCATCACGGATAACCAATTCCCTTATCAGGTGTATGCTGGACAGCAGGATAATTCCACAGTTGCTACTCCAAGCCGCACCAATGGGGCTGGTATTGGTTGGAAAGATTGGTATATTGTTTCGGGAGGAGAAAGCGCGTTTTTAGCCTTCGACCCGAATCATCCGCGCTATGTATTTGGGGGAAGCTATCAAGGGAATATCTCTGTGCTAGACCAAGAAACAAATTTAGAAAAAGACGTAATGGCTTATCCAGTCACGGGTCTGGCAATGACTCCTAAGGAAATGAGGTACCGCTTCAACTGGAATGCCCCAATTGTGGTTGCGCCACAAGACCCAAAAGTGATTTACCATGCAGGCAACGTTGTGCTGCGTTCTACTGACAATGGGCAAAGTTGGGCAACCATCAGTGGTGACCTTACGCGCAACGACAAAAGCAAACAAGGAGTAGGAGGTGAACCCTACACCAACGAAGGTGCGGGTGGCGAAAACTATAATACCATCAGCTATCTGGTAGCTTCTCCACACCAACAAGGCGTGCTTTGGGTGGGCAGCGATTGCGGCTTAGTGCATCTGACAAAAGACGATGGAAGCAGTTGGAATAATGTGACTCCAACCAACCTAGGAGAAGCCTTAATTAACGCAATCGAAGTATCTCCACACGACCCTGCAACAGCTTATTTAGCAGTGAACAAGTATAAGTTTGGAGTGATGACTCCCATGATTTATGTGACTACTGATTTTGGAAAAACTTGGAAAAACAAAGTCAATGGAATTGCCAATACTGATTTTGTTCGCGTAGTGCGCGAGGATGTCAAACGAAAAGGATTACTTTACGCTGGCACAGAAGCAGGGCTTTATGTTTCTTTTAACAATGGCGACCAATGGCACAAATTTCAGTTGAATTTGCCCATTTGCCCAATCACTGATTTAACAATTCGCGACAACGATTTGGTCGCTGCCACTTCTGGTAGAGCGTTTTGGATACTTGACGATTTAAGTGCTTTGCAACAAACGGGCGGACAAATGCCTAAAACTTTACAAATCTTTGAGCCAAAACCTACTTATAAATTTAACATTTCTACCCCAAACGAAACTCCTAGCGAAATGGGTACTAACCCAGCCAGTGGCGTAATCTTTGATTATTATTTACCAGAGGGTTTAGAT
The DNA here is from genome assembly GCA_012031785.1 of Saprospiraceae bacterium. Classification (GTDB taxonomy): domain Bacteria; phylum Bacteroidota; class Bacteroidia; order Chitinophagales; family Saprospiraceae; genus JAAUTG01. Next base: position 977 of record JAAUTG010000195.1, on the reverse strand, counting down.
TCGCTGGAAGTAAAATTGGAAGTGCTAAACAGCACCAATCAAGTTATTCGCACGTACAGCAGCAAGAAAGATGAAGCCTTTAAATCTTTCACTGGCGGTCCACCAGCACCAAAAGTATTACCTGCCAAAAAGGGAATCAATCGTTTCAATTGGGATTTGCGTAGGGAAACTTTACCAGCAGTACAAGGCGTATTCATGTTAGGTTCTTATCAAGGGGGACTAGTTGTGCCAGGTACTTATACCCTACGATTATCCGCTAATGGACAAACTGCTACGGCAAAAGCTACGGTGCAGGCGCATCCGGGCTTATCTGCTAAAGTTGAAGATTACCAACAACAAACGGAGCTGCTTACTCAAATAGAGCAAACCGTTCGCAATATCCATGAATCGGTTAATAAGATGAGAAATATCAAAACGCAAATGGAAGAAAAAGAAAAGTTACTCCATGATTTACCACAGGCTAAAGCCCTGATAGACAGCGCAAAAGTTATAGTTAACAAAATAATTGTTTGGGAAGAACAACTCATCCAACCAAAGCAAAAAACGTTTCAAGATGTTATCAACTTTGAGAATCAATTGAATGCCGACTTGATGGATTTACGCGACCGCGTGGATATGTTTGACCCTAAACCGACCAAAGGCGCAATAGAACGTTTTCGCGAGTTGTCGGCAGAGTGGGAAAATCATCAAAAAGCGATGCAAGACCTTATTCAAAAGGATATCGCCACTTTTAATGCCCACTACCAACAGTTAGCATTGCCAGCAGTGGTTGTGCCGAAGTAAAAAAGATGGAGTTTTTTGTCTTTGGGAAACGGTATTTAGCAATCTAAAATACTGAATACCGTTTTTTTTACCTAAAATAGATTTTAAACAAACAATACATCCCACAAAAACTACCAAAAACCAAAAGACCAAAAAACCAATCACCAAAGACATAAAGAACCAAAAAACCAAAGACCAAAAACCAAAACAAAAAC
>JAAUTG010000194.1 GCA_012031785.1 Saprospiraceae bacterium | reverse complement strand
AATTATCCCCACTTTAGGCTTAACTTTGCAAAAGAAAAAAAATAGCAACAAAACTTCCTGCTATTCCATCTATATTATGCAAAAATACCATTACCTCCTATTGACAAGCGTTTGGTTATTAGGGATTTTTCTTATCAATCCTATCGGTGAGTTTCCATTGAATGATGATTGGGTGTATGCGTATCCTGTTTATTTTTGCGCGCAGGTTTACCTTTTCATTTTATTGACATTCAATCCATGACGCTGCTTTCTCAAGTCATCTGGGGTTGGTTGTTCACATTACCATTTGGCTTTTCCTTTACTGCTTTGCGAATTGCTTCCTTAGTAGCAGGTTGGATAGGTATTTTAACGACTTACAATTAGTGAAAGACACTTACCAGCAGCCAGTTCTAGCTTTTTGGGCTGCTTTAGCTTTGGCAGTAAATCCTTTGTATTTTTCTTTGGCATTTACTTTTATGACAGACGTACCTTTCACGGCTTGGAGTATGCTTGCCTTTTGGTTTTATTTTCAGTTTTTAAAGCAAGAACGTTTGCACTGGCTTGGCTTGGCAGCACTATTTTCAGGTATTGCAGTCTTGAATCGCCAGTCTGGCTTGTTCATGCCGCTCGCCTTTTGTGTGTGTTACGGATATCATATACTGACTAAATTACCAATATCATTTCTTATTTTTTTTAGGAAAATAGGATTTGCAATCTTCCCTTTAGTTTTTACAATAGGAAGTTTAATAATTTTTAATTATTGGATAGATGCTGCTGCCATTCGTCCAAGTTTTTTACGAGATATTAGCCACATTCGATGGGAAATGCTACTGACACATACCCACATTCGAGCAGGCTTACCCATCTTATACTTAGGATTTTTTCTATTGCCGTTTTCTATCATTCATCTTCGAGCGCACTGGTGGAACTTGACGCTACCAAAACGCCTAGTAGTTTTGGGCTTAACGGTACTCTTCGCTTGGGTCTTTTTCAAGGACAACTTAACAGGATTTCCAGTTGGCAATATTATTTATAATGCAGGAATAGGTCCATTGACCACCTTTGACGCGCTTTTGCTGAACACGAATAATTACAACAACGTGATTAGTAATCATTGGATTTGGGCAATAAGAATAATCATGCTGCTAGGTGGTACTTTACTCTTTTTTACTTTTTTTAGCAACCTATTGAGTGTAGAAAAGTGGAACAAATTAAGCTACATCAAGCAAGTACAACTTTTTGCCATGCTTAGTGTAGCGGCGTATCTTCCCTTACTCATTGTCTCTGAAACCTATTTTGATAGGTATTTTATCTCCATTTTTCCATTAATTATTTTAGGGATGTTGCCTGCTCGCCCACCCAAGTTGAAACTTTGGAAAACCTTAGTCATGTTAATTTTTGTTGCTACCCAATTCGTGTTCAGTTTAATAGGCACACGCGACTATTTTCAATGGAATAGATTGAGGTGGCAGGCGGCTAAAGAGTTAGAAACTGCTGGCATCGAACGTCAAAAAATAGATGGAGGTTATGAGTATAATGGTTGGTACTTTGGAGATGTGGACGTAGAACAAAAAGAGTGGTTTTGGATTTGGAGCAATGAGTATTTAATTACTTTTGGACAGGTGCCAAACTACGAGGTTTTTAAAACCTACACTTACCAACGCTACCTACCTTATAAAAAGGAAGTGATTTACGTATTAAAAAAAACATGAGTTAATAATTTATGTGATTTAGTAAAGACTACAAAGAGTTAAACAATATTTTGATTATTTGTTTTTTAACAGTATATCGTACTACACACAATGAACAGTAAATAAATTAGTAATCTCATTTAACCCTATTTATTATCAATAGCTAACTCATAATCCATAACTCGCAATGATGAGACCTGTTCGTATTTTAATTGTTGAAGATGAGATGATTATAGCTGCTAAAATTTCTATGCACTTGGAGCAATCTGGCTATGAAGTAGCAGGTATCATACCAAGAGGCGAAGAAGCTGTAATATATTGCCGAGAAAATAAGCCAGACATTTTGCTCCTTGACATCAATTTAAAAGGCTTACTCGATGGCGTAGAAACGGCACAAGTGATTCAAAAAGAAATGGATATTCCCATAATTTACCTCACAGGAAGCACAGACGATGCTACTTTTCAAAGAGCCAAAATAACTCGTCCTTTTGCGTTCATCTCCAAACCATATAAAAAATTAGATTTACAAAGAGCCATTGACCTAACCTTCAGTCGAATCCTTACTGAGGATAGTATTGCTATTAAGAGCGAATCAGAGCAAGCCAATTCTTATATTCTTTCTGACCGTATTTTTGTTCGCCACAATAACACAATGGTCAAATTATTTCTAAAAGATGTACTTTATGTAGAGGCAGAACGCAGCTACTGCCGAATTTTTAGTAAAGACAGCGAATATCTCCTTTCCATACCACTTATAGAACTGTTGGAAAAACTACAACCTGAAGACTTTACGCGCATACATCGCTCCTTCATCATCAATTTAAAACAAATAGACGAAGTAGCAGAAACCCATGTCGTAATTAACAAAAAAGCTATACCACTTGGAAAGTCCTTTAAAGAAGACTTCTTACGACGACTCCGATTCATCTGATTTTCCTTCGGAAACGCCAGCTTCCATCCATAAAACACCTTTCAAATCTTAATATCCCACAAAGTTTACTTCAATTGATGTTTCCAGATATTTCCAAAACTAATCAACAATTTACAGTAGAAAAAGCAAATATTTTTCAATAATTTGAATTTTTTTGAAATTTCTTCCAATCTATAAGCTCGTTAAAATAAAATCCAAAACACAGCTAAATACAATACTTTTAAGCAGTGCTCACTCAATTAAATACAATTTACTCTGTAAAAAGTAACTTTTTACGCTCCATTTGACTTGTAAGGCTGTGCTTATCTTTGCTTACGTAATTAATTCAGTAACCCACTACTAAACCTTTCAGTAAAATCACTAAAATAAAACTAGCACCAATAACCAACAATATCCCAAGATACACCGAAGTAAGTTAGCTACAAAAAATGAAAACATCTTTTACATCAAAAAAGTTCTTTGGCAAATTTGGACGCACCCTTGTAATTAATTCGCGAACCAAAATCAGTATTCACATACAACACATTTGAGACTGGTTTCAAGGCTACTTCTTGTCTAGCATATTACTGGAGTTTATCATCATTCGATAATCAGCAAACTATACGACGAGGAGTAGCCGAATAACCATAACAAATTTTGGATATATTCGCTTCAAAATATATTAAAAGAATATCACAATACCATTACTTACCCAAACCCTAGGTTTTACAAAAAAAATAAATATAAAATTATCAAAATATGTAAATAAGAAATAGCATCTCAACGTTTGTTAAATGGACTATTTTTTAAAATACGCTACCTATGCCTGAAACAAGTTGATGTCGTTATCCTAACGCCTCACGAGATTAACAAACCTCTCTGTGAATTTTCACTTCCATGGTATAGTATTTTTAGTGCCCCAAACTTTATTACTGTAAACATCTTTCATGCAGTAATTCTATTTGTATTAAAAAAAAATAATTTTTTTAATACATCAGCTCGTTCTTCCAAACCCTACACAGAAGGTCAGTATTAACAGTAAGTTCCATTTAGTAAACAATTTTTACACGTAGATGCTGGCTTAGTAAAAGAGAACTTCTCTACTGCACACTGAATGCACTAATCAGTAAAATAAATAAAGACCAACACAGCTCAAGACAAACAGCACCTAAGAACCGTAGAAAGTCGTTTTTCGGAATTACGAGTACAAAAATACGAGCGATACTGCAAAAAATAAATAGGCACACCAGCACCTTTGAGCAATGGTTTCTCAGGCTGCTTCATCATCCATACACCGCGCAGAAAGAAAATTATTTTCTCGCTAATCCAAACTATGAGGTGTAAAAGCAGCCTATTAGCCAAAAAAATTTAGTTAAAAAAGTAAAAAGTAATAGACTAATTTTTTTTAAACAAGCGTTAACATTTACAAATAAATACAGGCTTACTATGATGACGATTGATGTCCTTATCTGCACACCCTTAGCATTAGAATTTGATGCGGTCTTACGTCATTTATCCGACGTGAAGGAAGACAACAGTTTTGCCATCCTTCGTTGTAAAACAGGGGTTTTTCAAAATAAACAAGGTCGTCTGCTACACATCGCTGTTGTGGAAACCGAACCTTCTATTGCAAAGGTGAGCGCGGCTACTTCCAAAGCATTGGCTACCTTCAAGCCTAGTGTAGTCATACTGACTGGTATTGCAGGCGGCGTGAAAGATGCACAACTGGGTGACCTCGTGGTTGCTACAGAAGCTTTTGGTTACGAGCATGGCAAAGAAACTGATGGTGGTTTTGCTGGTCGTCCCAACGTGCTACCCTATGATTCGCAACTGATCAAGATAGCTAAAAACATTGCAGAAGAAGGCGTATGGAAAAAACGTACTGGACTAAACGCACAAGGCTCAAAGGTCTTCTTCGGACCGATTGCCTCTGGCGATAAAGTCATAGCTTCCAACAAAACACATCTATATGAAACGCTAAAAAAACAGTACAACAACACCCTTGCCGTAGAAATGGAAGCCATCGGCTTTGCCAGAGCCGTTTATGGCGAAGACGTGAAAGCCATTAACATCAGAGGCATTTCCGACCTCTTGGTGGGTAAGGCTGAGGCGGATGCGAAAGGTAATCAGGAACTTGTAACGCAGTATGCAGCGGCGTTTGTGATGGAGTTATTATTTCAATTAAACATTCAAGAAAATCAAACAATTATGATGGAGACCAAAACATTAGCCAGTGAGCTATTCCAAGCGATTTTGCATCAATTAAGTCCCAAGGGAGGAAATATTGCTGCTGGTAATAGTGCCATTCCTAATAATTTTATTCAAAAAGTGATTGCGTTAGTCTCGCCAAGTAGTTATTCCTCTTTACGGCAAGACCCTACTGATGAGGATATTCACGGTGCATTTAAAATAGAATTGAGGGGGGTATTAGAGGAAAACAAACAACTGAAGGAGGAGTTAAATAGGTTGTTAGAAAGTAAAAATCAAGGAACAACAACGGTTAACATTACTGGTAAAAATATTATTCAAGGAAGTACGATTAGCGTTGGTGGGAATTTTGTGCAGGGGGATGGTGTTAAGTTTCACAAAGAATAATTTTATGCTGTTTTTAATCATTTACTAACTTGGCAATAGAAATAAACATAAAATGAAACAACGTACCACTACCAACAGCAAAAATGTTATCGCCGACAGCAACATCTCTGTCGGAGGTAATTTCAATCAAGGCGATGGGAAGCAAGACAATCGGAGTACCACTATTAACATCAATATTGGGAGAATTGCTATTGGTGGTGGTATCACGATTGGGGCTTTGGCAGTTTCAACTTATTTGTTGTTTCCTAATATTTTTGTCGCTGAAGAGAAAAAAGCTCCCATAGAAACAGTTGTGGTAGATTCTACTGCTCGGCAACCTAATCTTGAGAAAAAACCAGTAACTCCAAGTAAAGAGATGGACAAGCCCAAAGGTACTTCACCCAACTCAACAGTGTTGCCGACTAAGCAGTTAACAGATTTGTGGATATTAGCCAAAACGCAAAAGTGGCATTTTTTAATTCTAATCAATTGAAGTTGAACGGGGTAAAGGAAGCAGTGCAAGCAAAATTTGGAACTGCCAACATTCCTATTTCAAGTAGTTACTTTAGACCTAGTTTTCGTTCTACTTACGGTGCTTATTTGAATAGTATTGATTTTTCAAGGTTGAATGCACTGGGCTTGGGTGAACATTTGAATTGTATTTGCCAAATTGTAGAGCAGCTTGAAGTAGAAAAAGGAGAAGTAGAAGGTATTCCTATATGGACGGCGCGTGGAAAAGTGGAGGTTTTGCTATATCAAACTAAAACAGGTGAACTGATCACGACAACATTGAAAGCAACGCCAAGAGCAGCAAGTTCAGACGTGGCTGCATTGGAAAGTTTAGAAGCATTACTTTTGGAATCAGAAAATTTGGAACAAATAAATGTAACCTTATGCAAATAAAATATGGTATTATCTTCTTGTGGATGTTAGGTTCTCCAGTTTTTGGATTAAGCCAAAACCTTTTTGATTTAGAATTGAAGCAATTAGCCGACCAATTAGCGATAGAAGTTACTGGAAAAATGACGGGACAAAACATTGCTATCGCCGACTTTGTGGATGAAAATGATCGTCCTTCTACTTTTGGAAAGTACTTGGCAGAGGAATTTAGCTACACGCTAGTCAATCAATCTAAGAATTTTAAAGTAATTGATCGAACACAACTAAGAACGCTATTAACAGAAGCAGGCTTAGGTGACAAAGGCTTGATAGATCCTAATTCTGTTCAAAAATTAGGAGAGTTGAAAGGAATTACAGCAGTGTTGTATGGCAAATTAGTACCAACGGGCAACGTCCTTCGTGTATTTATTAAGGTCGTCGTATTGGAAACACAAGTAAATGAGATTGTTGTACGCGGAAGTATTACACGGACACCTAGCATTGAATCACTTTTGAAGGAGTTGACGAATACTGAAAAAACATCATCATCCAACTCACCAGATAAATCGGTAAATAGCTTTGTCTATCAACACATTAAAATTATTTTAAAACGATGTAGTTTTAATGAAGGCTATTTAGATTGTACTTTTGAAGTAACTAGCATTGGACGAAATGATAATTTCTCTGTCTTGACAAGTGATACTCAACTCATAAGTAACAATAAATCCCAGCATCGAGCTGTTGGCTTGAGTATGGGTGAAAATACAAGTTCCATTTTAGTCAATGAAGCTTTGCGAGCGGATACACCCGTTTCACTTCAAGTTCGTTTTAGTAATATCCCCGCAAATACCGCTACGTTTGAGGGGTTACAACTGAATTGTAAGTCCTACGCCGCTTTTTCATTCAAAGCACAGTTTAGCAATATTTTTATTCAATAATAAAACTCTTCTCGTTATGCGCTATTTAATGTTTGTGATCTTAATATGGCTATTGACCTCAGCTTCATTCAATGTTTTGGCACAAGAAGCCATGTTTCTCAATGAAGCAATGGAAAAAATTGCTTCTACGTTAACGAATCAGCTAAATGCTCGCGGCATTCAGCAGGCAGGCGTAGCAGACTTTAGCTATCAAGGTCGAGCGAATACTCGAATTGGTAAACAAATGGCGGATGAATTATCAGTACGACTAACCATGTCAGCGGCAAGGTTTGTAATGACTAACCGAGAAGTAGTTAGAAAGGCGCTATCAACATCGCCTCCAAAAAAACAAGTAATCATTCCGTCTAGTACAACCTCCACGCTGCAACAAGCCTTTGATAATGAAGGAAAAACGGAAGAAGAAAAACAACAAGATCAAATCAATGCAGGTATTGAAGTAGTTAGTTTAATTCCTAGTTTACTCAAAAATGGGAAACTCCTAAAAGGTACAGATGCTGTTATTTATGGAAAAATAGAAGATCGAGGCGACTATTTTAATCTAATTATTGAAGTTACAGAAAACAGCAAACGCGCTGCCAACATTGGTGGAACAATTATAAATATCATTAAAACAAAAGACTTAGAGGAATTGACTGCTGGGCAGGTGCAAGCAGTGTTACCTATTCCTAATGGTGGTAATACGACAGATGCTACAAGTACACCACTTTCCGAAGATACGCCTAAGTTTAAACATCAATATTTACAATTTGAGGTGATTAGTTGTATCCAAACAGGAAGAGAAGTGGAATGCAAATTGAACATTATTGCTTCACAAGACTTGAATTACAATGCTTGGTTCAGCAATACTCGCTTTTTTAATGCAAAAGGAAATACGGAGTATCCAATAGCAGAAATAAGACTTGCTGATATTTCTAGTACGAGCTATAGAGTAGAAAAATCCCTAGTAAAGAATACGCCAATGATAGCGATTCTGAGATTTATTGATGTAGAAGAAACGGTTACTCAGATTGCTCGATTAGATATTAATTCTTCTTATTGTTGCGAGTATCAGCAATTTATCGCTGCACTGTATAATATTTCTGTACAGTAATTTTAGAAGGCGTGCAGCTTTGTTGAGTGTTGTAGGAAGCAGTGATTTAAGTTTTTAATTGGGCTTTATTTGAAGCCCAATTAAAAACTTTACATTTTAGTCGTGTTGTTATTCCTCAATCATCCTAAAAAACAATTTACATACATCATATTTGCTAGACTAATTTTGCTGTGCCCATCTAGTAAAGTCATTTTTATCCATATACGATACTCAACGCTCATTTCTTCGTCCCTCAAAGTGTGCGTAAATAATTACGAATAAGATAAAGTACTCATTTCTTTTAGTAATTTTGCTTGCCGTAGATTAGTTTTTAAAGGTTTAAGCGTACTGCTTGTGGTTAGTTCAAAAAATGGGTCAATAAAGTTTTTATCCAATTATGGAAACTAACTATTGCTAAAATTTTGATAATCAGTATTATATCACTATTTAAACAACAAGAAGCGAGTAACTAAAACTTGACTACGAGATGGCAATCAATTATTTTTTACATTCACTGATAGCATGACAGTAGCTGAAAATCAACTTATCCAAGATGCAGAAAACTTCGTAAAAAGTGCATTTTGCAGAAAAAGTACCTCAAAAATATGTGTTCCACGACATCCACCATGTACGTAGTGTAGTGGAAGCTGTTGCACAAATTGCAGCCCACTTCCCCCTTTCTGACCAGGAGTTGGAAATCTTACTGCTGGCGGGTTGGTTTCACGATACAGGCTATGACCAAGGACCTGAAGACCACGAAGCACGAAGCGCAACTTATGCTCGTGAATTTTTGATGGCTAGAAAATATCCAGTTGCTGACATTAAGCGCGTGGAAGCGGCTATTTTAGCCACTAAGCCTTCTTTTAGTCCAACAGAAACCATAGAGCAAATTCTTTGTGACGCAGACTTGAGCCACTTAGGTAGTCATTTGTATTGGGATTGTTGTGGCAAAGTGCGACAAGAACTTGCTATCACGCGCGGTGCTATCGTTTCAGAGCAAGAGTGGATTGAATCTGAAATTGAGTTTATGGAACAGCACCAATACCTTACCGATGTAGGGGAAGCACTTTTTGGAGAACTTAAAGAGAAGCATATCAAGCAGTTAAAAAAACAACGCCTTCGATTGCATCCTGAAGAGCTAGAACAAGAGTTGTTAAAAAAACAACTTAAAAAAGAGGAAAAAGATAAGAAAAAGATAAAAAGCCAAGTGGGAGAGGTGACCTAGAGTTGAAGGATTTACCCTT
>JAAUTG010000193.1 GCA_012031785.1 Saprospiraceae bacterium | reverse complement strand
ATGATGATACGGCTGCCCCATATACATGGACAATCAACAGTTTAGTAGCAGGTGCGCACACGTTGAGAGCCGTAGCGACGGACAATCAAGGAGCTACTGCGGAAACAACAGTAAACATCACTGTTAATGCAGCAACAGGCGGCAACACACCACCGACGGTAGCGATTACAGCACCGACGAATGGTCAAACCTTCACAGCGGGTGCGAACTTGACCGTAAATGCAACAGCTAGTGATGCCAACGGCACGGTTAGCAAAGTAGCATTATTCTACGATAATGTATTAGTGAATGATGATACAACTGCTCCATATACGTGGACAATCAACAGCCTAGTAGCAGGTGCGCACACGTTGAGAGCCGTAGCGACGGACAATCAAGGAGCTACTGCGGAAACAACAGTAAACATCACTGTTAACGCTTCCACAGGTGGAGGGGGTACAGGTGACGGAAGCCCAGTAGTGACTATCATTCGTCCAACCAACAACCAAAACTTCCCAGTTGGCACGAACCTAACGGTAGAAGCGACAGCAGTGGATGCAGATGGTTCTATTCGCAATGCGAGACTATTATTTGGTGGTAGCACGGTAAGAACAATTACAACTCCACCATATATTTGGAATGCCACAACTGACCCTGCATTGTCAGGACTAGCTGCTGGTACTTACGAAGTAAAAGTAGTAGCAGTTGACAATCAAGGGAAAACAGGAGAACGCATCCACACCATCACCGTAGGTGGTTCAGGTGGTGGCACAACTAACACACCACCAACGGTAGCGATTACAGCACCGACGAATGGTCAAACCTTTACAGCGGGTGCGAACTTGACGGTAAATGCAACAGCCAGTGATGCCAACGGCACGGTTAGCAAAGTAGCATTATTCTACGATAACGTATTAGTGAATGATGATACGGCTGCCCCATATACATGGACAATCAACAGCTTAGTAGCAGGTGCGCACACGTTGAGAGCCGTAGCGACGGACAATCAAGGAGCTACTGCGGAAACAACAGTAAACATCACTGTTAACGCAGCGACAAGCAACACACCACCGACGGTAGCGATTACAGCACCGACGAATGGTCAAACCTTCACAGCGGGTGCGAACTTGACGGTAAATGCAACAGCCAGTGATGCCAACGGTACGGTTAGCAAAGTAGCATTATTCTACGATAATGTATTAGTGAATGATGATACGGCTGCCCCATATACATGGACAATCAACAGTTTAGTAGCAGGTGCGCACACGTTGAGAGCCGTAGCGACGGACAATCAAGGAGCTACTGCGGAAACAACAGTAAACATCACTGTTAACGCAGCAACAGGCGGCAACACACCACCAACGGTAGCGATTACAGCACCGACGAATGGTCAAACCTTCACAGCGGGTGCGAACTTGACGGTAAATGCAACAGCCAGTGATGCCAACGGTACAGTCAGCAAAGTAGCATTATTCTACGATAACGTATTAGTGAATGATGATACAACTGCTCCATATACATGGACAATCAACAGCTTAGTAGCAGGTGCGCACACATTGAGAGCCGTAGCGACGGACAATCAAGGAGCTACTGCGGAAACAACAGTAAACATCACTGTTAACGCAGCGACAAGCAACACACCACCAACAGTAGCGATTACTACCCCTGCCAACGGGGCAAGTTTTCAGGCAGGAACTAATCTTTTAGTACAGGCTAATGCTTCTGACGCTAATGGTACAGTAGCTAACGTTGCACTTTTCTATGATAACCAGTTAGTGAGTACGGATGCCACGCTACCTTATTCATGGACAATCAATAATGTGGTAGCAGGTGCGCACACGTTGAGAGCCGTAGCGACTGATAATCAAGGAGCCACTGCGGAAACAACTATCAACATTACTGTGCAAGGTGCAACAACGGGTGATGGTAAGCCTGTGGTGACAATTACCACGCCGCAAGATGGAGCAACCTTTGGTATCGGTACTAACTTAACCGTGAAAGCGGACGTTGTGGATGCAGATGGTTCGGTTAGAAATGCTAGACTTTTCTTTGATGGAATCACTGTGAGAACGATCACTACACCGCCTTACGAATGGAATGCTACCACCGATCCTTTACTGGCAAATTTATCAGAAGGAACACATGAAATAAAAGTAGTAGGAGTTCGACAATCAAAATAAGACAGGCGAGAAAATTCATACTATCAACGTAGCAAGCCTCTCGGCTCGTTTCGTAAAACCATTACCTAACGAGGCTTTTGCCGCAGGTTCTAATGTGGTGGTAGAAGTAGATGCTTCTGATAGTAATGGCAGTATAGCAAGTGTTGACCTCTACATGAATGGTACGTTCTTGCGAAAGAGACTATTCCTCCTTATGAGTGGGGTAAAGCCAACCAGAATGATCCTAGTTTGAGGGCAATGGCAGTGGGTACTTATCAATTGAGAGCAGTTGCAATAGATAATGAAGGAAACACGGTCACTATAGAAACGACCTTCAGGGTAACACCGATTACGGCTGCTTTAATCTTCCCTACGATCGCTCATTCTGACGGACCTCGTGAAGAGCAAAAACAGGAAGACCAAGTAGATGATGATAGTAACGATGGTGGATTCAGTTTACAACTGTTCAATAATGCTCCTCCAAGCGTCACGATTAATACACCTACTAACAATCAGTCTTTACCAACAGGCACTAACCTGACAGTTAGAGCAACTGCTACGGATAGTGACGGTACAATTAAAAATTCACGTTTGTACTTTGATGGCAACTTTGTCAGAAGAATTGACCAAGCTCCTTTTGAATGGAATGCTACTACTGATCCAGTGTTAGCAAATCTTCAAGCAGGTGAACATACAGTGAGAGTAGGTGCAGTGGACAACGCAGGTGCTTCCACTGAAGTTACCCATACCATCATAGTAGGTGGCACAGGCGGCGGCGGCGGTACAGGTGGTGGTGGCACAGGCGGTGGAACTAATACCCCACCAACAGTGAGCTTCAGAACACCAACTAATGGACAAACCTTCCCAGCAGGTACAAATTTAGATGTAGAAGTATTAGCATCCGATGTGAACGGTTCTATTGCTGGTGTTGATTTGTACTTTGATGGAATTTTTGTCAGAAAAGAAGGTCTTGCACCTTACAACTGGGGACCTTCCACGCCACATACAGATACGCCACTTAATAATTTGACTGCTGGTACGCATACGCTTCGCGCGGTAGCGACGGACAATCAAGGAGCTACTTCCGAAACATCTATTACCATTACGGTCACAGGTGGCACTGGTGGTGGTACAGGTGGCGGCGGTGGCACTAGTGGCGGTACAAGTGCAGGTGGCGAAAACGGTACACCTATTGTAACGATTGTTACGCCAACCAATGGACAAACTTTCGCGGTAGGTGCAAATCTAACAGTAACGGCAACTGCTACGGATGCTGACGGTACCGTTAGAAATACAAGGTTATATTTTGATGACAACTTTATCAGAAAAATAGATACGCCTCCTTATCAATGGAATGCTACCACAGACCCCGCTTTAGCAAACTTGCAAGCAGGTACTCATACCATCAGAGTGGGAGCAGCGGACAATTCAGGAAAAACAAGTGAAGTTACCATTACCATCAATGTCGGTGGTAGTTCTGGTGGCGGCGGTGGTGGCACAACCAACACTCCTCCAACAGTCAGTATCACTAGCCCTGCCAATGGACAGACTTTCACCGCAGGTACAAATCTGACTGTAAATGCGAATGCTTCTGATGCAAATGGTTCAGTGACGAACGTGACTTTGTACTACAATGGAGCATTAATTGGTACAGACGCAGTAGCACCTTACAGTTGGACAGTGAACAATTTAGCCGTAGGCACACATACGCTAAGGGCAGTCGCTACCGATAATCAAGGGGCAAGTGCAGAATCAAATATTTCCATTACCGTCAATAGCACCACACCAACAGGTAATCCAACAGTAGCATTTGCTAGTCCAACCAACGGGCAGCCCTTTGCAGTAGGGGCAAATCTTTATGTGAAAGTAGATGCCAGCGACAGCGATGGTAGAATCAAAGACGTGGAACTTTACTTTGATGGACAGTTTGTACGTACTGAAGGTCTTGCGCCTTATGAGTGGGGTGAAGGAACACCACATCCCGACACGCAGCTTCGCAACTTAACTGCTGGCACACATACACTTCGCGCAGTAGCTACGGACAATCAAGGTAAAAAAGGAGAACAAACCATTACTATTACCGTAGGTGGTGGTTCTGGTGGTGGTGGTGGTAGCACCAACACGCCACCAACAGTAGCAATTACAGCACCAACGAATGGTCAAACCTTCACGGCTGGTACGAACTTGACAGTGACGGCAACGGCTAGTGATGCCAACGGTACGGTTAGCAAAGTAGCACTCTTCTACGATAACGTTCTAGTGAATGACGATACAACTTCGCCATATTCATGGACAATCAATGGCTTGGTAGCAGGCGCGCATACGTTGAGAGCCGTAGCGACGGACAATCAAGGAGCCACTGGAGAAACAATCGTGAACATTACAGTCAATTCTTCCACAGGTGGAGGCGGTACAGGCGACGGTAGCCCAGTAGTGACTATTATTCGTCCAACCAACAATCAGAACTTCCCAGTTGGGACTAACCTGACGGTAGAAGCGACGGCAGTAGATGCAGATGGTTCTATTCGCAATGCTAGATTATTCTTCAATGGCAGCACAGTAAGAACGATTACCACGCCACCATATACTTGGAATGCCACAACTGATCCTGTTTTGGCAAATTTGACAGCAGGTACTTACGAAGTAAAAGTTGTAGCAGTTGACAATAAAGGGAAGACAGGAGAACGCATCCATATCATCACCGTCGGTAGTGGTTCAGGTGGCGGTGGCGGTGGCACAAGTAATACGCCTCCAACGGTCAGTATTACCAGCCCTGCTAACGGACAGACTTTCACCGCAGGTACAAACCTGACCGTAAATGCAAATGCTTCTGATGCGAATGGTTCAGTAGCTAACGTTACGTTATATTATGACGGAGCATTAGTTGGCACAGACGTGGCAGCACCTTACAATTGGACTGTGAATAATTTAGCCGTGGGTACGCACACGTTGCGAGCAGTAGCAACTGATAATCAAGGGGCAAGTGCAGAATCGAGCGTGGTCATCACTGTGACTGGTAGTACAGGTGGTGGTGGTGGAAACAACAATGGTGCAGTCATTCAACTGGAGAACAGAACTAAAATACCTTTCGTGGGTACGAGTTTCCCTGCTGATGACTTATACGCTTTCTGTAATTCAAAAGGAAGCGTACCTACCATGACGGGTTTACACAATAGGAACACCATGCGCATTCACAATAGGGGAACAGGCAACTTGATTATTTCTAGCTTGCAACTTTCTAATCCAGCGCAATTCCGTTTTCCTAATGCAGACCGATTACCTATCACAGTAGCTGCAGGTGCTTTCTACGACTTGGTTATTGAGTTTTACGAAATCAATGGTGGAAGAGGAATCCGAAATGGTAGCATCCAAATTAATTCCAACGCTACAAATCTACCTACTGTGGGTGCAGAACTTCGAGGCGCATTCCATGTACGTCCAGAAGGAAACAATGAGCCACTCATTGAAACCATTTTACAAATCTATGGCTTCAAAACAAGGCTGGGTAGCATCATCAATCAGACAGCTGCCTATCCAAATCCACAGGATGTAGTGAACGGATTGCATGGCGATTTGGTACTTTCTGAACTTTGGGAACAAGCAGATAAGAGTCAGCCAGTCATCGGATTCAACTTGGCAACTTACAAAGGTGGTGCGCAAACCAACGAAGGTTCTGGCTTGAACACGCGCTTTATTGCACCAAATGACTTCAGAAGAGTTGGTAACTTCAGCTTCAATACTTGTGCAGGATGGCATCAGTCTATTCTATCAAAGGAGCAAGGTTGCACGCAGTTGGACGTGATTGGAGGTGCTTCAAGAGATGTCGTCAATGGCTCATTTAGAATTGCAATGGACGGCTACGTGACGGATGGTAAAGGCGATAAAGACCCAGTAACAGGACGTAGAGCCTTGCTTGGAGTACGGTTATACAAAGTGATTGACCGCAATGGAATCGAAATTCCAAACCACTACATCGCTATCAACGACTACGTGAAAGATGGCTGTTTTGTGGGAGAAGGCGACTTTGCTAATTGTGACTGGAACGACAATGTTACTTACTTTATGAACATTCGTCCAGTAAATCCACTTGCCATAGCGGGTCAAGCTATTAGCACACCACCACAAGCAGCAGCGCAAGTTGTACCAAACACGGTTAGCGAATTAAGCGTCTATCCGAACCCTGCTTACAACGAAATTGCAGTGGACTTCAGAGATTTCAGCAATCAATCCATAGAAGTATTTATTCAAGATCACTTAGGTCGTGTGGTATTGCGCAAGGCATATCCAAAAGACCACGCTGATTTAGAGCAAATTGATTTGACTACTTTGAGTGGAGGATTTTATATCTTGAATGTGCGAGTTGCAGATCAGCAGCTTTCTAAGAAAATTATTGTCAGCAGACCATAATCTGATTAGAAAACTAGCTAAACAAGAAAGCCTCCAACCGTATTTCGGTTGGAGGCTTTCTTGTTTTCCAAGCAATGAGCAACAACTAAATGATTCGCTTTTACCAATCATCTATCATTGAGTAATGAACCAGTAACTCCCCACTCTTGATTCATTTATCACTAAAAGTAGCTGCGTACTTACACATTATTCTTCAACGTACAGATAATCATAATGCACTAACGGTTTTTTATCTTTTTGTCCCATCCACTCCAGCGTAGTTTGAAAGTCATATTGAGCAACTCCAATTCCCAAATAATTACCTGTGGGTCCAACAATTCTGATAATATCTCCTTTCTCGAAATCGCCTTCTACATGGGTAATTCCAATTGGTAATAAGCTGGCAATCTGTTGTTTAGAAAATAGAGCTTCCGCTGCACCTTGGTTGATGGTGATGATACCTCGATGTTCGGTTTGCGCGTATGCCATCCATTTTTTTACGTTGGATAGCGTAGCATTAGGCAGAAAAGTAGTACCTACATAGTTGTTTTTCAAGATATTGAGGAGAATAGATGGGCGTTTCCCGTTAGCAATAATGGTTTTCGTACCTGTGGCAGCACATTTTTGAGCGATGCGTAGTTTGGTACTCATGCCACCGCGTCCAAAAGAAGACTTGGAAGGCAGCACCACTCGTTTAATTTCCTCGTCATTAGGGTCAATGACAGGAATTAGCATACTGCTGGGATCGTCTGGCGAACCATCAAACACGCCATCTACAGTAGAGAGAATCGTTAATACATCCGCGCTAATCATACTTGCAATCATACCTGCCAATTCGTCGTTGTCCGTAAACATTAATTCGCTGACTGCAATTACATCGTTTTCGTTAATAATTGGCACAACATTGTCGCGCAACAACGCCAGCAAACAATTCTGCATATTCAGGTAATGCTGCCTATCTCTGAAATCTTCTTTGGTAGCTAACACCTGCGCACAAAAGAGGTTATAATTTCCAAATAGCTGCATGTAAAGTTGCATCAAACGTACCTGCCCAATGGAAGCCAACACTTGTCGCCGCACCACTTTGCTCAAGTGGCTACTGACAGGAAAAACGCTTCTACCAGCTCCTACTGCGCCAGAGGTCACCACCAGCACCTCAATACCTTGCTGTTTCAAGGCAGCAATTTGATCCACTAAATGACTGACGGAAGTAATGTCCAATAAACCAGACGCTTGCGTGAGTACATTTGTACCTATTTTTACTACAATTCGCTTAAAACTTGGAGTGGTCATTTTTTTTACGTGTTTTTTTACTTACAAATGTATGGAAAATCGCTAACCAAACATTATTTTTTAACTTTGACACAGTTTTGGAATTACAAGTTGATGTTGTGCAATTCCTCCTTTTGAAACTTCCAAATGCTAAAGTACATAAAAGGCTGACTAAATAATATCAGGCTAACAAATCACCAATTTACATAACATCAGTTAAGTGCTTTTTGGAATGAAAATATTACTTATACGCTTTTCTTCGATAGGCGATATTGTGTTGACTACTCCCTTAATTCGTTGTCTTAAACTGCAAACCAACTGCGAAATACATTATTTAACCAAAAAATCGTTTCAAGGGGTTTTGGCACATAATCCTTACCTGCATCAAATCCATACGATAGAAAAACGAGTAAAGGAAGTCCTGCCCACGCTCCAAAAAGAGCAATTTGATTATGTTGTGGATTTGCACCACAACCTTAGAAGTCAGCAGGTAAAGATGCTTTTGCGAAGCCAATCATTGACTTTTGACAAAATCAACGTACAAAAATGGCTGATGGTCAATTTTAAAATAAATCGTTTGCCTAAAGTGCATATTGTGGAGCGATACTTAGCCACTGTCGCGCAACTTGGTGTGAAGAACGACGGGTTAGGGCTTGATTTTTTCATCCCCTCCAAAGACGAAGTTGCTCCAACCAATTTGCTGTTTGAAGCTGGATTCAAGGCGGATACTCCATATATCGCTTTTGTGATTGGTGCGGCTCATGCTACAAAGCGAATGACCAGTGAGAAAATTATTGAATTATGCCGAGCTATTCCCTTGCCTGTGCTGCTAATTGGCGGTCCGACGGATGTAGAAGCTGGAAAAATGATTGCTGCAAATGCTGGTGCGCATGTCGTGAATACTTGTGGAAATTTTAATCTGAATCAATCTGCATCTTTGGTGCGACAGGCGCGATGGGTAATTAGTCACGATACAGGAATGATGCACATTGCAGCCGCTTTTCAGAAAGAAATCGTTTCTATTTGGGGCAACACAATTCCTGATTTTGGGATGTATCCTTACTACGCGCAAAATGTACAGCGCAATATTACTGTGGAGATGAAAGGCTTAGGATGCAGACCTTGTTCTAAAATTGGGTTTGAAAAGTGCCCAAAAGGACATTTTGCGTGCATGAACCAAATTCCCAACGAGGCTGTTTTGAAAGTAATTAGCAGCTAATGCTACGCAGTTGGTCATTTGTTAGGATGGTTAGGAACTGGGATTAGAGCATTAAACTCTAGCTTTTTTGTGCTAAGTCATTTAGAAAGTTCAAAACCCTACCTCATCAAATAACCTCACCAACGAATAACCAACTGCGTAAGATGGGTGAATAGTTAGTCTTTAGTTGATATGAACAGAACGATGTTACAAATTGCGGCAGTAATACTGCTGCTGGCAGTGGTGTTGGGTGCATTTGGTGCCCACGGATTGGAAGCAAGGTTGACGAACGAGCAGTTGGCTACTTTTGAGACAGGTGTTCGCTATCAATTTTATCATGGATTT